>CAMYOO010000114.1 GCA_947260035.1 uncultured delta proteobacterium
TCGGCCGCGTCGCGCTCGAAGATCCACTCGGCGGCGCCCCGGTCGATGTACCAGTCGCCGCGGGTCACCTCGTCGTCCAGCTGGCGCGGCGCCCAGCCCGCGTAGCCCACGTAGGCGCGAATCCCCGACGCGGGCGTGCCCGCCTCCAGGGCTGCGCGCAGCGTGGCGAGGCTGGTGGTGGAGTGGACGCCGTCCACCACGACCTTCGACTCACCCGACGGCGGCGCAGCCCGCAGCAGGATCCAGAGCGTCTCGCGCCCCACCGGCCCGCCCACCCAGGCCGTGTCCGGACGCCGCACCAGGGCCTTCTCGTCGGGCAGCAGGCGGGTCAGGGGAACGTCGGTGGGACGGTTGATCACCAGGCCCAGGGCGCCCTCGGCCGAGTACTCCAGCAGCAGCACCGCGCTCTGGCGGAAGATGGGTCCGTGCACCTTGGGGCTGGCCACCAGGATCCGGCCCGGCGCCAGATGGTGCGACCGTGTGCGCGGAGCGAAGTCCGGGACCGCGGCCGGGACGGCGTGTCCCACCAGCAGGGCTCCGAGCAGCGCCACGGCAACGGGTCCCATACGGGCAGCCTAGCACCGGAGCCACCCCCTCCTGGGGTAGACTTGATCCGGAGGAGACTCCCGTGAGTGCAGCCCCCAGCCTGTCCGAGCCCCACAGCGATGTCGCGTCCATCCCCGGCCGGGTCGAGCGCCTGCGCGGCGCCTTCGACGCCGGCGGTACGCGCCCCCTGGAGTGGCGCCGCGAGCAGCTTCTGGGCATCCGCGCCCTGGTGCGCGAGAACGCGGACGCGCTGGAGGCCGCCTTGAAGGCCGATCTGGGCAAGCCCAACCTGGAGGGCTTCCTGGCCGACCTGGGCTCGGTGAAGGCGGAGGCCGACGGCGCGCTCAAGAACCTGAAGCGCTGGACGCGGCCGCAGCGGGTGGCCTCGCCGATGAACGTGCGGCCCGCGCGCTCGCGCATCGTGCGCGAGCCCCTGGGCGTGGCGCTGATCATCGCGCCCTGGAACTACCCGGTGCAGCTGCTGCTCGCGCCGCTGGTGGGCGCCGTGGCGGCGGGCAATGCGGTGATGCTCAAGCCCTCGGAGGTGAGCGCGCACACCTCGGCCGAGCTGGCGCACCTGGCGCCCCGCTACCTGGACCCCGAGGCGATCGATCTGGTGGAAGGCGGCGTGGACGAGACTTCGGCGCTGCTGGCCGAGCGCTTCGACCACATCTTCTACACCGGCAACGGGCACGTGGCCCAGGTGGTGATGGCGGCGGCGGCGAAGCACCTGACGCCGGTGACCCTGGAGCTGGGCGGCAAGAGCCCGTGCCTGGTGGACGCCGACGTGGACATGGAGACGACCGCGCGGCGCATCGCCTGGGGCAAGTTCCTGAACGCCGGCCAGACCTGCGTGGCGCCGGACTACGTGCTGGTGCACCGCTCTCGGGAAGACGAGCTGGTGGAGGCGCTGAGCCGGGCGGTGGAGGGCTTCTACGGCGCCGATCCCAAGCAGAGCGCCGACTACGCGCGCATCATCAACCGCAAGCACCACGCCCGGCTGGCGGGCCTGCTGAAGGACGCCGACGTGGCCTTCGGCGGCGAGCTGGACGAGGAGCAGTGCTACATCGCGCCCACGGTGCTGCGCAACGTAGCGCCGGATGCGCCGGCGATGGACGACGAGATCTTCGGCCCCATCCTGCCGGTGCTGGCGGTGGACGACATGGACGAGGCCATCGCCTTCGTCAACCGCCGCGAGAAGCCGCTGGCGCTCTACATCTTCACCAAGAACGACGCTCACGAAGAGGCCGTCGTGCAGGGCACCAGCTCCGGCGGCGTGTGCGTGAACGGCATCCTCTGGCACATCGCGAATCCCGAGCTTCCCTTCGGCGGCGTGGGCCCCAGCGGCACGGGCTCCTACCACGGACGCTCGTCCTTCGAGACGTTCAGCCACCGCAAGTCCGTGCTCACCAAGGGTTGGCGCTTCGACCCGAAGCCCATGTACCCGCCCTACGGCCGCATCAAGACGCGCCTCATCAAGAAGCTGCTGGGCTGAGGGCGGCGACCATGGCGACCGAACGCGACTTCGACCTCTTCGTGATCGGCGCCGGCTCGGGCGGCGTGCGAGCCGCGCGCATGGCGGCGGCGACCGGGGCCCGGGTGGCGGTGGCCGAGGAGCGCGACCTGGGCGGCACCTGCGTCAACGTGGGCTGCATCCCCAAGAAGCTCTTCGTGTATGCGGCCCACGTGGCCGACGAGGCGGCCGACGCCGCCGGCTTCGGCTGGGACGTCCAGACCCAGGGCTTCGACTGGCAGACGCTGCTCTCCAACAAGAACCAGGAGATCGCGCGGCTGAACGGGGTCTACGGCACCCTGCTGGAGCAGGCCGGCGTGCGCCTGATCGAGGGCCGGGCGCGCTTCGAGGATGCCTACACGCTGAGCGTGGGCGGCAAGAGCTACACGGCCGACCACATCCTGGTGGCCACCGGAGGCTGGCCCTTCCTGCCGGACGTGCCGGGCATCGGCCACGCCATCACCTCGAACGAGGCCTTCCATCTGGCGCAGCTGCCGAACCGCGTGATCGTGGTGGGCGGCGGCTACATCGCCGTCGAGTTTGCCGGAATCTTCCGGGGCATGGGCGCCGAGGTGGTGCAGCTCTACCGCGGCCCGCTCTTCCTGCGCGGCTTCGACGACGATTGCCGGCACTTCATTGCCGAGGCCATGCGAGAACACGGCGTCGACCTGCGCTTCGATGTCAACGTGGCCTCCATCGAGAAGACACCGTCCGGAGTGCTCGCCGTGCTCGACGACGGCAAGGTGCTCGAGGCCGACCAGATCCTGTACGCGGTGGGACGCCACCCGCTCACCCTGGACCTGGGCCTGGAGGAGATCGGCGTCGAGCTCGACGACGACGGCGCTATCGTGGTAGACGAGTACTCGCGCACCTGCCTGCCCCACATCCTGGCGATCGGGGACGTGACCAACCGCCTGCAGCTCACGCCGGTGGCCATCCACGAGGCCATGGCCCTGGTGAGGACCGTCTTCGGCGGCGAGCCCACCCGCCCCGACCACGAGGATGTGGCGTCGTGCGTCTTCAGCCATCCGCCGCTCGGGACCGTGGGCCTGACCGAGGCCGAGGCCCGCCAACGCTACGGCGAGGTCGACGTCTACCGCTCGACCTTCCGCCCCCTCAAGCACACCTTGACCGGGCGCGACGAGAACATGCTGATGAAGCTGGTGGTGGAGCCGAAGAGCGACCGCGTGGTCGGCGTGCACGTGGTGGGCCACGAGGCGGGCGAGATCGTCCAGGGCTTCGCCGTGGCTGTGAAGTGCGGCGCCACCAAGGCCCAGTTCGACGCCACCATCGGCATCCACCCCACCAGCGCGGAAGAGCTGGTGACCATGCGCCAGAAGCTGAGCTAGGCAGGCCCGGCGCTGCAGGCCGACACTCCTTGTCGGCCTAGAGCGGCACCCAGTTGCCGTGGAAGCCGAACGGCACCCGCTGGGGCAGCTTCACCATGGCCACCGGCGGAGCGTCGAAGCGCGAGGCGTCCAGGATGGCCAGCTCGCTGGCGTTGCGCCCCTGGTCGTAGACCAGGGTCAGCACCCAGCCTTCGTCCTCGGCCGCCGCGTCCGAGGCGGGCACGAACACCGCTTCACCGGGCGCGCGGCCCGGCCCGAAGTCGTGCTCGCGAGCGCCGCCGCCGCTCAGGTCGTACTGGATCAGCGACTGCAGCGCCGGCCCGTCCACGGCCGAGGCGAAGCGAACCGCGTAGCCGAAGCGGTGGGGCAGGCCCTCCACGCGCGGGTCGATGCGCGGGAACTCGATCCCGCGATCGTCCAGGCCCTCCTCCTTCACCGAGCCGGCCGCCAGGTCCAATGTGAAGCGGTGCAGGCTGGCCGTGCTGAAGTCGGCCGCGCTCTCGCGCCACAGCTCGGGGTAACGCGCCACGTCGAGCACCACCTGGTTTCCATCGCTGAAGGCGTTCAGCGGATGGAACACGTAGCAGGGCTCGATCTCGAACCAGACCAGGTCCTCGGCCGAGCCGCCGCGGGGCATCACGCCCAGGCGCGCCCCGTAGTCGTCGCTCCAGGCGTAGGGCATGCCCCCTTCCAGGAGCCGCTCGCCGCTGAAGACCACCGGCAGGTCCATGAAGATGGCGTGGCGCTCGGTGATGGCGAAGTCGTGCACCATGGTCGGTCCGGGTACCGGAATCTCGACGCTCTTGACCAACTCGCCGGCGGCATCGGCCACGTGATAGGTCAGGAAGGGCGGCACAAAGCCGTAGCCGAAGAAGTGCATCTCCCCCGTGATGGGGCACAGCTTCGGATGGGCGGTCATCGCCGTGGTGAGCCGGCCGCCGAAGTCGTGCAGACCCACGGTGTCCAGCTCCCGGGTCAGCTGGGTGGGAAACGCGTTCTCCACCAGCGCGAAGAGCTTTCCGGCGTGACCGACGATGTTCGTGTTGGCCTTGGCGGCGGTGTGGTCGACCCGGCCCTGGTCGTCAACGAAGATCACCTCGTCCTCGCCCTCGGTCAGGTAGCGGGTCTGCACGTAGCGGTTGCGGTACCAGCGGGCGGCTCCGCGCTCCAGATGCACGCCGTGCACCATGCCGTCGCCCAGGAACCAGTGCGGCGACTCCCCGGAGCGCGGGTTGGGCCCGTTGCGGTAGTAGGCCCCCGCCAGCTCCGGCGGAATGGTTCCTTCCACCGGGAGGTCTGTGGCAGTCATCTCCTCGGTCACGGGCGCGTAGTTGCCCTGGAGATGGAACGGGGTGCCCTGGGAATCGGTGGTGCTGCTCATGGGGGTCCTCCGACGCGGTTTCAGCCGCGAACGACCATCGTACCCGACTCGCCCTCGGTCACCTCGCCGAGGACCGCGGCCGTCGGGGTACCCCGAGAGCCTAGCTCGGCGAGCAAGCGGGTCTCACCCTCAGGCGGCACGGCCAGAAGCAGGCCGCCGGAGGTCTGGGCGTCGCAGACCAGCAGCCGCTCCACGTCTCCCAGCGCCTCCGCGAAGCGTGTGTGTTGCGCCACGTAGTCCAGGTTGCGCTTGCTGCCGCCGGGCACCAGGCCCTCTTCCGCCAGGCCGCGGGCGAAGGGCAGCAGGGGCACGGCTTCGAAGTCCAGGGCCGCGGCCGCGCCGGAACCCAGCAGCAGGTGGTGCAGATGGCCCAGCAACCCGAAGCCGGTGACGTCGGTGGCTGCGCGGGCGCCGGCGGCCAGCGCGGCATCCTTGGCGTCCCGATTGAGGGTCGTCATCACCTCGATCGCCAACGCGATGTGCTCGTCGCTGAGGCGGCGCTTCTTGATGGCCTGGGCCGCCAGGCCGGTGCCGATCGGCTTGGTGAGGACCAGCTTGTCGCCGGGGCGCGCTCCGGTGTGGGTGAGACGCTGCTGCGGGTCCACGTTCCCGATCACGCACAGGCCGTACTTGAGCTCCGGGTCCAGCACCGTGTGACCGCCGGCGATGGCGCAGCCCGCCTCGGCCGCCTTGTCGCGCCCGCCGCGGAAGATGCGCGTCAGGATCTCGAGGGGCAGCTTGTCGTCGGGGTAGCCGCAGACCGCCAGCGCCACCTGGGGCTCGCCCCCCATGGCGTAGACGTCGGAGAGCGCGTTGGCCGCCGAGATGGCGCCGTAGGCCTCGGGGTCGTCGACAATGGGCGTGATGAAGTCCACGGTGAACGCGAGGGGCGAGCCGGACGCCGGGCGCACAAGTGCCGCGTCCTCGAGCGGCCCCACGTCGGGGTCCACCCAGGAATGAGCAAACGGCTCGATCTCCTTCAGGACCTGAACCAGGTCCTCAGCGCCCAGCTTGCGGGCTCAACCGCCGGCAGGGACGAGTTCCGTCAAGCGGATCTCGGCCATGGCTTCTCCTCTTCGCACGCTCGGCGTCAATGCGACGCCGTCGGTCCGGGCAGCCGCCGGAAGTGGAAGCGCGCCGGGACCTTCTCCACGGCGACACCGTCCACCTCCGCATACGGGTAGATGAAGTAGTTGAGCGGCTCTCCCGCCTGGGGAGGCGAGAGCACCAGGTCCCGGCCCACGCTGAAGCGGATGCGGTCGCTGGGGAGCGCTCCGTAGTAGTCGTCGATGCGCTGCGACTTCCAGGCCTCGCTGGCGTCGAGCGGCCACCAGCCCGCGTCGGGCAGCCAGGCTTCCGACCAGCAGTGGTAGCCGCGGATCTCGCCCTCGGCGGTGCCTGCCGGGATCGGAAAGCCGATCAGGAAGCGCGCCGGAATTCCCTGGCTGCGCGCCATGCCGATGAAGACCGAGTGGAAGTCGGTGCAGTTCCCGTAGCGCGAGGCGCAGGCCCAGACTGCATCGCCTTGCCCCCAGCCGTCGCCGTGCTTCGAGTACTTCATGTTGGCCGTCACGTAAGCGTAGAAGCTTCGGACCTTCTGCGCGCTGCCGACCGCTCCGCGGCTCTCCTGCTCGCCCAGGGCCTCGATCACGCCGCCCAGGGGAATCCGGCTGGCCGCCGCCGTGTAGTGAGCGGGATCGAGCGGCGTCCCAGGGTGCGCATCTTCGGGCGGAACGGCGCGAGACGGCGCACGTCGGACGAGCGAGCGCACGATCAGCTCGCCGGCGGTCGCGCCGCGCCACGTCAGGTGCACGATGCGGTTGCCGTGGGCGTCCCGCGCGACCTGATGGGGCACCGGCGCATCCACATGAAGCTGCAGCACGCGCTGCGCCGGCTCGTTCACAGGAGCCGGCACCCAGAGCCGGACCTCCTGCCCGGGGGTCGCTTCGATCGACGCGAGATCGACCCGGTACTCGAACGCGTACAGCGCGGCGTCGGTCCACGCGTCGAAGGCGGCAGCCGGCGTGGCGAGAGCCAGCGCGGCTCCGACCAGGGGCGCGCTAGAGCGCGTCCAGCGCAGCCAGGAGCGTCGCGTTCGGCGGGATGTCGTCGGTGCGCTCGGCGCGGTGCAACCAGCGCACGCCCCCTCGTGAGTCCACGATCGCCTCGCCGCCCAGGCGCTGGACGTCGCTGCGCGGGTTGATCGAGGCTTTGAGGTCGGCCTCGGCGATGTCGCGGAAGGCGCCCAGCGGGCTCTCCAAGACCGGCCGCAACATGAGCCCCAGCCAGCCCGCGCGGCCCAGGCCGAAGGCGTCGTAGACGCGATGCTCCGGGTCGCCGAAGATCGGAAAGCCGAGGCCCAGGCTCTCGGCCAGCGCCGACGCCTCGTCGCCCGTTCCCATTCCGATCGCCACCAGCTTCGCATCGCGGGTCTCGAACGCCTCCAGATCGCGTTGCACCTGGACCAGGTGCCGCCGGCACCAGGGTCAGCCGAAGTGACGCAGGAACAGGGCCACCAGCGGGCCCTCCTTCCAGAGCTCCGACAGGCGCACCGGAGCCTCGCCCTTCCCGAGGACGGTGGCGTCGGGGGCCGGAGCTTCGACGTTCGCTTTCGCCATGGGGCGCGACGATAGCCCAGCTGGCCCGGCACAGGATCGCGGGGCCGGCGAGGACCTGCCGTAGAATCGGCCCATGGCGCTTTCGCCGCGGCCGCACCTGCTGGGGATCGACGATGGCCCCTTCGAGAAACGGACCAGCCTCGACACACCGATCGTCGGCGTGCTGATGGAGGGGCACGACGTGGTGGAGGCCGTGGCCGCAACGGCGTTTCCCATCGACGGGGACGGCGCCACCGAGTTCCTGGCCGCGTGGATCGAAGGATTGCGCTTCCGCCCTTCGCTCCAGGGCGTGATTCTTGGCGGCATCACCCTGGCCGGGCTGGCGGTGGTGGACGTCGCCGGCCTGTCCGCATGCCTGGGGCTTCCCGTGGTGGCGGTGAACCGCCGCGAGCCCCGGGACGAGCGCCTGCTCGCAGCCCTGGACGCCGCCGGCCTGAACGAGCGCCGCGCCCTGGTCGAACGATCGCCGGCGGCTCACGCCGTGGGCGACCGCCTCTACGCCGCCGGCGCCGGCCTCACCCCCGAGGAGACTACCGCGCTGGTGCGCGCCAGCCGCGGCAAGTCGGAGCTTCCCGAACCCTTGCGCCTGGCCCACCTGATCGCCACCGCCATAGCCCGAGGCCAATCCCACGGCCGCCCCTGAGCAACTAAAGGGACAGTCCCGTTAGTTGCCACGTTGGCTGCCATAGGCTCGGCAACTAACGGGACTGTCCCTTTAGTTGCTTAGTTTGCGCCAGGCGCCGCGGAGGCGGCGGAGGGGGGGCCAGGTGCGCAGGCGTTGCCAGGCGGGGTGCAGGGCGCGGTGGATGTGCAGCCAGGCCCAGTAGCGGCGGATCTCCCAGTCGCTCCAGACGCGCGCGGGGGGCTGCGGCCGCGTGGCGTCGATGAGGTCGAAGCGCGCCAGGCTGCGCTTCCACTCCTCGTGCCAGGGGTTCTCCTGGTGCCAGACGCGCGGGTGGCCCACGAAGTGGCGCCCGATGGTGCGGAACGCGTGCTTGGGCACGAAGAAGTGGCGCGCCGGCACGTGGCGCAGCGCGGCGTAGAAGTCCGGCACGCGCCGCCAGCGCTCGTAGAAGTAGAGGTTGAGCACGCCCTGGTCGGCGTTGGCGTGCAGGCCCTCGTAGCGCAGGTAGAGCTGCTGCAGCTCCGTCAGCGTGTCGTCGCGGATCACGTCGGTGCTGAACGCCATCAACCCGGTGTTGAAGGCTTCGCGGCGCAGGTCGTAGCGCTGCCCCAGCTCGGCCTGGCGCTCGGCCGTTCCCTCCGCCGGGTTGCGAAACTGCCAGGCCAGGTCCGTCCGGTCGCTGATCGCCCGGAAGCCGCCCGGACGGGCCAGCCCATCCAGCGAGGCCCAGAACATCATGTCCCCGTCCAGGTAGAGCACGCGGTCCCACTCGCGAAACTCCGGCGTGAACAGGAAGAACTTGGAGAGGATGGGACTGGCGTGATAGCCGCTGGGCGCGCGGTCGTGCCAGGCGTCCACGCCCCGCACCAGGATGCCGCGCTCGCGGAAGGGCTCCAGCTGCGCGTCCGGCACCTGGTGCGCCAGCAACATCAGGTCGCCGCTCCAGCCGGCTTCGAAGTGGACGCTGGCGAAGAGCTGGCGCGCCGCCTCCAGGTAGTTCTCGTCGGCGACGGTGACCAGCAGGCGCCGCGTCACGGGCCTCCCCCGCCGAGCCGCTCGCGCACCCGCCGCAGCACGTGCCTGGCCCGCTTTCCCGCCGGCGTGCTGCGCAACGCCGCGGCGACATCGCGCGCCGCAGACCCGGCGAGCCCGAGACTGCGCCGGGCGCGCAGCTCGAGCCAGTAGCGCTGCACCTCGGCCTGGCTCCAGCGCGCCCGAGGCGGCTGCGGCCGGCGCGCGTCGAGTTCCTCGAAGCGGGCCAGATTCTCCTGCCAGGCGTCGTGGTAGGGGCTCTCCTCGTCCCACGGCCGGGGCCAGCCGGCAAAGTGCTTGCCGATCATGCGCAGGCGCTCCTCGGGCAGGAAGAAGTGGCGCGCCGAGTGATCGCGGATCGCGGCGTAGAAGTCGGGCAGCAGCGTCCAGCTTCCGCGGAAGTAGAGATTGAGCGCCGGTTGGTCGCCGAAGGGATGCGCCTGGAGATCCCGGTAGCGCAGATAGAGGCCGCGCAGACGTTCGACGCTGTCCTCCCGGATCACGCTGGTCGGGAAGGCCAGCAGGCCCGAGTTGAAGGCCGGCTGCTCGAGCTGATAGCGATCCTCCAGCTCGCGCGCGCGCTGCGGGTCGCGTGCGCGCTCGGCGTACTGGCCCGCCAGGGGCCGGCGCTCGCAGACCGCCGAGAGGCCGGGCACCCGCGACAGCGCATCGATCGAGGCCCACA
>CAMYOO010000115.1 GCA_947260035.1 uncultured delta proteobacterium
GGCTCGTAGATGTCGAGCCGCTCCGGATCGATCTTGCCCACCTGCTTGTAGATGGCGACGGCCTTGGCGTCGAAGCCGTCCTTCATGAACTGCTCGGCCACCTTGGCGTAGGCGTCCGTTGCAGCGTCCTTGTCGCCCTGGCGAAGCGCGATGTCGCCCAGCTTGAGCCGCGCGTTCGAATCTCGCGGATCCAGCTTTACGAGGGTCTGGTACTCCTTCAGGGCCCTGTCGAGCTGACCCTTCTGGAGGAACTTCTGTGCGTTAGCCTGGATCTTCCGCTTATTGGCCGCCAACTAGATCCCCGGGACGTCATGGGGGCGCAATAAGCCCCCCCAGTGGGTTCTATCGGCGAAATAGAGGTGCCCTTGAGGCACCCAACCCCCCGCGGCGGGAGGTTTTTCACACGACTGGGAGCTTCGGCTGGAAGCGCCCCCGCGGGGTCAGCCGTCGGGCTGAAGATGGCTGAGCAGGCCCTTCAGGCCCAGCCGGTAGCTGGCCGGGCCGAAGCCACAGACCACCCCCACCGCCACGTCCGAGATCAGCGAGGTGCGCCGGAACGACTCACGGGCGTGAACGTTGGACAGGTGGACCTCGACGACGGGCAGGCCCGTCGCCAGCAGGGCATCGCGCAACACCACACTGGTGTGGGTAAGCCCGGCGGGATTGATCAGGATCCCGTCCGCCGTGCCGGCCGCGGCCTGGATGCGCTCGACGAGCTCACCCTCGTGATTGGACTGGAAGGATTCGATGGAGGCCCCGGCTTCCTTGCCCGCGGCCTCCAGAGCGCGGTCGATCTCCGCCAGGGTGGTGGCGCCGTAGACCTCGGGCTCGCGGGCTCCCAACAGGTTGAGGTTCGGCCCGTGGATCACCAGGATGCGTTGCGCTTCCGGCACGGTCTCCCCTCCCCCTGCGGCGGTTCGCTGCCCGGGAGACGAGTGTTCTAGAACTCCTCGCGGATCGCGGGCAGATGGCGTCGGATGAGATAGCGCGCCTTGCCCAGGTTGCCATCCGGGAGCAGCGCCAGCACGATGAAGTAGTCGTCGTCCACGGTGTGGAGCACCAGGCTGAAGCGCGCCAGCGTAACCACCGTCTCACGCAGGGCTCCGCCGCCCAGGGAGTCCGACACCTTGCGGATCTCGTCGAGGATACGACCGAACTCGACGCCCGCGGCGCCGAACTCCTCCTCCAGGGTGCGCGCTGCCTCGGTGCGCGCCAGCGCCTGATCGATGGGAATACCGTCGGTGCCCATCAGCGCGGCGCCGACGCCGCCTCCGCATCCGTCGACGATGGTCTGGAGAATGGTCTGGAAGCTCATGCCCTGTTCCTCTGAATGTTGTCGAGCCAACGCTCGAGCGTGCTCATGATCCGCTCGCGATCGGCCAGGACTCGGGCGTCCAGATCCTGGCGCATGGCCGCCGCATCCCCTGCATGCCCCTGCTCCTCGAGCAGGCCGGCCACGGTCTGCGTCGAGACCGGAATCCCGATCTCATCGCTCCCCACTTCTTCCAGCACTTCGCTCTCGAGGCTGCGAATCGCCTGTGCGGCGACGGAGTCCGCGCTCACCATCTCGTCGCGCTCGGGCGTCGCCTGCTCGAACGCCGCATCGATCTCGGGGCCGTCGATGGGCTCACGCAGCACATCCGCATCCGGCGGGTCCGGAGCCAGCGCTTCCCACGGCCGCTGAGCGCCCGAATCGCTGGCCGCGAGGCGTTCCAGCGCGACCGGGTGATCCGGCACGGACGCCAGCACCCGCTCCAGCTCGACGCGGGCTTCGTCCAGACGCTCCTGGTCCAGAAGCGCCAGGCCCAGGGCCACACGCCCCGCCAGGGCATCCGGACGCCGGTCGAGGCCCGCCCGTGCGATCACCTCGGCCTGGCCCGGCTCCCCGGCGCGCCGATGCGTCTCCGCCAGCGCCGGAAAGACCGCCGACCCCGGATCGCTGCCCAGCAGCCCCTGAAGCCGCTCCAACTCGCTCGTATCCATCGCCTGGCTCACGCGCGCCCCCTCCCCGCCCCCTGGCGGCCGCGGGCCGGCGGGAGAATCTCCGCCGGCAGGAGCGGGCGCGTCTCGGCGCGACCCAGCCCCCGCAGCACCACGAAGCGAACGTGTGCGTCTCGCTTCTTCTTATCGACGGCCAGCGCCTGGAGATAAGCCCTGCGCTCGAAACGGGGCACTCGAGTCGGCAGCTCCAGCCGTTCCAACAGCTCCTGGAGCCGGCTCGCGGTGCCCGCGGGGGCCAGGCCCAGCTCTTCGGAACGACGCGCTGCGAAGACCATCCCGATGGCCACGGCCTCTCCGTGCAGGATGCCGCGATAACGCCGCAGGGCCTCGACCGCGTGGGCCAGGGTGTGGCCGAAGTTGAGCAGCACGCGCACGCCCGCCTCGCGTTCGTCGGCGCTCACCACCTCGGCCTTGATCTGGCAGGCTCGCTCCAGGATCGGCACCAGCAGCTTGGGATCCACGTCCAGCAGCCTCTCGCCGGCCGCCTCCAGCTCGGCGAAGAAGGCCGCGTCCCAGATCGCCCCGGCCTTGACCACCTCGGCCAGGCCCGCCGCACGCAGCCGGCGCGGCAGGCTGCGCAGCACCGCCACGTCGATCCAGACCAGGCGCGGCTGGTGGAACGCTCCCACCAGGTTCTTGCCCTGCTTCAGGTTCACGCCCACCTTGCCGCCCACCCCGGCATCCACCATGGCCAGCAGCGTCGTGGGCACCTGCACGAACTGGATCCCACGCAGGAAGGTGGCCGCCGCGAAGCCGGCCAGGTCGCCGACCATTCCGCCGCCCAGGGCCACCACCACCGACGAGCGGTCCAGCCCGCGCTCCAGGAAACCGTCGTAGAGCTTCGTCACCTGGCGCAGCGTCTTGGCGGCATCTCCGTCGGGAATCTCGAAGCGGTGGACACGCAAGCCCGCGTCTCGCAGGGATCGGGCGACGCGCGCTCCGTAACGGCGATTCACCGGAGGCACGCTCACCAACGCCGCCTGAGAGGACCCCGTACAGCGCGCGATCCGCGCGCCGACATCGTCCAGCGTCTCGTTGCCCAGCACGATCGGGTACGAACGCTCCCCCAGATCCACCTGGACGACGCGACGCCGCGTCATGCCAGCTCCTCCGCCACCGCTTCCGCCACCGCCGCCACGTCCCGATCCTCCGTGCTCACCACGATTCTCGCGCTCTCGTAGGCCGTCCCACGCTCCTCCAGCAGCCGGCGGATCTCCGCCAGGCGGCCGGCGTCGTCTAGGCCGTTCAGCAACGGCCGTGTCCGCGCGCGCCCCACGCGCGCCAGCAGCGTCTCCGGGGCCGTTTTGAGATACACGACGGTTCCCGACGCGGCCAGCCGCTCCGCAGCTCCGGGTTGGGCGATGGCGCCGCCACCCAGGGCGACCACCGCGGCCCGCCCGGCCCACGCCTCGATCGCTCCCCGCTCGCGCTCGCGAAAGCGCGCCTCGCCTTCCTGCTCGAAGAGGGCGGAGATGGGGCGCCCTGCGGCGCGCTCGACCTCGCTATCGCTGTCCACGAAGGGCAGCCCCAGCAGGGCCGCCAGGGCGCGGCCCACCGCCGACTTGCCGGCTCCCATCATGCCCACGAGCCAGATCGTGTGTCCTGCGCCCTCACCCACGCGTCGGAGTATACGACGGGCCCAACGAAAACGGGGGGAAGCCCTAGAGCTCCCCCCCTTCGTCTTTTCGCGTGGATGCCGCGATCAGCTTCCGAGCTGCGGCATGTCCACGATCCTCGGCGTCACGAAGATCAGGAGCTCCTTGCGGATGTCCCGGATCGAGTTGTTCCGGAACGCGTACCCGATCACCGGGATCTGCCAGAGGTACGGCACCCGCGACATCCGCGTGCCCTTCTGCACGGTGTAGATGCCGCCGATCACCAGCGTCTGGCCGTCTCGGACCAGCGTCTCGGTCTTCGCCTGGTTCTTGGCGATGGCCGGGGCGCCCACCGAGCCGGTGGCGACGCTGTCGTCGGGTGCGTCTCGCGTGACCTCCAGCTTCATGATGATGCTCTTGTCTGCGGTGATGTGGGGCTTCACGCGAAGCGAGAGCACCGCATCGATGAACTGCAGCTGGGCATCCCCGTTCTCGAAGGTCTGGTACGGAATCGCAACACCCTGCTGGATCTCGGCCTCCCGGTTGTCCAGGGTCACGACGCGGGGGCTGGAGATCACCTTGCCCTCACCCGTGCTCTCTGCGGCCTGGAGCTGAACCTCGAGGTTGTACTTCTCGTCCAGCAGGAAGGCGCCCAGGTTGACCAGGGCCGTCGGCACCGACGAGATCGGGTTGTCGACCGAGAAGTTGTTCAGGTCGCCCGCGCCATCGAGGATCCGCGGATCCGGGTGCGGGTTGAAGTTGGTGCCACCGTAGTTCGGGTTGACGCCGCTGCTCGTGTCGAAGGCATCGTTGAGCTGCTGCACGCCGAAGCCCCACACGGTTCCCAGCTCGCGGCTGAAGTCGAGGTTGGCCTCGACGATCTTGGCTTCGATGAGAACCTGCGGAGTGGGCGTGTCGATCGCCTTGATGAGCGCCACCGACTCGTCGATCACCGAGGGAATGTCCTTGATGATCACCGTGTTGGTGCGGCTGTCGGTGTTGACCGTGCCGCGCGCCGAGAGGAGCCGCTGGACCATCTTGGCGACGTTGCCCACCGCGGCGTAGTTCACCGGCTGGAACTTCACCACCAGGTCCTCGAGCTTCTCCTTGGCCCGGCGGTCCTGCAGACGCGCCTCGGCCTCCGACTGCAGCGCCGCCTGGGGCGCGAGCCGCAGGACGTTGCCCACCTTCACGAAGCCCAGGCCCTTCGTCAGCAGGATCACGTCCAGCGCCTGGTCCCAGGGCACGTCCACGAGCCGGACAGTCACCTGTCCGCTGACGTCGTCGCCGGCGATGATGTTGAGGTCCGAGACCTCAGCGATCAGCCGGAGAACGTCGTCGATCTCCACGTCCTTGAAGTCCAGGGAGATCCGGCGACCGACGTACTGCTTGCCATCGAGCAGGCCGCCCTCGGCCAGGATGTCCAGCGCCTCGCCTTCTGCGGCCGATGCCGGCAGGCCGGCCTCGCCCTGGGCCATCCCGTTGCCCGCAGCCGCACCGGTCTCACCGGCGATCGCCGGAGGCGTCGCGGCCGCGGAGCCGTGGCTGTCAAAGGCCACGACCACGTTGCTACCCTCGCGCGTGATCACCGGTCGCTCACCCGGACCGCGAGTGATCACCACCCGCACCTCGGGCGTCTCCACGTCGGGCTGCTGAAAAGCCATCACCAGCGACACGGGCCCCCCCGGCGCGGGCGCGATACGCGCGTCGGCGCCGGGCAGGATCGCGGCGTCGGGCAGGCTCACCACCACCGTCTGCGGATCCGGCTCGAACATGTTGTAGCTGCCGGGGCCCTCGGTCACGATCAAGACGCGATCGCTTCCGGCGCCCTGCAGCAGATCCACCCGCTTCACGTGGGTGGCCGCGTCGCCGGGATCGACCAGCGGAGCCGCGTCCATCTCAGCCGCCATTGCATCCGCCTCGGCACTGATGGCCGAAGCCTGCTCCGTCGACTCCTCGACGGCCATGGGCTCATCGAGGGTCTCCGCAGCAACCACTTCGTGATCCAGCCGCGACTCGGGCGCGGCCGCCATCGGGTCGGCCCCGAAGCCGTCGGGCCCGGCGCTTACCGGAGCCAGGGCCACGAGCAGGCCGTCGTTCACCGGAGTCAGCGCCGCGTGCGAGAAGGTCTCACCCTCGGCGCCGTCGAGCACCACGCGGACCTTGTCCGGATGCTGTCCGATGCGGACGCTCGCCACGTGGGGCCCGGCCAGGTCCTGCCGAGGCTGATCCACCTGGCTCTGGAGGCCCTTCGCGTCGATCACCAGGCGAGACGGGTTCTCCAACGCGAAGCTCTGGGCGTTGTCCAGCCGGCCGTTGGCCAGCAGGTGGATCTGGGTGCCGTCGGAGACCACCTCGAAGCCCATGATGGCCGTGGCCGGCGGCGCCAGCGGCACCTCCGCCTGAGCCGGAGCCTCGGTCTCGGACGCCTCTTCCGCCCCCGACGCCATCGGCGTCGGCGTGGTGAACACCGACTCAGCTTCCGCCGTGTCGAACACCGCCGCGATCTCCGGACCCGATGCATCGTCCTCAGCGGCGAGCTCGGCGGCCGGAATCACGTGGATGGTCAGATCATCGCCCGCGGGCACGACGTCGTACTCGAAGGGGCCGTCCAGCGCGAGCTCGACGCGGGTGAACGGCGCACCGTCCCCGTCCAGCATCGCCGCCACGTCGACCTCCTCCAACACGCTACCGACCAGGGCGATCTCTTCCGGGACCCCCTCGGGCCGGACTGCGGCCAGATCGAGCACGAGCCGGCCGTCGTCGTCCATGGCTGCGTAGAGCGGATGCCCCACACCTTCCAGGGTGACTACGGTCATCTCGCCTTGCTGCTCGACCTGCACGTCGGTCAGCACGGCCAGCTCGGGCTCCGTGGACGCCGACTGCGTAGTCGCGCAGGCCATACCGCCGATCAGGATCGCGGCGCAGAATGCGCTCGCGAGCCAACGGCTCCGCCTATCGTTGATGACACTCATCGAAGATCACCCCCCTTATCTCCGCCTGCCAGACTCATCTCGATGTCCTTCGTGGTCTTCTCGCCGAGCCAGTCGACGTATGTCTCTTTCACCAGGACCATCCCGTCACCGATCTTGATTACTCGCCCGTCGTTCTTTCCCACCGCCGCGCCTTCCGCGACGAGGTAGGGCCGCCCGGACGGATCCGCGACGAGCGCCACGGGCATGCCCGTGTCCCACACCACCGCGACAACGGCCAGCTGGCTGATGTCGAACTGCTCCAAGGGCCCCACGTCCTTCTCTGCGGCCTCCTTGGCCTGGTCCAGGATGAAGGAGCGGAACGGGTCCCTCTTCTCGGTCGGGTTGTATCGGTACCCCGCCGTCACCGTCGCCTGGGCGCCGGCTTCCGCCGCCGCCGGAGCCGGCGCATCCGGCTGGGCCGGAGCGCCGTGCTGCCGCGCTTGAGCCGCGGCCAGGATCTTGGGCTTGGCGGCGTCGTAGTCGCTCGCCTTCGGGCCGGCCGTCTCGTTGCCGCAGCCTGCGAGCGACAGCGTGCCCAACAGAAGCAACGCGAATCCCATCCTCACGCGCCACCCCCTTCCAGGAAGCGGAAGGTCGTCGCCTGGCCACTCACCTTGAGGATGGTGCCGTTCAGACCTTCCTTGGAGACGCCCACGTCGAGGTCTCCGATGTTCACGATCCGGTCCAGCTTGGAGACCCGGTCGAAGAACATGGCAACCTCGTGGTAGCCCCCCGTGAACTCGATCTCGATCGGGACCTCGGCATAGAAGCCCCGGTTGATTTCGCCTCGCGGCCGGAACGCCTTGAACTCGAGGCCCGACTTCTTGCCGATCGTCGAGACGTCGGTCAGCAGGCCCGGCAGCTCTTTGCTGTTCGGAAGCTGGCGAAGCGCGATCTTCAGCTGACCCTCTAGGTCTGCGATCTCGGCCTCGAACTCGTCCATCTTGGCCGCGACTGATCGAACCTCGTTCAGCTTGCGCTGTAGGCTCTGCTGTTGCGCTTCCAGCTGCGTCAGCGTCAAACTGGCCGGCGTGTAGAGGAGCTGGTAGTAGCCCCCCACCAGCAGCAGCGGGAGGAGCGCGATGATGATCAGGCGGTAGCGGCTCGGAAGCCGGCCCGCCTTCTCGGTCAGCGGCTGAAGCTTGTCCAGTGCCAGGTTCAGTGCCATGACTCGCTCCCTAGCGCCCTGCGGCGCCGCCGCCGGTCGCGTTGGCGGTTTCCGCCTCGTCCTGCGGCTTGTGCGGATCTTCCATCGTCGTAGTCACCTCGAACCGGTGCAGCTTGAGCCCACCACGCGACTCCAGCTCCGTGCTCCGAAGCTCCACGTTCCCGAAGTACGGCGAGCGGTTCAGCTCGGTCAGGAAGGCGGCGACGATCTCGTTGTCGAGGCTCTTGCCCTCGATCTTCACGCTGCCGGCCCGCGCCTTCAGCGAGATCAACCACATCCGGTCCGGAATGTGGATCGCCAGCTCGTCCATCATGTGAACCGGGCCGGAGCGCGAGCGCTCCAGGCCGTCGATCACATCCAGCTTCGCCTGAACCTCGGCCTTCTTCGCCTTGTAGGCCTCGACCTGCTTGAGCTGGGGCTCGAACTGCTTGATCTGCGCATTGATCTGCACCACCCGATCCTTGGCCGCCGAGACCTTGGAGCGCATGGCGAAGTGCATCCAGCCGGTGCCGATCA
Source organism: uncultured delta proteobacterium (assembly GCA_947260035.1). Taxonomy (GTDB): domain Bacteria; phylum Myxococcota_A; class UBA9160; order UBA9160; family JAFDET01; genus JAFDET01. The sequence continues at coordinate 8,256 of CAMYOO010000115.1, forward strand.
AGGTCACCGCCAGAAGCGCCACGAGCAGGAAACCCTGCTGCTGAAGGTCCGCGCGCCGTCGGGCTTCGCGAACCGGAAGGAGGTTGATGCGGATCATCGCTCGTCGGTCCTCCGGAGTGCGAGTCCCACGCCCACCGTCATGAAGGGGCCCATCTCGAGAAGGAAGGCCTCGTCAAACTTCTTGCTGGGGAGCATGCGCTCGAAAGGATTGAGAACCTGCACCGGGACGTTCGCGCGATCCTGGAAGGACTTCGCGAAGTCCGACACGTGGGCGCTTCCGCCGCAGACCATCACGCGACCGATGCGGCTCTCCGCGGCGGTAGCCGAGAAGAAGTCCAACGACCGGGTGATCTCGCCCAGCACCTGATCGGTGGTGGCGCGCATCGCGTGGTCGACCTCCTGGGGCACCACGTCCTGGCTGTCGTCCGGAGTGGCATTCCCCAGCTTGATCCGCTCGGCCTCGTCGTATCCGATGGACAGGGCCTTCTGGATCTCCTCGGTGTACTGGTTCCCGCCCGTGGAGATGTCCCGGGTGAAGGCCGGCATTCCGTCCTTCACCACGCTGATGTTCACCACCTGCGCGCCCACGTTCACCAGGGCCACCACTTCGCCGGGCTCGGCGTCGTAGTTGGCCTCGAAGGCGTTCTCGATCGCGAACGAAGCCACGTCCACCACCGCGGGATTCAGGCCCGCCTCGCCGATCACCTGAACGTAGTCGTCGATGAGGTCCTTCTTGGCGGCCACCAGCAGCACGTCCATCTGGCCCTCGGCGTCGTCTCCCGAAAGGATCTGGAAGTCCAGATTGACTTCGTTGACGTCGAAGGGGATGTACTGCTCGGCCTCCCAACGGATGGACTCCTCGAGCTCCTCCGCGGTCATCACCGGCAGCGAGATCTGCTTGACGATGACCGAGTGGCCGGATACCGCGGCTGCGACGTCCTTGCCCTTGATGCCCGCGTTGGCCACGGCATCCCGAATCGCATCGACGATCGCCGATGAATTCAGGAAGGCGCCCTGCACGATGGCCTCGGCCGGAACCGGCGCCATCCCCAGGTGGGTCACCTCGAAGCCCTTCGAGGAGGTCGACATGCCGACCACCTTGACTCCGGAAGACCCGATGTCGAGTCCCACGACCGGTCCCGTCTTCTTCATGAACGGAAGATTCACGGCCACTCCTTCCCCGGCTAGGACTCGAGGTGTCGCTCGTGCACGACCTGCGTCGACACGTCGGCGACCTGCCCCTCGTCCAGAACCGATCCAAAGACTTTGTCCTTGTCCACGACCTTCAAGCCGAGCGCCAGGAGGACCTTGCGCTTGGTGTCGAGCCGGCAGGGACGCCCGCTCTCGACCCTGTCGATGGTCAGCGTCGACAGGCCCGCCTTTCGGGCAAGCTCCGCCTTGCTCATCATCAGGGCCTCACGAAAATGCTGAACGTTGTTGCGAGCCACCCGATGCCCCCCTCC
>CAMYOO010000116.1:0-9716 GCA_947260035.1 uncultured delta proteobacterium
CCGCGCAGGATCTCCTGGCCCACCAGGGTCACCATGACCGTGTGCTCGACGTTGTGGTAGAGCGCGTCGGTCTGGGCGATGCGCTCCAGCGCCATGCGGCCCGCCCAGGCCAGGATCTCTCCGTAGCTCGGCTCGAAGGTCCCGTAGTTGCGCGTGTAGGCGTCCTCGAGACGCTCCACGAACGCGTCGATCATCAGCTGTGTGCCGTTGAACATCCCCGCAGGCCCTCCGATCGCCCGATCCCACGCCCCAGGCGAGCATTATAGACCGACTGAACCCACCTCGGCTCGCCGAGTTCGGCCGTGCCCCACGCGATCTCCAGGGGGGCCCAGGCCGCCCCGCGGAGGACCCGAAAGGGCTGCGGCCCGGCGGGACGGAGCGGCGCCCTACTCCGTGGGCCGCGCTTTCATCACGTAGGGCTCCTCCCGCGCGATCTTCACGGGGAAGTCCTTGGCCAGGCGATCATTGGTGTGGACGCCGTTGGCCACGGCGGTGGTGTTGACGTTCCACTTGTTGCGGGTGCGCTGCGAAAGGGCCGCGAGGGTCTCGCCCTCCTGGGCCAGGACGATGCGCAGCCGGGTCTCCTTGATGCTGGCGATCTCACGCTGCGTGATGGGCCGGAAGCTCCGGGCCACGTTGACGAAGATGCCTTCGTGCTGGCGCGAGAGCGAGAGCCCCGTAATGCGGAAGATCACGTCCTGGCCGTCGTGCTTCCACAGGAGCCAGGTCACCACGGCGTGGAACGAGCCGCGGCCGGTGCTTGCGGTGCCGCGCGAGCGCAGCGCCTTGCGCCCGCCGATCGTCACCTTCTCGGGCTGCTCCAGCCGCAGCCCGTCCTTGCCCATCTTGGCGATGTACTTCTCGGCGGCGGCGTCCAGGTCCGTGCCGGTGCCCCCGAACTCCAGCACGACCTGGGCGTTGCGCTCAGGAGAGAGGGCGCCGACGGCGGAGTGGGTGTTGCGGCCCTCCCAGCCGTCCGGGAAGCGGATCGTGAAGCCCATGTCCGGGTGCAGGAAGCGGTTGCGCTTGAACACGCCCTCGGCGGCGGGGAGGCCGATGGGCAGGCCATCCAGGAGCGCGAGGAAGCCGGCGCGCCCTTCGACGATCCCAGGCTTGCGCGTCCAGCGCACCCGGCTGGCGCGAGCGGCATTGTCGGCGACGCGCTCCCGGCTGCTGGGGTGGCTGTCGCGCCAGGTCGGAATCCGCGACGCGCCGTGGGAGAGGCGGTCGGCGAAGTCCAGCTGCTTCATGAACGTGGACATGCCGTGGGGATCGTAGCCGGCGGCGCCGGCGAGCTGCTGGCCCAGCTTGTCGGCGGTGCGCTCCTGGTCGCGGCCGTAGCCCGCCAGACTGGCGCCCTGCATGAACTGGAAGATCCCGGGAACGCCCTGCACGATCTGCTGCCGCGCGGCCGCGTGGCGCTGGGAGACGTGGGTGATCTCGTGGCCCAGCACGTTGGCCAGCTCGTCCTCGGAGTTCGCCAGGATCAGCAGCCCGCGCGACACATAGATGAATCCGCCGGGGAGCGCGAAGGCGTTGGGTGTATCCTCGTTCACCACGTTGAACGTGTACTTGAAGACGTGACCGCCGTGGCGCGCGACCCGCGCGCCTACCTTCTTCACGTAGTCCGCGAGGGGCCCCTCCATGATTCCCATGGCCGCGGCCACTTGCGTCGCCGCATCGGCGCCGGCCTTGCGGTCGTCCTGGGGGATGCTGAGGACCGGGGGCTTCTTGTTCCGCTCCTCCTCTTCCGCTTCTTGCTCCGCCTCTTTCTGCTCCTTCTTCGAGGCTTCGGATTTCTCGGCTTCTGCAGCGCCGCCTTCTTCCGCCGCAAGGGCGGGAAGCGGCGCCGCGAAGAAGAGCAGGCCTAGAACGAGAAGCGCGGAGAGGGGGAGCCTGGGCACGCGGGGAGCATAGGGGCCGGAACGAACCTTTCCAATGTCGCCCCCGGGTGCCATGCTCCGCCCCATGCGAGCCCTCGCCTCAGGACTCGCCCTCGGCGTGGCGCTGGCCGCGCTGACGGGCTGCGGCAAACCGCCGCCCATCGCCGAGTTCGGATTCCTGGCGACCCGGCCCGACGTGGTGCGCCCGCTGGTGATCAAGCGAGGCGTCGAGGGCAAGTGGTGCTTCACCGAGAACCTGATCTCCACGATCCTGCGCCCGCCGTGGAACGCGCGCCTGGCGGATCACGGCCGCGCCGTGCGCGACGCGCTCGACGGGATTCCCACCGCCAACATCCTGACCAACGTCGACGTGCGCGTGCGCATCGATCAGTACCTGCTCTTCCAGCGCATCTGCGCCGTGGTCCAGGGCGACGCCGGGAGGGTCGAATGATCCGGGTGTTCGCCGTGGCCGGCCTGGCGATGCTCTGCTCCGGCTGCGTGACCTACTCGCGCGGAACCATCGACGCGGCGTCGTCCGAGCCGCTGCCGCTCGAACTGGTCACCGTGGCCGAGCAGGTGGAAGGCCGCTCCTGTGGAACGTGGCAGGAGCGACAGTACGAGCTGGCAGTCGATGACGCCCTGGCCAAGGCGCCGGGAGCCGAAGCGATGGCCGACGTCCGCTACCGCTTCGAGAACCTGTGCATCGTAGTCCAGGGCCGAGCCGTGCGGATCGACCGCGACGCGGACTAGGGTGGATCCAGGCCGATGGGCCTCCGCGAGCTGCGCATCCCGGTCTCCGAGCGCGCCGGCGAGGTATCCGCGCTGCTGCTGCGTCCGCGCGGCGCCCGCGCGCTGCTGGCGCTGGCTCACGGTGCGGGCGCGGACATGCACCACGCCTTCATGCAGGCCGCCGCCGAAGCGCTGGCGGGCGAAGGCATCGCCACCTTGCGCTACCAGTTCCCCTACAGCGAGGCCGGCCGTCGCGCGCCGGATCACCGCAAGACCCTGCTCGCCACGGTGCAAGCCGCCATGGCCGCGGCGGGAAAGCAGGCGCGCGGGCTCCCGCTGTTGGCCGGCGGAAAATCCATGGGCGGGCGAATGACTTCGCTGGCCGCCGCCGAGGGCGAGCTGGACGCGGTACGCGGGATCGTCTTCTTCGGCTTCCCGCTCCACGCGGGCGGCAAGCCGTCGAACGAGCGCGGCGACCACCTGCACCGCGTAACGCAGCCCCTGCTCTTCCTCCAAGGCTCCCGCGACCGGCTGGCGGACCTGGCCCTGCTGGAGCCTCTGATGCGCAGACTGCCGGCTCGCACCCGGATCCACGTGGTGGAGGACGGCGATCACTCCTTCCACGTGCCCAAGCGAAGCGGTCGGAACGACGCGGAGGTGATCGACGAGCTGGCGCGGGTGACCGCGACCTGGATCGATGACCTGAAGCTCTAGGTCTCGTACTTCGAGGCGCGCTCCAGGGCATCCCGCACGCCCAGGAACTCCACCAGCTCGGCAAAGGCGCGGCCGTCCTGCGTTTCAGCCACCGCACCCGTCCGACGCAGCTCTTCCAGGGCCTCGCGCATGGCGCGCCAGGCCACCGGCAACGTGCCGATGTGGATCTGGAGCCGGAACCCGCGGCTCTCGATCTCTCCAGGGGTGAGCAGGTGGCCGTTGTAGACGCAGGGAAGATCGTGCAGGCGTTCGGCGTAGACGTCCAGATCCTCGACGCTGTGGATCCCGTCGAGGAAGACCAGGTCCGCGCCCGCCTCGCGATAGGCGCGGGCGCGCTGCTCGGCCGCGTCCCAGCCCTCGGGTTGGAGTGCGTCGCTGCGGGCGATGATCACCAGGTCCGGGTCGCTGCGCGCGTCCACAGCGGCTCGCACCTTGGCCTCCATCTCCGCGCGGGGCACCACCTGCTTGCCCTCGAAGAAGCCGCAGCGCTTCGGCCAGACCTGGTCCTCGATATGGAGCGCCGCGGCGCCGGCGGCCTCGTACTCACGCACGGTGCGCATGACATTCAGCGCGTTCCCGTAGCCGGTATCGGCATCACAGATCACCGGAACCGCCACCGCCTGCGAGAGGATGCGCGCGTTGGCCGCCATCTCCGCCAGTCCGATGAACCCCAGGTCCGGCAGCCCGCGAGCGGCGGCCGTGCCGAAGCCGGTCATGTAGACGGCTTCGAAGCCGGCCGCCTCGGCCAGGCGCGCCTGCATCCCGTCGTAGACAAACGGGGCCAGCAGCATGCCCGGCCCGGCCAAGGACTCGCGCAGTCGTCGTCGTGCGGTGCTCACGGCGGCGGAGTCTAACGCGTGATAGCCTCGGCCTCATGAGGGTCCGCGTCCGCTTCGCCGTCCTCGCGCTGCTGGCCGCGGGCCTGGTCGCCGGCTGCGGCCCGCTGCGTCGCTTCGCGTATGCGGGGCCCGGGCGCGATGGCTGGCAACAACCGGACCGCGTCGTGGCATCCCTGGGTCTGGAGCCGGGCGCGCGGGTCGCGGACCTGGGAGCGGGCGGCGGCTACTTCACCTGGCGACTGGCCGACGCCGTGGGGCCGCAAGGGCAGGTCTTCGCCGTCGACGTGGACGACGAGATGCTGGCGCACCTGGCGGAGCAGAGCCGCGAGCGGGGCGAGGCCAACGTGGAGACGGTCCTCGGCGAGTACGACGACCCGCTGATTCCCGAGGGCGGCGTCGACTGGATCTTCACCTGCAACACCTACCACCACATCGAGGAGCGCAGCGCCTACTTCGCCAACGCGCGCCGCTACCTGCGCCCGGGCGGGCGTGTGGCGATCGTCGAGTTCAACGGTCAGGGCTGGTTCGAGCGCTGGTTCGTCCACTACGTCCCCGCCGACGAGATTCGCGCGGAGATGCGCGCCGCCGGCTACGTCGAGCTGGCGAGCCACGACTACCTGGACCGCCAGAGCTTCCTGGTCTTCGGCCTTGCCGACTGATCTGCAAGCTCATGCGTCCGGCCTCGGCAACATCTTCGACAGCGTCGCCGAGGAGTACGACAGCCTGCGGCCGGGCTACCCCCAGGAGCTCGTCTCCCACGTCCTGAAGAGCGCCGCGCTTCCCGATGATGGGGCGATCCTCGAGGTGGGGTGCGGCTCGGGCCAGGCCACGCGCCTGTTCGCCGGGCGCGCTCGGCGCATGGTTTGCGTCGAAGCGGGCCTGCGCATGGCGGCGCTGGCCGCGGAGAACCTGGCCGAGTTCCCGCATGTGAGCATCGAGAACGCGCGCTTCGAAGAGTGGCCCGTGCAGCCCGGGGGCTTCCACCTGGCGATCGCCGCTCAGTCCTTTCACTGGGTCGACCCCGAGGTGGGCTACGAGCGTGCCGCCCGCTGCCTGCGCCCGGGCGGCGCTCTGGCGCTGTTCTGGAACCGCCCGCTGGGCGCCGAGGCGCCCCTGCGCAGCGCACTGGAGGCGGTGTACGAGCGGCACGCACCGGAGCTGTCTCGCAAGGATGTGCCGCGGGAGATGCCCTGGGTGCCCCTGGCCATCGACCGCACGGAACGCTTCGAGGCCGTGGAGATCCGCCGCTTTCCCTGGACCGACCGGCGCGATGCGGAGACCTACGCCCGACTGATCGCGACCTACTCCGATCACGCCGCCCTCCCCGAGGCGCAGCGCGAGGCGCTGCTGGCGGACGTCCGCGACACCATCGAGCGCTTCGGGGGCGAGATCGCCACCGAGCACTACACCCTGCTCTTCTTCGCGCGCAGGAAGCCGTGACGCGGCGGCGCGCGCTGGTCGCCGGGGCCGCCGTGCTCGTCGTGGGAGCGGGCGTGTGGCTGGCCCCGCTGCTTCTCAGCCTGACCGGCCACTTCGGGCTCGAGGTCTGGCGGCTCGAGGCCCGCAATCGCGCGGAGCCGCCCGAGCCCGGCGGGATCGTATTCGTCGGCAGCTCGAGCATCCGCATGTGGAGCAGCCTGGCTCGGGACCTGGCGCCCCTGCCGGTTTCGAACCAGGGCTTCGGTGGCTCGCACATCGAGGACGTGATCCGCTACGCGCCGCGGCTGGTCCTCCCGCACCGTCCGCGGCTCGTGGTGCTCTACGCCGGCGACAACGACCTGGCCGGCGACGACAAGACGCCCGAGAGCGTGAGCGCGGACTTCGGGGTGCTGGTGAGCCGCATTCACGCCACGCTGCCCGAGACGCGCATCTACTTCCTCGCCATCAAGCCCTCGATCCTGCGCTCGGACCGCTGGCCCGCGATGCGCGACGCCAACGACCGGATCGCCGCCGCCTGCGCCGACGACCCGCGCCTGGTCTACGTGGACGTGGCCACGCCCATGCTGGGGCCGGACGGCAAGCCACGCGAAGAGCTCTTCGTGTTCGACGGCCTGCACCTGAGCGAGGAGGGCTACGCGCTGTGGACCTCGATCCTGCGCCCGCGCCTGCAGCGCGACTGGCGCCGCCTGTCCCCCACGCCGTGATTCGCGGGCGCCGTGTCGCCTTGCGACCCGCGACGCCGGCGGATCGCCGCAGCATCTGGTCCTGGGCCGTAGCGCCGGACGTAGCCCCGCACCTGTTCCGGCACCAGCCCGTGCCCACTTTCGAAGCCTTCTGCGCCGACTACAAGCGTCACTACTTCGACGGCAGCGATCCGCGCCGCGGCCGGAGCTTCCTGATTCGTGCGGACGGGACGGAGCTGGGGCAGATCAACTTCAACGAGATCGACACGCAGCGCGGGCGAACGGAGCTGGACATCTGGCTGGCGGGCGAGGCGGCCTGCAACCGCGGCTTGGGTCCCGCGGCCATCGAGACCCTGGCCGACCACCTGTGCCGCGAGTACGGCGTGGTCGAGCTCATGATGCAGCCAGCGTCGAACAACCCGCGCGCCATCCGCGCATACGAGAAAGCCGGCTTCCGACCCCTGGGACTGCCATTGAAGGAGGCGAGCGCCGAATGGGGCCCCGCCGACGGGCCGGACGCGCACTACTTGGTGCTGCGCCTGCCGGCGCGGGTGCGGCCGGGTACGCCGGCCGACCTGCCCTTCCTGCGCGACATGCTCTACGAGGCGGTTTTCTGGAACCCGGACGATCCGCGCCCGCCGCTGGACGAGGGGCTGGCGCCGCAGGAGCTGGCCAAGCTGCTGCGCGAGTTCGGCTCGCGCCCGGGCGACGCGGCCCTGCTGGCCGAGGGCCCCGACGGAAGCCCCCTGGGCGCCGCCTGGTTCCGCCTCTGGACCCGGGACGAGCACTCCTACGGCTTCGTGGACGAGCGCATTCCGGAGCTGGCAATTGCGCTGGTCGCCGAGGCCCGCGGGCGGGGCATCGGCGCCCAGCTGCTGCGCTGCCTGATCCTCGAAGCCGGCCGCGAAGGCTGCGACGCGCTCTCGCTCTCCGTGGCCCACGGCAACCCGGCGCGGCGCCTGTACGAGGCGATCGGCTTTCGCGAGCGCGAGCACGACGCCGGCGCCGCCACGCTGTGCCTGGAGCTGGCCCGCTAGCCAAGCCGCTTCTGGAAACGGGACACGGCCAGACTCACCGTAACCGCGAAGAAGAGCAGCAGCGGCCAGATCTCCGGCGTCAGCTCGCCCAGGTCGGCGCCACGCAGCAGGATGCCTCGCATCATGCGGATGAAGTGGGTCAAGGGAAGGACCTCGCCGATCCACTGGGCCGGCCGCGGCATGCCGTCGAATGGGAACATGAAGCCCGAGAGCAGGATCTGGGGCAGGAACGAGAAGAAGGTGAGCTGGAAGGCCTGGAACTGGGTATCCGCCAACGTGGAGATCAGCAGTCCCAGGCTGAGCGAGGCCACCACGAAGACCAGTGCCGCTGCGTACACATCCGGCAGGGTGCCTCGAATGGGAACCCGGAAGAGCAGGCTCCCCAGCAGCAGGACCAGCGAGACCTGGACCAGGCCGATGACCATGTAGGGAAGCAGCTTCCCCACCATCAGCTCACTGCGGGTCACCGGGGTGGTGATCAGCAGCTCCAGGTTTCCGCGTTCGCGTTCGCGCACCACTGCCACCGCCGTGAAGAGCACCATGGTCATGGTCAGGATCACGCCGATCAGGGCGGGCACGATCTGCACGGCCGAGCGGCGCTCCGGGTTGTAGTAGGCGCGCACCTCGAAGCGGGGGGGAGGCGCACGCCCGTCGGCCGAAGAGCCGCGTCCGGTGGGCAGCGATTGGAGGCCCCGCGCCGCCGCGAGCACGATCGGATCGCTTCCGTCCACCAGCAGCTGGGCGGCCGGCCGCGCCGGCTGGTCGAGTCTCCGCTCGAAGTCGTGGGGAATCAGGATGCCGACGGCTATGCGACCGCGCCGCAGCAGGGCCTCGAGCTCTTCCGCATCGCGCGCGCGCTCCACCACGTCGATCACCTGGGTGGCCTGGGCATCCGCTACCAGCAACCTCGCCTGCTGGCTGCCGGCCAGGTCCGCGACGCCCGCACGCAGATGGCGCACATCCTGATTGATGGCGTAGCCGAACAGGATCAACTGCATCACGGGAACGCCGACGATCATCCCGAAGGTGAGCCGGTCGCGGCGGAGCTGACGCACCTCTTTGCGCGCGATAGCCGCAGCCCTCGACGCGAAGCGCATCAGTCCGCCCGCCCCAGGGTGGCGGCGACGAAGACGTCCTCCAGGGTGGCGGGCGCCACCTCGACGCGGGCCTCGACCCCGGCGCTCTCCAGCGCCGCGGCCAGCCGGCCCGCCGGCTCGGCGAGCGCCGGATCCAGCAGCGCGTGCAGCCGGGTGCCGAGCTGCGCCACCGAGAGGATCTCGCCCACTCCGTCCAGCACGGCGCGGGCCGCGCGCACGCGCTCGGCCTCCACCTCGACGACGGTGGCATCGATCCGCGCCGCCAGCTCTCGCGGAGCGCCTTCGGCCACCAGCGCGCCGCGATCCAGGATGGCCAGGGCGTGGCAACGTTCGGCTTCGTCCATGTAGTGGGTCGAGACCAGGATCGTAGTGCCGGCGTCCACCAGCCGGAACAGGCTCTCCCAGAAGTCGCGACGGCTCTCCGGGTCCACCGCACTGGTGGGCTCGTCCAGGAACAGCAGCTCGGGCTCGTGCACCAACGACGCCGCCAGGGCCAGGCGCTGGCGCTGCCCGCCGGAGAGCGTTCCGGCCAGGCGATCGGCGAAGTCACTCAGGCGATACTCCTCCAGCAACGTCGCCATCCGCTGCCGGCGCGCTGCGGACGAGAGCGAGTGCACGTCACTCATGAACTGGAGGTTCTCGCGTACGGTGAGATCTTCGTAGAGCGCGAAGCGCTGGGTCATGTAACCGATGCGCCGGCGCAGGGCTTCAGTGTCGGCCGGGATCGAGAGACCCAGCACGTCGGCCTCACCGGCGCTCGGCGTCAAGAGCCCGCACAACATACGAATGGTGGTGGTCTTGCCCGAGCCGTTGGGGCCGAGGAAGCCGTAGATCCGGGCGCGGGGGATGGCCAGGTCCACGGCATCGACGGCCAGCAGCGCTCCGAAGCGGCGTGTGAGGCCGCGCGCCTCGATGGCGAACGCCTCACTCACCGGCGACGGCCACGTCTTCGAAGACCACCTCGACCGGCAGCCCGGTAGGCAGCTCCTCGGCCGCGGCATCGACCAGATCCACCTTGGCTACGTAGACCAGGCGCCCGCGGTCGCGCTCGGTGAGCGCGTAGTAGGGCGTGAACGACGCATCGCTGGCCACGCTGCGCACGCGCCCACGCAAGGCGCCGGGAACGCCGTCGATGCGCACCTGCGCGCCGCCGCCGGGCCGCACCCGCGCGCGCAGGGACTCGGGTACGTAGACCCGGGCGTAGGGCGCCTGATCCCGCAGCAGCACCGCGACCACGGCGCCCGGGGGAGGCCGCTCGCCCTCGTAGTAGAGCAGCGCGTCGAGGATCCCGTCG
>CAMYOO010000116.1:9823-11313 GCA_947260035.1 uncultured delta proteobacterium
CGAAGCCTTGGCCTCGTCCAACGCGGCGCGCGCCTGCGCGAGCTCCTCGGAGGTGGTGCCCTCCAACATCGCCTCCAGATCCGCCAGCGCGGCGTCCCGCGACGCGCGCGCCTGCTGGAAGGTGGCGGCCCGCGCGTCGAGCCTTCCCTGGGACTCGACGCCCTGGTCGAAGAGCTCCCGCGAGCGTTCCAGGTCGCGACGCGCCGTGACCAGGGTTCCCTCGGCACCGGCCAACCGCGCCCGGGCGGCGGCGATGCGCTCCCGCCGCGGCCCGCGCACCAGCTCCGCCAGGCGCGCCGCGGCGCGTGCGCGCGCACTCTCGGCGCGATCGATCCGGGCGTTGTAGCGCGCCGTGTCCAGCAGCAGGATGCGGGCGCCGGCCTTGACCCGCTCGCCTTCCCGCACCGGCCGTTCCACCACCGGCTCGGACGCCTCGGCCACCAGCTCGATGCGATCGCGCTCCAGCGTGCCCATCGCGGCGGGCGGCCCAGCGTCTCCGCACGCCGACAACACGAACGCCAGCAGCGCCACGCCCGCCGCCCTCACGCCCGGGTTCCTTCGACGAAGAGCCGGCGCGTGTGCTCGACGAAGCGGCGGCGGAACGCCTCGTCGTACTCGAGCCCGAGCACGCGCTCCAGGACCGGGCGCGCGGCAAAAGGGAACACCGTCATGCCCACCAGCGAGGCGAAGGCCAGGCGCGGGTCGAGGTCGCTGCGAAAGTCCCCGGCCTGCTGCCCGCGGGCCACGAGGGCGGGGATGATGGCCGCCGCCTGGGAGGCGTAGCGCTCGATGAAACGGTCGCGGAAGGGCCCCTCGTCCGAGAGGACTTCGCGGATCAACAGGCGCGGGATCCAGGGCTCCGCCCCGATCGTCCCCACCAGGATCTCCAGCAGCGCACCTACGTCGGCGCTGCCGTGCTCGGCCAGGGCAGCGCGGATCCGCTCGAGCAGCCCCGAGAAGGTGGCGTCGAGAAGCGCGTCGAACAGTCCGCTCTTGTCGCCGAAGTAGTAGTGGACCATGGCCGGGCTCACGCCGGCTTCTGCAGCGATCTCGCGCAGGGAGACCGCGCGGAAGTCGCGTGCGGCGAACAGGGCCCGCGCCGCGTCGAGCAGCGCCTCGCGGACGCCGGGGCCCTCCTCGCTGTGCGCGGGGCGGCCGGGAGGGCGGCGCGGGGTGGCCGAACGGCTCATGGACCCTATTTAATCATATGTTTGATTAAATAGCGACACCCGCGCGGCAAGCCCGCGTGCGGCATCATGAATGTCCCGGGGCCCCCGCCCCGCCCGGAGGCCGGCCGTGCTGACCCACTTCGACGACTACCCCATCCACCAGACGCCGGAGCCGGTGGCCCACACCGCCTCGCCGTCGCGCAACTTCTACGACCGCTACTTCTTCAACGGCTACTCGCCCCAGGGCGACTTCTACTTCGCGGTGGCCATGGGCCTGTATCCCAACCGGCGGGTGATGGACGCGTCGGTCAGCGCGGTGCG
>CAMYOO010000117.1 GCA_947260035.1 uncultured delta proteobacterium
CGCAGGTTCGCCGTGCGGTCCGCCAGGGCCACGCCCGGCGCCGCGAAGTAGGAGTGACCCCAGGTGGTGCCGATGTAGGCGTCGTGGCGCTCGTCCACGCCCCGGGCCACGTCGAAGGCGAACTGGTAGACGACGTTGCGCTCGCCGTGGACCTTCGGGTAGCCGTACTCCAGCACCCGGCGCGCGAACATCGCGGTCTCGCCCTCGTCCTGCCAGAGCAGCGGCCAGGCCAGGCGGCCGAAGAGCAGGCCGGCGAAGAGGGCGATGGCCAGGGCCAGGCCCGCCCCTGCCACCACGCGCTGCGTACCCCCCGCCACGGGCCACGGGATAGGCTACCCGGAGCCCAGCTTGAGTGGCCCCGAGGCGTGTGCTTCCCTGTCGCGTCATGCTCGACCCGCGCCTGCTCACCGAACGCCGCCAAGAGATTGCCGACAGCTGCCAGAAGCGCGGCGTGGAGGTGGATCTGGACGCCGCCGTCGCCGCCCGGGATCAGGTGGCCAAGCTGCAGACCGAGGTCCAGGAGCTCAATCGGGTCCGCAACGAGCACCAGAAGGCCGGCAAGCGCCCGCTCTCCACCGAGGACCGCGAGACCCACGGTTCCGAGGGCCGCCGGCTGAAGGAGGCGGTGGCGGCCGTGGAGGGGCGGCTCGGCGAAGCCCGGGCAGAGCTGGACGCCTGCATGAGCGTGATCCCCAACCTGATGCACCCCGATGTCCCCGTCGGCGGCGAAGAGGACTTCCGCGAGCTGCGCCGCATCGGCGAGCCGCCGCGCTTCGACTTCGCGCCTCGAGACCACCTGGAGATCGGCACCGCCCTGGACCTGCTGGACTTCGAGGCCGGCGCCAAGGTTGCCGGGCAGAAGTTCTACTACCTGAAGAACCAGGCGGTGTTCCTGGAGCTGGCGCTGCAGCGCTTCGCCCTGGACCGGCTGACGGCGGAAGGCTTTACCCCCTTCACGACGCCGGATCTGGCGCGTCCGGAGATCGTGGACGGCCTGGGCTACGCGCCGCGCGGCCCCGAGACCCAGATCTACTCGCTGGCGAACGCGGACCTGTGCCTGGTCGGCACGGCAGAGATCACCCTGGGCGGCATGTACGCCGACACGATCCTGGACGCGGAGTCGCTGCCGCTGTGCCTGGCGGGGGTCTCACACTGCTTCCGCACCGAGGCCGGCAGCCACGGGCGCGAGAGCAAGGGCCTGTACCGCGTGCACCAGTTCACCAAGGTGGAGATGTTCGCGTTCACCCGGCCCGAGGAATCGGAGGCCATGCACGAGCGGCTGGTGGGCATCGAGGAAGGTCTCTACCGGGACCTGGAGATTCCTTTCCGCGTGATCGACGTGGCGTCCGGCGACCTGGGCGCGCCCGCCTACCGCAAGTTCGACATCGAAGCGTGGATGCCCGGCCGCGGCGACGGCGGGGAGTGGGGCGAGGTGACCAGCGCCTCCAACTGCACCGACTACCAGGCCCGGCGCCTGCGCATCCGCTTCCGGCGGGACAAGCGCAACGAGAGCGTTCACATGCTCAACGGGACTGCGATCGCGGTGTCGCGCACGCTGATCGCGCTACTGGAGAATCACCAGCAGGCCGACGGCTCGGTGGCGATTCCCGACGCGCTGCGCCCCTACGCGGGCTTCGACCGGATCGGGCCGAAGGGCTTCTAGCCCGCCCGTGGCTCCGGTCCCCCTCGTCCTCGGCACCGCGGGCCACATCGACCACGGCAAGACCGCGCTGATCCAGGCCCTGACCGGCGTGGACACCGACCGTCTGCCCGAGGAGAAGGCCCGCGGCATCACCATCGACCTGGGCTTCGCACCCCTGGACCTGGGGGAGGGCGTGGAGCTCTCGGTCGTGGACGTGCCCGGACACGAGGGGCTGGTGCGCACCATGGTGGCCGGGGCCAGCGGCATCGACCTGCTGCTGCTGGTGGTGGCCGCCGACGAGGGCGTGATGCCGCAGACCCGCGAGCACCTGGCGATCTGCGAGCTGCTGGGGCTGGAGCGCGGCGTGGTCGCCCTGACCAAGTCGGACCTGGTGGAGGACGACATGCGCGAGCTGGCGGCCGAGGAGGTTCGGGTCGAGCTCGAGGGATCGCCTCTGGCCGGTGCTCCGCTGGTGCCGGTGTCGGCCCGCAGCGGCGAGGGGCTGGACGACCTGCGCGCGGCGCTGCGCCGCGCCGCCGCCGCGGCCGCGCCGCGCACGGCCCGCGGCGGCCCGCCGCGCCTCAATGTGGACCGCGTCTTCGCCATGAAGGGCTTCGGCACGGTGGTGACCGGAACCCTGACCGGGAGCGAGCTGGCCGTGGGCCAGGCCGTCGAGCTGCTGCCGTCGGGCCGCCGCGCCCGGGTACGGGGTCTGCAGCGCTTCGGCGCTTCGCTGGAGCGCGCCGCGCCCGGCGCGCGCTGCGCGGTGAACCTGCAGGGCCTGGAGGTGGCCGAGGTGGCCCGCGGTGAGACGCTGACCTGCGTCGACGCGTTGGCATGTGCCGGCGCTGCGGACGTTGCGCTGCGCTGGCTGCCCGACGCGCCGCCCCTGGATGCGTCGGCGTCGGTGGAGTTCCTGGTGGGCACGGCCGAGCGCCGTGCGCGGCTGGCGCCCGTGGGTGGAGCCATCGCGCCGGGCGCGGACGGCTTTGCGCGCGTGCACCTGGAGGACGAGCCGCTGCCGCTGCTGCCCGGCGACCGCTTCGTCGTGCGCGGCTTCGCGCAGACGGCGCTGGGCGGCTCGACGCTGGGCGGCGGCGTCGTCCTGGACGCGCCGCCGGACCGCCGGCGTCTCTCGGACCCGGGACTGCGGGCGGACCTGGAGCGCCTGGCGCGAGGAGAGCTGGGCGAGGCGCTGCAGGTGCGCATCGCCCGCGCCGGCCTGGCGGGCGTCAGCCAGGCGCAGCTGGTGCAGCGCAGCGGCCGATCTGCCGAGGCGGTGCAGGCGGCGCTGGCCGAGCTGCGCGAGGCCGAAGTCGCGCAGCCCGGGGGCGGCGGACTCTGGCTTCACGCCGGCGCCCTGGCGCGCCTGGAGGACGGCCTGGCCCGGGCCCTGGACGCCTTCCACGCCGCCGAGCCCCTGCAACCCGGCATCCCCTTGGGCGCGCTGCGCGGACGCCTGCCGGAGAATGTGCCGCCGGACGCGGCCGAGCTGGCTCTGGCCCGGCTGCGGGAAGCCGGCGCGCTGCGGGTGGAAGGGGACCGCGCGCGGCGCCCGGACCACCGGGTCGAGCTGGCGGCGGCGGACCGCGCCGTCGTCGAGCGCATTCGCAGCGAAGCGGTCGCCGCGGGCCTGGAGCCGCCGCTGCCCCGAGAGTGGGGCGAGCGCCTGGGCGTGGCCCCCGAGCACCTGGCCGACCTGCTGGCCCACCTGGAGCGCAGCGGAGAGCTGGTGCGCGCACCCGGCGACGTCTTCTTCGCCGCCGCGGCGGTCGCCGCGCTGCGCGAGCGCGTGGTGGAGCACCTGCGAACCCACGGCCAGCTGGAAACGCCGGCCTACAAAGCCCTGATCGGAACCACCCGCAAATTCGCCGTACCCCTCATGGAACTCCTCGACGGGGAACACCTCACCCAACGCCGAGGCCAAGTCCGCATCCTGAGAAAGGGGACGGTCCCGGGAAACTAAAGGGACTGTCCCTTTAGTTTCCTTTGGTTTCTTAGCGGAGGGCGGCGGCGGCTTCGCGGGCCCAGGAGAGGGCGCTGGCTTCTTCGAGCGGCCAGAGCGGGAAGCCGCCGTTGGGGAAGAGGCCGAACAGGACTACGGCGAAGGCGCAGGCCACCAGCACGATGCCCTCGGTGGTGTCGATGCCAGCGCGCGGGGTCACGTCGCCGGGCTCGCGCATGTACATCCAGACCGGAAGGCGCAGGTAGTAGTAGACCGAGACCACGCTGCCCAGCACGGCAATCACGGTGAGCGGGATGTAACCGGCCTGCACCGCGGTGGCGAAGATCTGGAACTTGGCGATGAATCCCACCGTGCCCGGGATGCCGGCCAGGGACAGCATGAAGAGCGTCATCAGCGCCGCCAGGCCCGGGCGCTTGCGCGCCAGGCCGGCGAAGTCTTCGATGTGGTCCCAGTCTCGGCCCCGGTCGGCCAACGCCACCATCACGCCGAAGGCGCCCAGGTTCATGAACAGGTACGCGAAGAGGTAGAAGAGCACCGCCGCCCGGGCTTCCGGACTGGCGGCCACGAAGCCCAGCAGGATGATGCCCGCGTGGCCGATGCTGGAGTACGCGAGCATCCGCTTCACGTTGTCCTGGACCACGGCGGTGACGTTGCCCACGATGATGGTCAGCGCGGCCAGCACCCAGAACACCTGGGTCAGGTTCTCGGGCACGGCGTTGCCGCCGACGAAGCGCAGCAGCGTCACGAAGGCGGCCGCCTTCACCGTCACCGCCATGAAGGCGGTGATCGAGGTGGGCGCGCCCTCGTAGACGTCCGGCGTCCACTGGTGGAACGGCACCGCCGACACCTTGAACGCCAGGCCCACCACGATCAGCCCGAGCCCGGCCACCGAGAGCGGGTTGTCCGTGGAGAAGGCCGCGCGGATGCCCTCCAGATCCGTGTGTCCCGTGGTGCCGTAGAGCAGCGCCATGCCGTACAGCAGCAGGCCGCTCGCGAACGAGCCGATCAAGAAGTACTTCATCGCCGACTCGTTGCTGGTGAGCTTGCGGCGGTCGAAGCCGGCCAGCACGTAGATCGGGATGGACAGGATCTCGAGCCCCAGGAAGACCGTGATCAGGTCCACGGCGGACACCATCAGCATCATGCCCGCGGTGGAGATCAGCAGCAGCGCGTAGTACTCGCCGTGGTTGATCTTCAGCTCGATCAGGTACTGGATCGAGAGCCACACTGAAAGCAGCGCGCCGATACCCAGCAGCAGCGTGGCGAAGCTGGAGAAGCGGTCGAGCCGCAGCATCGGGTTGTCCGCGTTGAAGACCGTGGACCAACCCTGGAAGAAGGCCTGGGCGGCGGTTCCGATGGCCATGCCCAGCGCCACGGTGGCCACCAGCGCCAGCGCCGAGCTGACGTGGAACTCCGACAGCGAGCGCGACTTCGCCAGGAAGACCTCGAGCACCAGCACCGCCATGGCGCCGATCCCGACGATCGCCACCGGCGCCACCGCTGCAAAGTCCAGGTTCATCACCGGAGGGTTCACGGCCGCTCTCCTGCGTCAGCCAGGCGGGCGCCCGGTGCTTGGGCCGTGGCACTGCCGCGCTCGATGGTCTGGACCAGCTCCGCCACCGATGCGTGCAGCCGTCCCAGGAACGGCTTGGGGTAGACGCCGATCCAGACGATCGGCACCAGCATGGCCACCAGGATCGCCTTCTCCCGCAAGGAGAGGTCGATCAGCCCGCGGTTCTCGGGGTTCTCCACCGGCCCGAAGAAGATGCGCCGGAACATCCACAGCATGTAGGCCGCGGCCAGCACAACGCCGAAGGTGGCCGGCACCGCGAAGCGCGGGTCCGCGGCGAACGCGCCCACCAGGATCAGGAGCTCGCCCACGAAGCCGTTCAGGGCCGGAAGCCCCACGCTGGACATCACGATGATTCCGAACAGCGCGGCGTACACCGGCATGGGCTTGGCTACGCCGCCGAACTCGCTGATCTCGCGGGTGTGGCGACGCTCGTAGAGCATCCCGACGCCGAGGAACAGCGCGCCGGTGGAGAGGCCGTGGTTCACCATCTGCAGGATGCTGCCCTCCAGGCCCTCGGTGTTGAGGGCGAACATGCCCAGCATCACGAAGCCCAGGTGCGCCACCGACGAGTACGCCACCAGCCTCTTGACGTCCGACTGCACCATGGCCACCAGCGAGCCGTAGAGGATCCCGATCAGCGCCAGGCTGAACATCAGCGGAGCGGCGGCCACCGCGGCGTCCGGGAACAGCGGCAGCGCGAAGCGCACGAAGCCGTAGGTGCCCATCTTGAGCAGCACGCCCGCCAGGATGACCGAGCCCGCGGTGGGAGCCTCCACGTGCGCGTCGGGCAGCCAGGTGTGGAACGGCACCATCGGGACCTTGATGGCGAAGGCCAGCGCGAAGGCGGCGAAGAGCCAGGTCTGGGTCTTCCACCAGATGGCCTCGCCGCCCGTCGGGATCGTGGTGTCCAGCAGGGCCGGGCCGGCGGCGCCGGCCACCTGTACGAAGTCCAGGTTCAGCGCCCCGTACTGATCGAAATGCAGGTAGTAGACCACCAGCATGGCCACCAGCATCAGCAGCGAGCCGAACATGGTGTAGAGGAAGAACTTGATCGCGGCGTAGATGCGCCGCGGGCCTCCCCAGACCCCGATGATGAAGTACATCGGGATCAGCATCACCTCCCAGAACACGTAGAACTGGAACAGGTTCAGCGAGACGAAGGCGCCCAGCATGCCCGTCTCGAGCACGAGCATGTGGAACATGAAGCTGCGCACCGACTTCTGGATGTCGTTCCAGGAGGCGAGCAGGGTGATGGGCATCAGGAACGTGGTCATCACCACCAGCAGCAGGCTGATGCCGTCGATCCCCACGAAGTAGTTCACCCCGTACTCGGGGAGCCAGGGGGCCCGCTCGATGAACTGGAAGCCGGTCTGGGTGGCGTCGAAGCGCGTCCAGAGCCGCAGGGAGAGCAGGAAGGTGACGCCGCTGGAGGCCAGGGCGATGGCGCGCCAGGCCATGGACGGCAGGTGGCGGTTGAACACCAGCAGCACCAGCGCCGTGGCCAGCGGCAGGAACGTGACCAGGGTCAGCAGGTTCGCGTCGAGAAGATGCATGGCCTACAGCACCAGCCAGCCGACCACCGCCAGGGTGCCGACGATCATGAGAAAGAGGTAGCCCTGGGCGAGGCCGCTCTGCAGGTGGCGGAACACGCCCAGGGCGGTGGTGCGCACGGCGTTGGCCACGCCGTTCACGCCCGCGCCGTCGATCAGGCCCGCGTCGATGCGCTGGTACAGCAGCTTGTCGGACACGGTCACCATGGGCCGCACGATGGCGGCGTCGATGGCCTCGTCCACCCAGTACTTGTTGGCCACCAGCCGCCACAGGCCCGTCGCCGTGGCGCGGAAGCGGCCGGGGAGATCCGGCTGGCGCACGTAGAAGAGCCAGGCCAGCAGTGCGCCCGCGCCGGCCACCGCCACCGCCAGGGCCGCCAGCCCCAGCTCCACGGCGTGGGAGATCTCGTGATGGACCTCGCCGACCACCGGAGCCAGGAAGTGGGCCAGGCTGTTCGACTCCGCGATCCCGATGGCGTCGCCGTAGACCTGGGGCAGGCCGATGATGCCTCCGAAGAAGGCGAGGAAGGCCAGGGCCACCAGCGGGTAGGTCACCGTCTCCGTGGGCTCCTCGATCTGGTCCTGCACGTCGCGCGGGGCGCGGCACTCGCCGTGGAAGGTCCGGAAGTAGACCCGGAACATGTAGAAGGAGGTGATCCCCGCGGTGACCAGGCCCATCAGCCAGAGCGCCTGATGGCCCGGGACGTGGGAAGTCCAGGCGGCCAGCAGGACCTCGTCCTTGGAGAAGAAGCCCGAGAGCGGCGGCACGCCCGCGATGGCCAGCACGCCCACCAGGAATACGCCCCAGGTCAGCGGGATGCGTGTGCGCAGGCCGCCCATCTTGTCGGTGTCCTGCTCGTGGTGCATGGCCAGGATCACCGCGCCGGCGCCCAGGAAGAGCAGGGCCTTGAAGAAGGCGTGGGTCATCAGGTGGAAGATGGCGGCGCTGTAGCCGGCGCAGCCGGCGGCTACGAACATGTAGCCGAGCTGGCTCACCGTGGAGTACGCCAGCACCTTCTTGATGTCGGTCTGGGCGATGGCGATGGTGGCGGCGAACAGCGCCGTGATTCCGCCCACCCACGCCACCGTGGCGGCGGCCATGGGCGCCGCGTCGTACACGAAAGACAGTCGGCACACCATGTAGACGCCGGCCGTCACCATGGTGGCGGCGTGGATCAGTGCCGAGACCGGCGTCGGGCCGGCCATGGCGTCGGGAAGCCAGGTGTAGAGCGGGAGCTGGGCGGACTTGCCGCAGGCGCCCAGGAACAGGCACAGGCCGGCCACCGTGACGAGCTTGACCTCGCCGAAGCCGGGCAGCGCCAGGGTCTTGTCGGCGATGGCGCCGAACTGGGCCGCCAGGTCGCGGAAGCCCACCGAGGGAGCCCCCACGTCGGCCATGGCCCAGAAGAGCAGGAAGACCCCGATCAGGAAGCCGAAGTCGCCGATGCGGTTGACGATGAAGGCCTTGGCTCCGCAGTACGCGTTGTACGAGTCGCCGTACCAGAAGCCGATCAGCAGGTAGGAGCAGAGCCCGACGCCCTCCCAGCCCAGGAACATCACCAGCAGGTTGTCCCCGAGGACGAGCATCAGCATCGCGAACGTGAAGAGGTTCAAGTAGCAGAAGAAGCGCTGGAACCCCTTGTCGTCCCGGTGGTCGTCGTCCATGTAGCCGATCGAATAGATGTGGATCAGCGCGCCGACGCCGGTCACCACCAGGATCATGACCGCCGACAGCGGATCGAGCTGGAAGGCCAGCTCGGCGCTGAAGCGTCCGGCGCCGATCCAGGTGTAGACGTTGTCGACCAGGATGCGTGCGCCCTCGGGCTGGTCCACCAGGCGGAAGAGCGACAGCACGGAGAGCCCGAAGGAGGCGAGCACGGCGCCGCAGGACAGCGCCACCACCAGCAGCCGCGGCGACTCGCGCCGCACCAGCCCGAGCACGATCCCGTGGAAGACCGCCGCCGCCAGGGGCAGGGCCGGGATCAGCCGCAGCAGCTCGCTGGTCTCCGGAGTTCCTACCATTTGAGCAGGCTCACGTCGTCGATGTTGATCGAGTCGCGGTTGCGGAACATGGCGATCACGATGCCCAGCCCGACGGCCACCTCGGCGGCGGCGACGGTGATGACCATCAGCACCATGATCTGGCCCGAGAGGTCGCCCCAGGAGTGGGCGAAGCCGACGAACGCCAGGTTCACGGCGTTCAGCATCAGCTCGATGGACATGAGGATCACGATCAGGTTGCGCCGCGTCAGCGCACCCAGGGTGCCGATGGTGAACAGGATCGCCGAGAGGCCGATTACGTGCTCCAGGGGGATCACGGTCCGATCCTCCGCTTGGCCAGGATCACCGCGCCGACGATCGCCGCCAGCAGCATGAGGGAAGTCATCTCGAAGGCCAGGACGTAGTCGGTGAACAGGGCGCGGCCCAGGTGCCGGTAGCCGCCGAACGTCTCCGAAAGCTCCACGGACTCCGGCAGGTGCGGGCCCAGGATCGCCAGGAAGCGGCCCAGCACCCAGAGCCCCAGCCCTACGCCCAACAGCTTGTACAGGCGCAGCCGGCCGGGCGGGAACGCGTCCTCGCGCAGGTTGAGCAGCATCACCACGAACACGAACAGCACCACGATGGCGCCGGCGTAGACCATGATCTGCACCACCGCGATCAGGTGGGCATGGAGCAGCACGTAGATCCCGCCCAGCGCGATCATGGTGATGACCAGCGACAGCGCCGAGGCCACCGTGTTGCGTACGTTCAGGACCATGGCCAGGGCGCCGGCCACGGCGAAGGCCCCCATCAGGTAGAAGAGGATGACCTCGGCGCTCATTCCAGCCCCTTCAGCAACAGGATGATCGTGCCCGTGACGAACGCATTGGCGATCGAGAGGGGCAGCAGGATCTTCCAGCACAGGTCCATGATCTGGTCGTAGCGGAAGCGCGGCAGGCTCCAGCGCAGCTGATGAAGGTCGTGACCTGGGCGACCATGGCCACCAGATTGGCGAAGCCGCTGCCCAGGAGCGGCTCCACCCCGCCGATGATCGTCGCCGTGGTCAGCCACGGGATCGACCAGCCGCCCAGGAAGATCGCGGTCATCAGCCCGGCGATCACCACGACCTCGATGAACTCGGCCATGAAGAACAGGCCGAAGCGCATGCCCGAGTACTCGGTGTGGTAGCCCGCCACGATCTCCGACTCGCCTTCCGGAATGTCGAAGGGGGGCCGCTTGTTCTCGGCCATCACCGCGGTCAGGAACATGATGAAGCCGAGGGGCTGCAGGAAGACGCCCCACATGGGCAGGCGGATCCAGTCCAGCCAGATCGGCAGCGTCTCCACCAGGCCGAAGACTTCCACGAATCCCAGCACGCGGAAGGTGGCGTCCTGAGCGAAGGCCATCTCGGACATCTTCAGCGTGCCGAAGACCATGAAGACGCCCACCACCGACAGCCCCATGGTGACCTCGTAGGAGATCATCTGGGCCGAGGCGCGCAGGCTTCCCAGCAACGACCAGTTGTTGTTGCTGGCCCAGCCCGCAATCACGGTTCCGTAGGCGGCGATGGAGCCGACCGCGAAGATGTAGAGCAGGCCCCAGTCGATGTCGGCGGCCACCAGGCTGAAGGTGGTGTCGCCGAAGGTGTACTGCCCGCCGTAGGGAATCACGGCGAACGAGATGATCGCGCCTACGGCGGCGATCAACGGCGCCACCAGGTGCATGACCCGGTTGGCGCCGTCGGGCACCACGTCTTCCTTGAAGATCAGCTTGAGCACGTCGGCCAGCGG
>CAMYOO010000118.1 GCA_947260035.1 uncultured delta proteobacterium
TCGCCAGCTCTCGCGCTTCTTCGCGCTTGAGGTTCAGGGTGACGCTGCCGTTTCCGGCCCAGCAGGCGTGGTTGGAGAGGCTGCGGTTCGGGTCGCGTTCGCCCCCCGCGAACGGGGGCAGGTTGCGGGTCATGTCGACGCGCGCCCGGGACTCGATCTTGTAGACCTCGGCGCCCAGGAAGCCCAGGGTCTGACCCGTGACGGGCCCGGCCCAGACCCAGCCGAAGTTCGCGACGCGGATTCCGTCCAGGGGCAACGCGCCGTTTCCGCCGCGCCCGGAAGGCGCCCGCTTGGCGGCCGCGGCGGGAGCGTCTGCGAGCACCTCGTCGTTGTGCTCGCCCAGCAGCGGGGCCGCGCGCGTGGGGCCGCCGGGGCTGTCCGGCAGGATGAAGGGCGCACCCAGGTCGCGGAAGCGGCCCAGCTCCGGGTGCTCCAGCTCCACGATGTAGCCACGCTCGGTCAGGTGAGGGTGCTCGGCGGCCTCGGCCACGTCGAAGACGGCGGTGACGGGGCAGCCGGCTGCCTGGCAGCGGTCCATGATCTCGCGCTTGCCGTGGGCCAGCGTCCACTCCTCGATCAGCGGGTAGATGGCGTCGGAGTTCTGCGCGCGGGTGAACATGTCCTGGAACATCTCGAGCTGCATCCACTCGGGGTTGCCCATCACCTGGGCCAGCCCGTTCCACTGGCCCGGCTCCAGCGCCAGCATCCAGACGTGACCGTCGCTGCAGGGCACGATGGTGGCGGGCGCACCCAGGGGCATGCCCACGCCGGTGCGCTTCCCGAAGACGCCGTCCTGTGCGTAGCCGCCGATGTTCTGGCCGCCCACGAAGGTGGCTTCGATGGCCTCCGCGCTCGACACGTCCACCTGCTGCCCGCCGCCCACGTTCTTGCGCCCGGCGGCGAAGGTCCCGTGCTCCAGCGGGGCCTTGCCTTCGTGGCCGCAGTAGCGGCTGCTGGATCCAGTCAGGTGGTAGGCGTTGAGGTCGTAGGCCTTCCAGTCGCGGTAGGGCCCGGTCTGGCCGTAGGGCGTGATGGAGATCATCACCAGGTCCGGGTTGAGGGCGGATAGGGTCTCGTAGTCGAGGCCCCACTCCTGCATGCGGGCCGGCGCGTTGTTCTCGATCAGGACGTCCGCGTCGCGAAGCAGCGCGAGCAGACGATCACGTCCCTCGGCGCTGGTGACATCCAGCGTGACGGCGCGCTTGTTGGTGTTGAGGAAGTGGAAGAGGCCGCTCTTCTCCGCGTGCGGAACGTCGTCGGGGAAGGGGCCCCAGCGCCGGGCGAGATCGCCCTCGGGGGGCTCGACCTTGACCACATCGGCCCCGTAGTCCGCGAACAGCTTCCCGCAGTAGGGTGCCGATACGAGCTGCCCCAGCTCGACGACCCGGATTCCCTCGAGCGCTCCCTCGGCCATCTCGTCTCCCCTCGGCTCAGTCGGCCTCGCCGGTGCGCTCTTCGAACGCGGTGAGCGCTTCCTCCACCAGGTCGAAGACGATCTGGCGCGAGGGCTTCATGGACGTGACGAACCCGACGCCCTGGCCTGCGGCCTCGGTCATCAGGTCCTCGCGGCGGTGGTCGTTGGCGCCCTGGATGTAGTCCGAGCTGAGCAGCATCTGGTAGGGCGCGGCCAGGGAGCGCGGCGCGTCGGGCTTCGCCCACTCCTCGGTCCAGGGGCACTTCAAGGTGCGCATGGTCATGCCCGAGATGCAGGTGGAGTAGGACGTGTCCTCGGCGTTGGCGGCCAGCAGCTTCTCCTTGACGATCATGTCCACGTCGGACTCGCGGGACGCCAGCCACAGGGTTCCGGTCCACACGCCGGAGGCGCCCAGGCAGAGCGCCGCGGCCAGGTGGCGGCCCGTGGTGACGCCGCCGGCGGCGATCACGGGGGTGTCGCCCGCGATGGATGCCACCTCGGGAACGATGGAGAAGGTGCCCATGGCGCCGGTGTGGCCCGCGGCGTCGTAGCCCTGGGCGATGATTCCGTCGACGCCCGCCTCCAGCTGGCGCTTCGCCTGTCGCGTCTTGCCGATCAGGCCGAAGATCTTGATGCCCCGCTCGTGGGCGGCGTCCAGGATGAACGCCGGGCTGCCCAGGCCCGAGCAGATCACCGGAACGCGCTCGTCGAGCAGCACCTCGAGCTGCGCCCGCGCCATCTCCTGGTTCAGCCCGCCCCACTGGTGCAGGTCGATGAAGCCCTTGGGATCGGGAACGTCGTACTTCTCCTTGATCTGCTGGGCGAAGGCGCGGTGCCCTTCGGGAATCTGCGCCATCAGGTCGTCCAGCGTCGCGGTCTGCGGTACGGAGGCGGGCAGCACCAGATCCACCCCGAACTTCTTGCCGCCGATCCGCTCGCGGATCCACTTGATGTCGGCCGAGATCTCGTCCGGCGTGTGCATCGCTTCGCCCAGCACGGCGAAGCCACCCGCGTTGATCACCGAGACCGCCACGTCCTTGCAGTGGGTGAAGGCGATGATGGGATACTCGATCTCCAGCATGTCGCAGAGCTTCGTGTTCAGGGGATCCTTGGTCATCGGAAACGTCTCCTCGCTGCCGTGCTAGCGCTTGAGCACCACGGCGGTCGCATTGCCACCCAGGCCCAGGGTCTGCCCGAGCCCGATCTTCGCTTCGGGGACCTGCCGGGGCCCCGCTTCTTCTCGCAGCTGCCAGGTCAGCTCGCAGACCTGGAAGACACCCATGGCAGTGGTGGCCTCGCCGAAGCAGAGGAACCCGCCGCTGGGGTTGATGGGCAGCTTTCCGGTGGGGAGGGTCTCGCCATTCTCGAGCAGTCGCTCCGCCTCGCCGGGCTGGCACAGGCCCCAGTCCTCGGGGAAGGCCAGCTCGTAGAAGACGGTGTTGTCCTGCAGTTCCACCAGGTCCAGGTCCGTGGGCGCCACGCCGGCGGACTCCAGCGCCTTGCCCACCGCCGAGCGAGCTTCGCTGTGGCCGGTCCATCCCGAGGAGGGCACCACCGTTCCCAGGCCACGGGGCAGGCCGTCGTCGAAGTGCGCGGTGGCCACCGTGCTGGACGCGACCCAAACCGGTCGCGACGTTCGCCGGCGGGCGAACTCGGCCGAGCAGATCAGCGCCGCCGCGGCCCCGTCACTGACCGGGCAGATCTCGTACAGGCGCAGCGGGTAGCTCACCATGTTGGAGCTCAGCACGTCCTTCAGGCTGAATTCCTGGCGGAAGCGGGCGTACTCGTTGTGCCTGCCGAGCTGGTGCGCCTTGACCGCGATGCGGGCCAGGTCCTCCTCGCTGGTGCCGTAGTCCTCCATGCGCCGCCGGCACAGGGCGGCCCAGAAGGCCGGGCCCGGCATGCCCACACACAGCTGTCGCACGAACTCCAGGTCCGTCGTCTCCTCGACGCCGGAGGTCTGGATGAAGCCCTTGGGCATCTTCTCGCCGCCCATCACCAGCACGCAGTCGTGCTGGCCGCTGGCGACCAGGTTCCAGCCGATGTTGAAGGCGTTGCCGCCGGCCGCGCAGCCGGCGGAGAGGTTGTAGACGGGAATCCCCGAGGCGCCCATCTCTTCGACGATGTCGTTCCCGTTCAGGCCCCAGCCCTTGCCGCCCGAGAAGCGGGAGCTCGCCGCGGAGACGGCCTCCACGTCGCGCCACTTCAGGCCGGCGTCCTGGAGTGCGGCTTCGGTTGCGTGGCGGCACAGCTCGGTGACCGACTTGTCCTGGAACTTGCCAAAGGGGTGCATTCCCACCCCCAGTACGGCCACGTCCCTCATCGTGCATCCTCTCTGCGTTCGTGCGTTCCCATCGGCGCGCTCACAGCGGCTTGAACTTCCAGGTCATCACGTCGCGACCTTCGTCGTCGCGCCAGATCGGCTCGATCGTAAGCTCCACGTCGCTTCCCACCTGCAGCGTCATGGGATCGTCGACGCTCATGCGTCCGACCACCCGCAGGCCCTCGTCCAGGTCGACCACGCCGATGGCGTAGGGCTGGTACGGCTCTTCGTAGCGGGCCGGCGGCGGCGGCGGGTAGTTCTGGAGCGCGCAGCTCCAGAGGGTGCCCCGGGGACCCAAGTGCGTCTCCTCCATCTGGCTGTCGTCGCAGTCGGGATTGCGGCACAGCGCGGAGCGGGGGAAGCAGGGCGCCTCGCAGCTGCGGCAGCGCGAGCCCAGCAAGCGCGGGCCGTCCGCCGTCTCTGCGAAGAACCCCTCCGCCACCAGAATCTGTTCGGTCATCGCGTGTCCCTCGTCGTGCCGTTCACTGCTTCGCGGCCCGGATCAGCTCCGGGAGGATCTCCAGGCAGTCGCCCACCAGCCCGTAGCGGCAGTAGCGGAAGATCGACGCGTCCGGGTCGCGGTTGATCGCGACGATGGTCTTGGCCGCGGAGCAGCCCGCCATGTGCTGGCTCGCGCCCGAGATCCCGGCCGCCACGTAGAGGGCAGGGCGGGTGATCTTGCCCGTGAGGCCCACCTGCTGCGAGGAATCCACCCAGCCTTCGTCCACGATCGGCCGCGATGCGCCGGCCAGTCCGCCGACGGCCTCGGCCAGCTGCTCGATCAGCTTGTAGTTCTCCGGCGAGCCGAGGCCGCGTCCGCCGGACACGATGATGTCGGCTTCCTCCAGGCGCGGCCCCTCGGCGCGCGGCCGATCGATCACGCGGATGCGCTCCTGGGTGCCGGAGAGATCGACGGCAACCGTGCGGCACTCGGGGCTCGTCGGTCCGCCCTCGGCCGGCTCGGGAAGCAGCGCGGTGGTATTCAGGGCGACCACGTAGGCGGATGCGCCCGACAGCTCGTAGACCATGCGCGTGTCGCCGCCGTAGGCCGAGGCGGTGGCCTCGAGCCCGCCGCCGTCCGCGACGGTCACGTCGACGCCGTTCATCACCACGCCGGCCCCCAGGCGCCCCGCCAGACGCGGCGCCACCAGGCGCGTGTCGAGCGCCTGGCTGAAGAGCACCAGCCCGGGCGACTCCTGAGCGCAGTACTGGGCCAGCGCCTCCACGTAGGCATCCTGGGCAAAGGCCTCCAGGGCGGCGTCCTCGATCCGGTCGACGGCGGCGACGCCGAAGCGCCCCGCGGTTTCGAGCAGTCCCTCGGGCTGGGACCCGAGCACCAGCCAGTGGACCTCCGAGCCCAGCGCCCCGGCCACCTTGCGGCCCAGGCTGAGCGCCTCCTCCGAACCCACGGCGATCGCTCCCTGGCCATCGCCCCAGCTGCAAACCACCACACGCTTCGACGTCATGAGATTCTCCACTTCCTCACGGAATCAGGCTGTCCTGGCGCAGGCGCGCCACCAGGGCATCGGCCAGCTCGGCCGCGGTCTCCCCAGCCAGGAACTCGCAGTTGCCCTGGACGGTGGGGACGAACTGGCGCCGGGCCAGCACGCGCGGCTGCAGGTCCTGGTCGGACAGGCCCAGCGCGGCGCCCGCAGAGCACCAGATCGGCGTTCCCGCTGGAGCGGATCCACGCCGCGAGCAGCGACGCGACCACGTGGTAGTCCGGCGCAGCGTCTTCCATGGGCACCGCGGTGAGCTCGTCGGCCCCCAGGGCGGCGGCGTGCTTGAGCATCGTCGTGCTGTCGGCGCCCACCGAGACGACGCCGATGCGGCACTCCGCGCCCGCGTCCCGCAAGCGCAGGGCGGCCTCCAGGGCCTGCTCGTCGTAGCCGTTCATGAGCCGGGGAATCGTGGTCTGCGTCAGCGACTTGCCGTCGTCGCCGATCTCCAGGCGCCCCGCCAGGGCGTAGTTGTTGACCGCATCCGGATCCAGCACTTCCTTCGCACACACGACGATCCGCATCTCACTTCTCCCTCGGCTGAAACTTCCGGGTCCGATGAGCCTGCAGGGAGTCCGGCAGCGTCCTCCCCTGGGCGTCGATCAGGAACAAGCTCTCGGATTCGCACCAGACGGCCTGGGCCGGGTATCCGGGCGGCTTCCGTGTCAGGTCGGTCAGCAGGTACCAGCGCCAGGGCGGGTCCCCGTGGTCCACGTACTCGCCGGTCAGGCTGCCCGCGAACTCCTCGCGTCCGGCAAAGCGCGTGCCCGGAATCGCTCCGCCCCCATCGCACTCGGCGAGGCGGCCCGTCAAGGACGGCTCGCTTCCGGAGCGGATCGGCATCTTTTCGGCTTTGGCTGTCGTCATGGGGGTCGATCCCGCGGGCTAGTGGCCCTTGAACTCCGGCTTGCGCTTGTTGAGGAAGGCCTGGGTGCCCTCGGCCGCATCCTTGGTGTGCGAGGTCAACGTCGCCGCCACCGCCTCGTAGTCGATCATCTCTTCCAGGGTCGAGTTCAGCGACTTGTAGATGAAGCGCCGCGCCAGATCGACGGCCACGCTCGGGCCGCGGGCCAGCTTCTTCGCGTACTCGAGCGCCGCGGGCAGGGCCTGTCCTTCCTCCACCAGCTCGTCGATCAGCATCTCGCGGTGGGCTTCCTCTGCGCCCAGGATGCGTCCGGTCTCCACCATCATCAGGGCGGTGGAGAGCCGTGTGACGCGCGGCAGGAAGTAGGTGATGCCGCAGTCCGGCGCGAAGCCCAGCCGCACCATGGCGGCGGACCAGCGCGTGGTGGTGTCGGCGATGCGGCGGTCGCAGGCCAGCGCGAAGGCGAGCCCGGCGCCCATCACCGCGCCGCTGCACGCCGCGATCACGGGCTTGTCCACCTCGACGATCATGCGGGTGAACTCGCCGATCGGCCCCGCCGGCGTCTTGCGTTGGAAGCGCTCCAGAGGCACGTCCGAGAGGCCGGGCAGCCCGCGCTCGCCGCCGCCGCTGATCCACTCGGCGTCGCCGCCCGAGCAGAAGGCCTTGCCCGCGCCGGTCAGCAGCACCACGCGAACCTCGTCGTTGTGGCGCAGCTCCCGGAAGAGCTCGACCAGATCCGCGGCCAGGTCCCAGGTGATGGCGTTCAGCCGCTCGGGGCGGTTCAGGGTCACGACCCCCACGCCCTCGTCCACCTCGAAGATGAACTCTTTCTCGGATGCCATGCTGTTCGCCTCCGTTGTCGTCCGCGCTACGCGCGCTGCAGCGTCGCGATGGTGTCCGCGAGCCAGGATTCGTCCCGGCGCAGTGCAGGAGTCAGGTCCAGCAGCACCGTCGAGAAGAGGTCGGAGCAGCGCTCCACCAGTGTCGCGGCCAGCTGGTCGCACGTGCCGACGATGGCCCACTCGTCGAGCATCTCGTCGCTGATCTGGTCGGGCATCTCGCGCCACCCGCCGGCCCGGGAGAGCCGGTGCAGCTCGTGCCCCACGTCCAGCCAGCCGTGGAATTCGAGCACGGCGTGGTAGGTGGGGGTCGAGGCGTAGAAGGCGATGTGCTGCTTGAGCGCCTGCTTGGCCTTCTCGACACCGGCCTCGTCCTCGGCGATGGCCAGGAAGGGCGCCCCGATCATGTCCAGCTCCGCCGGGTCGCGGCCGGCCTTGGCGGCGCCCGCATGCAGGGCGGGGATCACGACCTCGCGCGTGTAGCGGAAGGTGGCGATGGGGTGCAGGCGCAGGCCGTCGCACAGCTCGCCCGCCAGGCGCGCCATGTACGGGTTGACGGCGGCCAGGTGGATCGGAACGTGGGAATGCTCGATGGGGCCCGGGTTGAAGAACGGATTCATCAAGCTGAAGCGGTAGTGCTCGCCCTCGAAGGCGGGCTTTGCGCCGGTCTGGAAGGTCTCCCACATCGCCTTGAGGCACAGCACGTACTCGCGCAGGCGCGGGCCGGGCGGCCCGGTCCACTCCGACGCGTAGCGGCGCTCCACGTGGCCCTTGACCTGAGACCCCAGGCCCAGCTGGAAGCGGCCGCCGGAGAGCTGCTGGAGGTCCCACGCCAGCTGCGCCGTCACCAGCGGGCTGCGCGGGAAGGCGATGGCCACGTTGGTGCCCAGCTTGATGCTCCGGGTGTGCTCGGCGGCCACGACCAGCGGCAGGTAGGGGTCGTGGCCCGCTTCCGGCGCGGTCACGCCGTCGAACCCCAGCTCCTCGGTCTTGCGCGCGGCGGCCGCGATGCCGGCGATGTCGGTGGTCGGCTGGCCTTCGCCGGCGTACTGGTCCGTGTCGGGGCCCAGGATCACCGTCTGTACTCGAAATCCCACGGATCGATTCCTCGAAGGAAGGGGGTTGAAGAGGGTGGCGGGCTCGTCCGCGCTCAGCCGCCGGTCGCGTCGTTGGCGGCGATGAAGCCGAAGGTCGTGGCGGGCCCGATGGTGGCGCCCGCACCGGGGTAGCTGCGGCCCATCACCGAGGCCGAGCAGTTTCCGATGGCGTAGAGCCCGGGAATCACCTCGCCGGATTCGGTCAGCACCCGCGCCCGCTCATCGACCGTCAGGCCGCCCTTGGTCCCCAGCTCGCCCGGAAAGGCCTCGATGGCGTAGTAGGGTGCCGTGTCGATCGGGCCGAGGCACGGGTTCGGCTCGACCTTGGCATCCCCGTAGTAGCGGTCGTAGATGGTCTCGCCGCGCTGGTACGCGGGATCGACGCCGGTCCGGGCGTACTCGTTGTTCTTCGCCACGGACGCCTTCAGGCCCTCGGCGTCCACACCGATCATCTCCGCCAGCTCGTCCAGCGTCTTCGCCTTCTTCATGTAGCCCTGCTTGAAGAGCTTGCGGGCCATCCAGTCGGGCTGCGCCGAGCCCTGGAGCAGCGGGCCGCACATGTAGTTCTTGCGGTAGATCCCGTCGAAGACGAAGTAGGCCGGAACGCACGGGGACTCGGGGCTGTCCTTCTTGTACATCGCATTCACGATGTCGATGTAGGGCGCCGCCTCGTTGGTGAAGCGCTCGCCCTTCTTGTTGACCAGGATGCTGCGGGGCAGCGACTTCTCGATCACCAGGAAGCGCGCCAGGTCCTCGCCGGGGACGACCGTGGTCGGGCCCCACCAGGCGTCGTCCATCAGGTCGACTCCGGCGCCCAGCCGCATGGCCATATCGATCACTTCGCCGGTGTTGTGCGGATTGGCGCAGCTCCACTCCTTGCGCGTGGGCTTGGGCAGGTACTTCTCGCGCATCACCTGGTTGCCCTCGAAGCCGCCCGCTCCCAGGATCACGCCGCGGTTCGCCCGGATGCGGACCGTCCGGCCCTCGCGGATGGCCTCGACGCCGACGATGCGGCCGTCTTCGACGATCAGGTCGCGCGCCCCGGTGTTGAGCCAGAGCGGGATCTTCCGGTCCATCAACGAAAGCCGCAGCATGCCGATCAGCGCGTTGCCTCCGGACGGGTTGCGATCTCGCGTCGAGCGGAAGCGCCAGCGGATGTCGAGCATGTACTTGAGGATGAGCTTGAGGAAGAGCATCATGCCGCCCGGCTGGCCGGTCATGGTCATGCGGGCCTCGACGGCGGTCATGCCGAGCCGCCCCATTACCTGCATCTGGGGGTTCTGCGAGCGCAGGTTGATGAAGTCCTCGCCCAGTTGCCGGGCGTCGAAGTGCTCCGGCTCCACTGAGCGGCCACCGGGCTTGCTGCCCGCGACGCGCGGGTAGTAGTCCGCGTACTCCGGCAGCGACACGAAGCTGGCGTGAGTTTCGTCGGCCAGGTAGCGCAGCAGCTTGGGGCTGGTCTCCAGGTAGGCGCGGAGCCGGTTCTCGGAGACGGAGCCGGCGGTGGTGCCCTTGAGGTAGTCCCAGGCTTCCTCGGGCGTGTCCGGCACGCCCGCGTCCGCCATCAGGTGGTTGTTGGGGATCCAGAGCAGGCAGGAGGACATGGCCGAGGATCCACCGTAGCGGTCGGTCTTCTCGATCAGCAGCGCACGGGCGCCGTTGTCGTGCGCGCGCAGGGCGGCGGTCATGGCGCCGGCTCCCGTGCCCACGACCAGGACATCGACCGTCTCATCAAAACTCGTGGTGCTGGCTTCCATGCGTACCTCGTCGATCACGCTTGAGTGGGTTCGACTTCGTCGTCGCCGTCGCGGATGCCCAACAGGTAGCGGGCCACGCCGACCAGCTCGTCCCGGTGCTGGGCCAGAAGTTCTCCGCGGGATTCCCCGCTGTCGCCGTCCTTCTCCATGAGCCGCGCGCCGCTGGTCAGCCAGATCGTGGCGCCGGAGAGGATGTTGGCCACGTGCATCCCATCGATGGCGCGGAACTCTCCGTCGCGCTGGCCCTGCTCGATGGCGTGGAGCAGGGCGGCGAACAAGGGCGTTCCCAGACGCTGCACCTCGGGCCGCAGCTCGTTGCCCGCCTCGGCCACCTCGCGGATGAACAGGCGGCCCAGGGCCGGGCGCTCGGTGGCATAGTTGAACCAGGCGGCCACCAGGCGCTCGATCCGCTCGCCGTTGCTGCCCGGCTCGGAGACCGCGGCCTCGATCTTCTCGGAGAGGGGCTCGAACGCCGACTCGAGCACGGCGTCGTAGAGCGCCTGCTTGTCGCGGAAGTGGTAGATCACGGCGGCCCGGGTGATGCCCACGCGCTCGGCGATGTCCGCCAGGCGGGCCGTGGCGAACCCGCGCGCGGCGAACTCGGCCTCGGCGGCCTGGAGGATCAGATCCCGGGTTTCTTCAGTGACGAGGGCGGTTCGGCGAGGACCGGCCGCCTCCCTGACTCGCATGCAAGTATCTTACTCTTGAGTTAGGGTAAGTCAAGCTCAGCACTTTTGGGGCCCCGCGGGGATCGGGGTCACAGGAGGTCGTGCCGATGCCGACCGACCCGAGGGCTGCCCTGGCGGGGCGGCGTGTCCTGGAGCTCGCCGACGACAAGGGCGTCTACTGCGGAAAGCTGCTGGCGGACCTGGGCGCCGACGTCGTCAAGATCGAGCCGCCGGCCGGCGACCCCGGCCGGCGCATCCCCCCCATGACGGCCGCGGTGGGCGGCGCGGAGGAGAGCCTCCACTTCCTCTACATGAACACCAGCAAGCGCGGTGTGACCCTGGACCTGGAGCGGACCCGGGGTCGCGAGCTCTTCGCGCGGCTCGCAGCCACGGCCGATCTGGTGGTCGAGACCCTGGCGCCCGGCAGTCTGACAAGTATGGGGATCGGCTACGAGCGTTTGTGCCGGGCCAATCCGCGCCTGGTGCTCACCTCCATTACGGGCTTCGGGCAGACCGGTCCGCATCGCGACTTCCGCTCCTCGGACCTGGTGGCCAGCGCGCTGGGAGGGGCCATGACCGTCACCGGCGAGGCCGAGGATCCGCCGGTGCGCCTGGCCGGAACCCAGGCTCACGTGGCCGCGTCGACCGTCGCGGCAGCCGGCAGCCTGATCGCCCTGCTCGCAGGCGCGCAGAGCGGACGCGGGCAGCACGTGGACATCTCCGTGCAGGAGGTGGTCACCTCCGTGACGCATATCTGTGGCATCGGAAAATGGCTCGACGACGGCATCGTCCCGCGTCGCCAGGGCACGGGCCTGTTCGCTTCGGTTCCCTCCGGCGCGTACGCGTGCCGGGACGGAAGCGTGTACCTGATGGTCAACCGGCCGCTGCACTGGGAGGCCCTGGCGCGCTGGGTCAACGAGGTGACGGGCAACCAGGAGATCCTCGACCCCATGTTCGAGGGGCCGTCCTCCAACCGGCAGCCCTACCGCGAGCTGCTGGACCTCTTCATCGGGGAGCTGATGTGCCGGCTCACGGTGGAGGAGGCCTACCGTCAGGGGCAGAGCCGCCACATCGCGATGACGCCGGTCAACGGCGCCGCCGCGGTCGCCGACGACCCTCATCTCGCGGCACGGGGCTTCTTCCAGGAGGTGACGCACCCGACGGCGGGTCGTCTCCGCTACCCGGGCGCGCCCTATCGCCACTCGGCGACGCCATGGCGCATCCGCCGTGCCGCGCCTACGCCGGGCCAGCACAACCAGGAGGTTTACGGCGGCGAGCTGGGGCTGTCGGAGAGCGAGTTGCAAGCGCTGGGCAGTGAGGGCGTGATCTGATGTCGGCCGACGCGCGCCGCGCGGAAGGAATCCGGCCGGCGCTCGAGGGCCTGCGGGTTGTGGAGTTCACCGCCGCCATGGCCGGGCCCTGGATCGGCCGTTTCCTCGCCTGGTGCGGAGCCGAAGTGATCCGGGTGGAGTCGAAGGGCCGACCCGACGTGGTGCGTCTGTACGTGTCTCCCCGCAATCCCGAGCTGGGCGCGCAGCCCCGCTGCTCGCCGTGGTTCACCGATTGGAACGCAGGCAAGCGCTTCATCGGACTCGACCTGCGCCGGCCGCTGGCGGTGGATCTGGCGCGGCGCCTGGTGGCGCAGAGCGACATCGTCGTCGAGAACTACAGCGCCGGGGTGATGGACAAGCTGGGCCTCGGCTACCCGGAGCTGCAACGGGTCAACCCGGAGCTGATCATGTTCAGCTCGGCCGGCTTCGGCGACACCGGGCCGTGCAGCAAGTACGTGACCTGGGGGCCCAATATCGAGGCCCTGTCGGGAATGAGCCGACTCTCGGGCTTTCCCTCCCGGGAGTGCACGCTGACCCAGTACGCGCACCCGGACGCCATCAGCGCGCTGCACGGTCTGGTTGCCGTGTTGGCGGCGCTCGATCATCGGCGCCGGGGTGGAGAGGGCCAGTACATCAACCTGTCGCAGTACGAAGCCAGCGTGGCGGGGATCGGGCACGCGTTGATGGAGTCCCTGGCCCTTGGGAGCGAGCCCGCGCGGTCTGGCAATGCCTCGCTGCACAACGCGCCCCACGGCTGCTACCCGTGCCGTGGCGAGGACCGCTGGTGCGCCATCTCCGTCTCCGACGACGCGGAGTGGGAGAGCCTGTGCCGTGCGCTGGACAAGCCCGAGTGGCTCGACGATCCGCGCTTCGGCTCCCTGGCCGACCGCCTGGAGCACGGCGCCGCCCTGGACGGCGAGATCGGGCAGCGTACCTGCGACTATGATGCTTACGAGCTGATGCGTGCATTGCAGCGGGCCGGCGTGGCAGCGGGCGTGGTGCAGAACGTCGAGGACCAGGCGCGGCGCGACCCGCAGCTCGAAGCGCGCGGGTTCTTCGAGGAGATCGAGCACATGGCGAAGGGCAGGGTGACCGCCGCCGGCATCCCCCTCGGCCTGACCGGCACGCCCGGGCGCAGCGGGCCGGCGGGCGCCGCCGTGGGCGAGGACAACGAGGATCTGTTCGGGCGTCTGCTCGGCATGAGCCCCGAGGAGATCGAAGAGGCCGTCCGGGAAGGTTCTATCGAGCGCGCTGAGGACTAGGAACTCCATGGCCCGCGGAGCCGGTGGTTGCGCGCGCCCCGACTCGAGGGCGCTGCTCCCTACGGCGATGTCCTCGGCACGTACCGTTGCGTCGCCGGTCCCTGCACTCCCGGGTTTCATCTCCCTCCACTGATGGACGCGCTGCGTAGCTGCGGATTACGCCTCCGGGAGCAGCGCCCTCGCGCCGGGGGCCTGGCCGTGGCTCCGCAGGCGTGCTCCGCAGCGGCCTCCGGCGTGAGCAACCTCGCGGGACTACTGCTCCGAGCCCGCGCCCACCCGCACAGCGCGACTTCCTGGGCCGGCATCCCGGCCGCTGGGTCCGCCAGCTCCGCGTGCGCCTGGAGAAGGAGGAGGCCATGCCCTACTTTCTCGAGCTGGTCGCGCGATTGGCCGCGTTCGTGGAGAGCGACGCCCGTCATCTGGGAGAGGCCGCGTCGTAAGCCTGAGGTGGAACGTTGCTCAGCGCATGCAGGCTGCTCCACTGGGCACTCGCCTCTATCTTTCTGCTGGCGCCGGTCTCCGCGGCCGGTGAGGGGCCCTCCCTGGCATCCTCCATTGCCTTCGGGACGACCTGCGCCCGCTGCCACGAGGGCGAATGCAGCGGCCGCCTGACCTTCGATGTCGAAGCGCAGGCAGCGGCCGGCCACATCCGGCGCCACGCGGGAGAGATCCCCGACGCAGCGGTGGAGGAGCTCTTCGCACTCCTCGCGAAGATGAAGACGGAGTGCGCCTATCCTCCCGTGGACGCTCCCGTCCCGGACGACGGCCGCTGGTCCTCTGCGCTCCTGGAGCGTCTATGCGTTCCGTCTCGGCGCAGCTGCCTCGTGCCGCTGGGAAGACTCGAGCCCGGGACCTACCGCGTCCACATGCAGCTCAGGGGAGCGCAACACGTCCACGCGGAGGTGGTGACACGGGCGTTCGAGACTCTGTTCGAGGAACCGCTCGCTATCGAGGCCGGGGCGTCGTCGGTTTCCTTCGAGGCTCCCGCACGGATCGAGTCGTTCCTGAGGCTCGAGGCCCAGGAACCGCTCTGGATGGACCGCATGCGGCTGATCAGGGAGGCTGATCGCCAGTAGCGTGTGCGTGCGACGCCTCGAATTCAGCGTTCAGATACAGCGCCGCGCGCCGCTCCAGGCGGCGGCGAGAGAGCGGGCCGTGCCGGTGAAGAACTCGATTGGGGCCCTACTCCTGGCGCCGTGGCTGCTCTGCTTCCTGGCCCCGGCCTGTTCGCAAGGCGGCGCCGATCTGGTCTTCCGCGGTGGCGGCGTCTACACCGTCGATGCGGAACGCTCGTGGGCCGAAGCCGTCGCGGTGGACGACGGGCGGATCGTGTACGTGGGGAGCGACCGGGGCGTGGCTTCCTTCGTCGGCTCCCGCAGCGAGATCGTCGAGCTGGAGGGGAGGATGCTGCTTCCGGGCTTGCAGGACAGCCACGTGCATCCACCGCTCGGCATGATCCTGGAGCCGCTCTGCCGCCTGGACGACGCGGCGACACGCGAAGCGATCCTCGAGCGGGTGCGGGTCTGCGCGGCCGAGAGCTCCGAGGAGTGGGTGCTGGGCTTCGGCTGGCGCTCCTCGATCTTCCTGCCGGAGATCGCGCCCCAGCGGGCGGACCTGGATGCCATCGAGTCGGATCGGCCGGTGGTGCTCATCGCCAAGGACATGCACACCTTCTGGCTCAACTCTCGCGCGCTGGCGGAGGTGGGCATCACCCGGGACACGCCGACGCCTGCGGGCGGTGAGATCGTCCGGGATCCTGACACCGGCGAGCCCAGCGGCGCGCTGCGGGACTTTGCGGTCGAACCCGTCGTGGCAGTCATTCCCAGGCCGGGCCCGATCGAGTCGCTGCAGCGGCTGCGAGCCACGATTCGCGAGATGAATCGCCACGGCTACACGTCCTTCATGGACGCGCGCGTAGAAGACCGCGCGACGGCCTGGGG
>CAMYOO010000119.1 GCA_947260035.1 uncultured delta proteobacterium
CCGGTACGCCACGCCCTGGTCCTCCTTCAGGACGTCATGGGCGCGGGTCACCTCGTGGCTGGTGTCCGCGATCACCGGGTGGGTGATCTCGTCCGCGAAGGTCTTGCGGTCTTCGAACCAGTGCTTGTGGCTGAAGAAGGAGTCCGTGCTGACCCCGATCACCTCGACACCCTCCGCCCGGAAGTCCTCCAGCAGGGCCTGGAATCCCCGGATCTCGGTCGGGCAGATGAAGGTGAAGTCGAGGGGGTACCAGTACAGCACGTGCCAGGTGCCCTGGTAGCTTTCGCTGGAAAGCGCCACTTCCTCACCCTGGTGGTACGCCGTGGTGCACCACTCGGGCGCCTTATTGCCGATCCATGCCATTTTGATTCTCCTCTCGGGTTGGCTTCGCGTTCAGCCCGTGTTCTGCAGAAGCCCAGTGCATGCGCCGAACGGGCTCTGCATGTGTGCCTCTTGTGAATACGATCTTATCTGCCAGTCCCGTAACGTCAATATTTTATCTAGACACGAAAGATTTCGAGAGTTGGAGTCATATAGCAATAAACTTATATAAATCATATGCTTATAGATATCTCGGCAAGGCTCGCCGGACCGCGAGTTCACAAAAGTATGGACAGATTCAGACACTCGTCTAGTTTAAGCCCATGAACGCACAAAGCGCCCGCGGAGAGCCTATGGCCCTCACCTATCCGCTTCGAACCGCGGCACGCCTTACCGGGCTGTCTCCTGAAGTTCTTCGAGCCTGGGAACGACGCTACGCAGTGGTGATTCCCCAGCGCACTCCGGGCGGGACGCGTCGCTACACCGCCGCCGACCTCGAGCGGCTGCGGATGGTGAAGGCGGCCGTGGACGCCGGTCACCGGATCGGTCAGGTGGCGTCCCTGGACGCGGTGGCGCTGCGAAGCCTCGTCGAGCCCCATGCAGCGCCGCCGCCCGGCAAGCTGGATGAAGTGCTGCAGGCGCTGGACGCCCTGGACGGAGCCGAAGCGCAGCGCCTCCTGGCGCTGCAGCTCTCCGCCCTGGGTCCGGTTCGCTTCGCGATCGACTTCGCGTGCCCGCTGGTCCGTGAGATCGGCGAGCGCTGGGTGGACAACCGGCTGAGCATTCCCTCGGAGCATTTGGCCACGGGCGTGCTGCGCTCGATGCTCGGCTCCGCGCTTCAGCCGACCTCGGTTTCGCTTCTCGGGCCGCGCATCGTCTTTTCCACCCCCAGCGGCGAGCGACACGAGCTCGGTTTGCTGATGGCGGCGCTGACGGCGCTGGGAGGCGGCGGCAATCCCCTCTACCTGGGAGCCGAGGTCCCTGTCGAGGATCTCCTTGCCGCGGTGGATCTTGCGGGCGCCGCCGCCCTTGCGATCGGCGTGGTGAACCTGCCCAAGGCACAGATCGAACGAAACCTGGCCGCACTGCGAGGCGGACTCGCGGCCGACGTCGCGCTCTGGGTCGGGGGAGCCGGCGCAGCCAACGCGGTGCTGCCGGAGGGCGTGGAACCGATCAGCAGCCTCGAGCAGCTGGAACAGCGCGTGGCGTTGCTGGTCGCCACGGACCCTCAAGGGCGCTGAGCGGAGCTCCGCGCCGGGCCGTGCCATGACGTCCGAGAACCTGTCGCTCCTGGTGCTTCTGACCCACCTGGCGACCACCTTCTACATGGTGGGACTCATCTGGTTCGTCCAGCGCGTGCACTACCCGCTCTTCGAAGCCGTCGGAACCACCCGCTTTGCGGGCTACGAGAAGCTGCACGTGCAGCGCACGAATCCCGTCGTAGGCCCGCCGATGCTCCTGGAGTTCGGGACCGGCCTGGCCCTGGTCGCGTGGCCGCCTCCGCAGGTGCCGGCCGCGCTCCCCTGGCTGGGACTGGCGCTGCTGGCCGCCATCTGGGTGTCGACGGCGCTGCTCCAGGTGCCTCGCCACCGCGATCTCGCCCGGGGATTCTCGAGCGTCGCACATCGGCGGCTGGTGACCTCCAACTGGATCCGCACGGCGGCCTGGTCGGTGCGCGGCGGGCTCGTGCTGTGGATGGTGGCGCTCCTGGCGACGGGAGCCTCGGCGTGAAGCGCTTTCGAGCGGAGCTGGCCGCGCGCGCATCGGATCCCGCCGGCAGGCGCTGGATCTTCGTGCCCTACGACCAGCTGACGGACGCCGTGGGGCCGCTCTCGCGTGAAGACCCCGAGGAGCTCGGCATCGTGCTGGTGGAGAACTCGTGGAAGGCGCGCCGGCGGCCCTACCATCGGCAGAAGCTGGCGCTGCTGCTGTCGAACCTGCGCCACTTCGCGCTGGAGCAGGCCGAGCGCGGCGTCGCCGTTCGGCACCAGGTGGGAGACGGGCCGTACGCGCAGATCCTGAAGCCGCTCGCCGAAGAGCTCGGCCCGCTGCGAATGATGCGCGCGGCCGAGCGCGAGCTGCGCGCGGACCTGGAGCCGCTCGTCCGCGGCGGCCGCATCCAGGTGCTGGATCACGAGGGCTGGCTCACCACGCGGGATCAATTCGACGCGGCCTTCTCCGGAAACAAGCGCTGGCGCATGGACTCCTTCTACCGGCACGTCCGCCGTGAGACGGGCGTCCTGATGGAGGACGGCCGACCCGTCGGCGGTCGCTTCAGCTTCGACACCGAGAACCGCAAGCCCTGGCGAGGCCGGCCCGCGGCCCCGAAGCCGCCCCGCTACACGGTGGATCCGATCAAGCAGGAGGTTCTGGACCTGATCGAGTCGCGCTTCGAAGGGCATCCCGGGAGCCTCGATCCGGGCACCCTGCCGGCAACGTCGAAGGAGGTGCAGCGCGCCTGGCGCTGGGCGCGCCGGCACTGCCTGGAGCACTTCGGGCCCTACGAAGACGCCATGTCCCTGAAGTCCAGGTGCCTGTTCCATACCCAGATCTCGGCGCTGATGAACCTGCAGAGACTGCTTCCGGCGCAGGTCGTCGCCGACGTCGAAGCGATGCCGCTGCCCATCGCCAGCCAGGAAGGCTTCATCCGGCAGGTGCTGGGCTGGCGGGAGTTCGTCCACCACGTCCACGAGGCCACCGATGGCTTCCGAAGTCTCCCGGACGCAGTGGCGCCGCCGCGCGCGAAGGCTCCGGGGGATGCCGGCTACGCGGGCTGGTCGGGCTCGCGATGGCGCAGCGGACGCACGCCCGCGCGCATCGACGGCGGCGCCTGCCCGTCGGCGCTGGACGCCGAGCAGCCGCTCCCCCCGGCGTTCTGGGGGGCGCGATCCGGCATGACCTGCCTGGATCGCGTGGTTTCCGAAGTCTGGGAGACGGGCTACGGCCATCACATCACGCGGCTCATGGTACTTTCGAATCTGGCCACCCTGATCGGCGTATCGCCTCGGGAGGTCAGCGACTGGTTCTGGGTGGCCTACACCGACGCCTACGACTGGGTCGTCGAGCCCAACGTCCTGGGAATGGGCACCTTCGCCCTGGGCGACCTCTTCACGACGAAGCCCTACGTCTCGGGCGCAGCCTACATCGACCGCATGTCCGACTACTGCGGCGCCTGCGCGTTCTCGCCGAAGCGGGACTGTCCGATCACGTCGCTCTACTGGGACTTCCTGGATCGCAACCGGGCGCGGCTCGAGGGAAACGCACGAATCGCCATGCCGCTGCGTTCGCTGGACAAGCGGGCTCCGGAGCGGCGCAGCCACGACCGCCGGGTGGCCGACTGGGCGCGCGAATCGCTCCAGCGCGGCGAGCCGCTGGAGCCCGCGGATCGCCCCGGATCCTGAGTGCAGCGGACCGTCCCGGTCCGGAACGGAGAACGGTCGGCTGCCGCCGAACCAAGCAGGAGAAAGCCGAGGATGACGATGGCCCATCGAGAGTCGGAACCGAAGCACGAAGCGGTGCGCGACCGGATTCGCGTGCTGGACGGCCGTACGCCCGTGGCGGACCGGATTCGCGAACGCGTCCGCAAGGCCGGCGAGCGCTTCCACGCCAATGACAACATCTGCGAGTTCGTCGAGGAAGGCGAGCTCGACGAGCTGCAGCACGAAGTCGAGGCGAAGATGTGCGAGGTCCTGCGCGCGCTGGTGATCGACACCGAGAACGATCACAACACCCAGGATACCGCGCGCCGCGTCGCCAAGATGTACGTCCGGGAGGTCTTCGGCGGCCGTTACGTCGCCCAGCCTCCCGTGACCGACTTTCCCAACGTCTCGCGTCTCAACGAGCTGATGATCGTGGGGCCGGTCACGGTGCGCAGCGCCTGCTCGCACCACCTGTGCCCCATCGTCGGGCGGATCTGGGTGGGCGTCATGCCCGACGAGAACTCGGCGCTGATCGGCCTGTCCAAGTACGCGCGCCTGGTGGAATGGGTGATGACGAGGCCGCAGATCCAGGAGGAGGCGGTCGCCCAGCTGGCCGAGCTGCTGCAGGAGAAGATGCAGCCCGACGGCCTGGCCATCGTGATGGAGGCCGATCACTACTGCATGCAGTGGCGCGGCGTGAAGGACATGGACTCCAAGATGACCAACTCGATCATGCGTGGATCCTTCCTGAAGGACCCGGACCTGCGCCGCGAGTTCCTGTCACTCTTGACCAACAAGAAGGGGTAGGACCCATGCTCGTGCGTCTCGTCTATGCCAGCCGTGCGACCGAGGGAATGGACGATGCCCTGGTCGGATCGATCCTGGAACAGTCTCGCAAGAACAATCCGGAGCACGGGATCACCGGAATCCTGTGCGTCCATACCAAGGGTAAGGTG
This sequence comes from uncultured delta proteobacterium, assembly GCA_947260035.1. Taxonomy (GTDB): domain Bacteria; phylum Myxococcota_A; class UBA9160; order UBA9160; family JAFDET01; genus JAFDET01. Next base: position 4,697 of record CAMYOO010000119.1, read on the forward strand.
TTCCTTCAGGCGTTGGAGGGCGGTCGCACGGCCGTGAACCGTCTCTACTGGAACATCGTCGCGGATCCTCGCCATGGCGAGGTCACCCTGCTCGGATACGATGAGATCGAAGAGCGCCGCTTCGCCAACTGGCGGATGGGCAAGGTAGATCTCGAGAAGGTCAGCCTGAGCAGCATCCTCCGCTACTCGGACAACGCCGATCTGGATCCGTATTCGCTGAGCGGCCGGGGAGCGCTCTCGCTGTTGGAAGAGCTGGTCGACAGCGCGGCGATCGTCAGCCGCGAGAGCGGCTAGTCGGCCCGCAGGGCGGCGATCGTCAGCCGCGAGAGCGGCTAGTCGGCCCGCAGGGCGGCGGTGACGAACGCCGCACCCACCACGATCATCACCAGGCAGCCGAAGGCGAAGAGATCGAGGTCGGTCACGGCCCGGACGCCGGGGGATCCGCCCTCAACCCTGCCGCCGGCCGACGTGGAGCAGCACGCCAGCGGCGAGGATCGAGGGCACCCACAAGCCGACGAAGATCCCGCGCTCGTGGTCGCCGGTGAAGAACAGGAAGACCGATCCCAGGAACGACAGCCCTGCGGCCGCGAAGAAGAGCTTCTTGGAGGTCGGCATCGCGCCGCTAGCGTGACGGAATCCGGCCGGCTGGACAAGGCTGCACCCGCTGCAAGACTCCGCTCGTGGAGCCGCTGCATCGGCATGGTCGCGGAGAGCTGCCCCCGGCAGGGGATGCGGACATCATTCCCACGCCGCAAACCGGCTGGCGCCTGTTCCGCGAGACCCAGGCCGTGCGTGAGCTTCCGCGGCTGGCCTGGCGGCTTCCCTCGCTGGCTCGGCAAGCGCGGGGCAAGGGCGAACTCGTGCTGGTCTTCCCCGGCTTTGGAGCCGGCGATACCAGCACGGCGGCATTGCGCGGCTACCTGCGCCTGCTGGGCTATCGCGTCCGCGGCTGGGGCCTGGGCATGAACGGCGGCGACGTGCCGGCGCTGATCTCCCAGGTGGTCGAGCTCACGGCGAGGACTGCCGAGCTGGAGGGCGCCGCCGTGCGCCTGGTGGGCTGGAGCCTGGGCGGCTACCTGGCCCGCGAGGCGGCGCGCGAAGAGCCGGAGGCCGTCGATCGGGTGATCACGCTCGGCTCGCCCGTAGTCGGCGGACCCAAGTACACCGCGGCGGCGTCCACGTTCGCGCGGCGCGGCCTCGACCTGGATTCCATCGAAGAAGAGGTGGAGGCGCGCAACGCGGTTCCGATCCGGGCGCCGATCACGGCGATCTTCTCGCGGTCGGACGCCGTGGTGGCCTGGCAGGCCTGCATCGATCGTCACAGCCCCGACGTGGAGCACGTCGAGGTCTCGTCCACGCACGTGGGACTGGGCTTCGACCCCGACGTCTACTCGATCGTCGCCGATCGACTGGCCCGCGCCGACCCGGACACGCGCGGAGACGGAAACCACGGGCAACAATAGTCCGGCCCAGCCACGACGTCGTTCTCGCCTCTCTCGGGCACGAAACGGAGCGGGTCAGGGCGCCGCTTGGCGCGCCGCCGTTCGCTCGCGCAGGGTTCGCGAGAGACCTTCGATCGCATCGCGGCCGATCCACTGGAAGAGCAGATGGAGCGGAAGGTCCGCCAGGTAGAGGAGGCCGGGAAGCACCAGCTGGGCGTCGTAGGTGATCTCGGTGCCTCGTCCCGATTTGGCGAAGGTGAGGGTGTCGATCGAACGCAGCCCCGCATCGGTCGTTCCCTCGAACACGACGCGCTCGGGGGCGTCGACCTGGACCGCGGTGTAAACGAGGCGGACGTCCTGGCCGAGGAACTTCGAGACTACCTCGAAGCGCGTGCCCGGAGCGACCGGACCCGCGTCGAGCTTGCTTGCCGAGACGACGCCTGGGTCCCACTCGGCTGCGTTGCTGAAGTCGGCGAGAAAAGCGAACACCTCGTCCACGGGAAGCGAGGTGGTCAACGTTTTGCGGCAGTTTGCCATGTGAGCCTCCCGGGGTGGGGGGTGGGGCGCGACCGACCCGGGCCGGCCGCGCCCTGCTGAGGCTAAGGCTTGGGCATCACGACGGTGTCGATGACGTGGATCACCCCGTTCGACGTCTCGATGTCGGCCTTCACGACGCGAGCCCCGTCCACGCGTACGCCGTCGGACGTATCGATGGTCAGGCTCTGACCCTCGACAGTCTTCGCCGAGGACATGCCCGCCACGTCGGCGGCCATCAGCTTGCCGGGCACCACGTGGTAGGTGAGCACGGCGGTCAGCTTCGGCTTGTCCGCCAGCAGCGCCGCGAGCTGATCCTGCGGGATCTTGGCGAATGCGGCGTCGTTGGGGGCGAACACGGTGAAAGGACCTTCGCCCTTCAGGGTCTCCACCAGCTGCGCCTCGGTCAACGCGGTGACCAGCGTGTCGAACGAGCCCGCCGCGATAGCGGTGTCGACGATGTCCTGCTTTCCGGCGGCCACGCCGTGGCTGTCGGCCGACGCCACGCCCGCGAGCGCTACGCCGAGCATAAGCCCGAGAGCTCCGATCTGCCTGAGGGTCTTCATGGGAAGGGTTCTCCTGTTAAGTATTTCGACTCTGGGGGATTCTAGATGTCGTCCAGATTTTGTCAAGAAAATATATAGACAAAAATCCCACGCTGGGAGGGGGCGCCTCAGGAGCTCGTAGAGCCGTGCGCCCTGGTGCCGGCCCCGAAACCGCGCCACAGCAGCGGGAGGAGCACCGGCGACGCCCCAGTGGGGCTGAGTAGAGAGGCTCCATCGATCCGAGGATTCGGGAACGGAAGCGGTGCGCAGCCCGGAAGCCGCCTCCAGCCGGGATGGCGCACACTGTCTCCCGGGGAGACTAGAGGCCTCTCCGCGAGTCACTGGCACGGGAGGCCCCGACTTGGCGCTGCGTCGGGCCGCGCGCGAGTCGGACGCCCGTGTGTCCCGGGCATTCTGAGGGCGCGTAACTTGGCCGGACTACGCGGAGAAATGGCGGGGCGGACGGGACTCGAAAGCCCAACTTCCGGCCGTGAGTGCCCGGAAACGCAAGTGTTCGAACCCTGAAACGCACCCAACGTGGCGTCACCATCGCCGGGAGCCTTTCGACGAGCGCGCTGAGCATCTAGAACGAGAGGCTGCTCGATCCGATCACGACAGAGGCGCGGAACTCAATCACCGGCACGCCCGAGGCGCGTAGCGCGCGTCCCACCTCGTGGCGACTGCGCAGATGAGGCGAGAGATTCGAGCCCTTATCCCCCAAGTCCCCCAGAGACACGATGCGGCGAACACCCGCATCGAACACGGCGCGCGCGACATTCTGCGCGCCCAACCGATCCTGCGCCTCGAAGCCCTCCCGGCTCGCACTGCCCATCGAGTGGACCAGGTAGTGGGCGGTGTGCACACCTTTGAGCACCGGCCGTAGGGTCTCCTCCCGCAGCACGTCGCCCTCGAAGACTTCCGTCTTCGGACCCACCCGGCCCGCGAGGAACTCGGGCCGGCGCGCGAGGCAGCGCACGGGCAGACCTCGCTTCTCGAGTCGAGCTAGAAGCCGGCCTCCCACGTACCCCTAGGCACCGGTGAGGAGAACGCGTTTCTCCGGGGCGGGCACATCCCCCTGCTCGCCTTCGATTGCGGTCATTTCCCCGAGGACTCCCGCTGCTGGCTCTCGATCCAAGCTTCGACCCGCTGCCACTCTTCGAAGACCCAGGCGATTCGAGCGTCCCGCCCGGCAGGGATCTCGTCGCGCGGGATGCGACGGAACTGGACCCGGATCGTCTGATCCACGAGCGCCCCCTTCCAGATATCTGCGAGCGATGCGGCGCCCTCGAAACCCGGGTGTGCGCAAAAGACGACGTCTGCCGCGGGCGCGGCATCGAGGAGTCCGAGCGTACCGCCGGGACGGGGGGGCAGCACGCGCGCGAGGGATCTGGCGTATTCGACCATCTTGGCATTCCCCTTCTCCTGGAAACGCTCGAGCACACGCCTGCGCTTGGCCTCCGAGAAACGAGTGCCTTCGGGATAGATGAGAATGCCGTCGCGCGGGCCGAGATCCCGCGCGAGTTCCTGCATGCGGCCCACCTCACCCACCGAGTCGTCCGAGAAGCGATCGACGAACACGTTCGGAACCCGATGGCCTACGATGTCCAGGCAGGGATCCCAGAGCAGCTCCCGCTTGAGGACGTACCGAAGCCGGACTCCGTGAGGCTTGCTCACCAGCGCCGCTGCCAGCAGCGTATCGCCGCTGCTGGCGTGCCGAACGAGAAGCAGGTAGGGGCCGCGCGCGAGATCCGCATCGCCCTCGACCTCGATGCGAAGCCCGAAGAGCCGCACTACCGCGCGGAACAGCGTCGTCCCCCACCACGCCTCGAGCCGGAAGTGGATGTCGGTCCAGCGCTCGGTGTCGGGACGCAAAACGCCCTTCCAGGCCCACAGCGCGCCGGCCGCGACCATGCCCATGATCTCGCAGGTCAGGTAGACACTCACGAACGTCGCGCTGCGAAGCGCAACGCCCCGATTGCGACGCGCGAGATCGACGACGATTACGAGCGGGAGCCAAAGAGGGATCGCGCCGAACCACAGAGACCAAGCAATGACGTATCCCGGAACCGTGATGAGCCTGCGCCGGAGCATCACTCGCTCTCCTCAGACGTGATTCCGGAGCATCAGCTCTCTTGGATGCGGCTCGAGAAACACCTGCCCCTTCAGGTAGCCGATCTCGTGGCGCCGGACGTGGTGTCCGATCAGCGTGACGGGCACGACGAGGGGGACCAGTTCTTTGCGGTAGTCGTGGATGAGCTCCGCCAGCTCGCTCCGCGAGGCGGAATCGAGACACTCCTTCAGATGCCCAGCCGCGTGCTGCAGCACGTTGGTGTTGCGCCCGCGAGACGCCACGTGCGCCAGCGCTCGCATGAATCCCCCCTCATACTGTTCGCGGAATACAGCTCGCGGCGTTTG
>CAMYOO010000120.1 GCA_947260035.1 uncultured delta proteobacterium
GGCGCGGAGCCCGTCCCAGGGCCATTTGGCGCGAGATGTTCTCGATCACCACCACCGAGTTGTCCACCAGCATGCCGATGCCCAGGGCCAGGCCGCCCAAGCTCACCATGTTGAGCGTGAGTCCCGCGAAGTGGATCAGGATGAAGGTGGCCACGATCGAGATGGGCATCGCCAGGGAGACCACCAGCGTTGCCGGCGAGCTGCGCCACAGCAGATTCAGCAGGAGGATGGCAAGGCCGCTGACGATGCTCAGGGACAGTGCTGTCCCCACCGAGCCCAGCCACGTGGCCAGCGGTCCGCCGAAGGGCTGCGAGGCCAGCAGCAGCACGCCCAGGGCGGCGATGCCGCCGAAGAAGCGCCAGCGGCGATTGGAGAGGAACGGCCAGAGGACCAGGATCGCGAAGAAGCCGCCCCAGGATGCGTTCTCGCGCACGTCGGTGATCGAGCGGCGAATGTAGGGCGCCGCGTCGAAGGCAACGCCCAGCTGCACCTGGGGAAACTGCCCGCTCAGCTCCGCGATCTTGTCGTGGGCCGCATCGCTGATGGCGACGACGTTGCCCTGGGTTTCCTTGATGACCGCCAGCTCCACCGTCGGCCGCCCGTCGAAGCGCGACAGGCTGCGGATTTCCTTGTGCGTGTCCACCACTTCGGCGACATCCCCGATGGTGATAGGGGCGCCGCCCTGCTGGCGGATCGGCAGCCGCCGGATCTCTTCGAGGGAGCGGAACTTGCCCACGGTGCGCACCAGGAACTCGTCTCGCCCGCGGTCGATGCGGCCGCCCGGGTTGTTGAGGTTGGCGCCCTGGAGGGCCAGCGATACCTCGCTCAGGGCGATTCCGTAGGAGAGCAGCTGGTTGGGTAGGACGTTGATCTGGATCTCGCGCTCGAGCCCGCCGTAGACGTCCACGGTGGCGACGCCGTCGATGCTCTCGAAGCGCGCCTTCAGTACGTCCTCGGCGAGCCGCCGCACCTCCGAGAGGGGAAGCACGTCGGAGGAGACCGCGATCCGGATGGCCTGATCGTCGCCGCCGAAGACCTGGCGCGACACCATGGGGTCGTCGATGTCATCGGGCAGCAGGCGCCGGATCGCGTCCAGCTTCTCGCGCACGTCGATGCGCAGGACCTCGGTGTCGGCGCCCCAGTTGAACTCCACTAGGACGAAGGAGCTGCCCTCCCAGGTATAGGAGCGGATGCGCTTCACCTGCTCCACCGACGCGACCGCGCGCTCGATGGGCTTGGTGACGCGCTCCTCCACCTCTTGGGGCGCGACGCCCTCGTAGGTGGTGTGGACGCTGATCATCGGGAACTCGAGCTCGGGGAACATCTCGATGGGAAGGCCCACGAGCGATACGAATCCCAGCCCGACCAGGATCGCGATCAGCATCACGATGGAAACCGGATGCCGGACGCTGAACTCGGCGGGGTTCACGTGCCGGTCCGGGGCGTCGCCGCGACCAGGCGGACTTCGGTGCCTTCCCGCACGCTGCTCTTGCCTTCGACGATCACCTGCTCGCCCTCGTTCAGGCCCGAGGCCACGGCGGCGGCATTGCCCGCAATGAAGAGCGTCTGCACCGGGCGAAGCCGGGCTTGCTGACCCTCGTCGACGACGTAGACGGCGAAGGCATCCCCCAGGTCCACCAGGGCGTCGGCCGGAACCACCAGGGCGTCCTCGGCCACGTCGCGAACCGCCTCGCGGGCGAACATGCCCGGCTTGAGGCGCCTGTCCGGGTTCGGGAGGCGCAGCCGAATGAGCTGGGTGAACGAGACCGGGTCCAGACTCGGCGCCACGTACTCCACCACGCCTTCGAAGTCATCGCCGGGGATGGCGTCGACCTGGATCTGGACTTCTTCGTCGGTCTCGCGGATCCGCGCCACGTCCTGCTCCGAGACGTAGACGTCCAGCAGCAGGGGGTCCACCTGGATCAAGGTGAAGATCCCTCCGCGCGAAGCGCCTGCCCCCAGTGAAGGGGCTGCCCAGTCACCTACGGAGTGGGTGCGGTCCTGTAGGATGCCGTCGATGGGGGCGGTGATGCGCGCGTCGGCCAGCCGCTGGCGGGCCAGGTCGCGGCCGGCCAGGGCCGTCTTGCGATCCGCATCGACGATGGCGGCCTCCGCGCGGGCGGTTTCCAGCGCGGCCTCGGAGAGGACGTTCTTCTGGTGCAGCTCCTCGGCTCGGGCGAGCTTGCGATGAGCTTCGTCGCGGCGCGCGCGAGCCTGGGCCAGCAGAGCGCTGGCGCGCTGCAGCTCCAGGGCCAGCTCGGTCGTGTCGAGCTCGACCAGCAGCTCGCCGGCGCGCACCGTATCGCCTTCGCGCTTGTGGAAGGCGACGATGCGCCCGGTCACCTTGGGCTGCACCTCGACCACCGCGGTGGCCCGCAGGCGCCCCGACAGGACCACCGTGTGGGTGAGGTCGCGTCGCTGCACCGGCTCGACCCGCACCGGTACCCGAGAGTCGCTGCTGGAGGCTTCCCCGTCGCTGCCGCCGCACGCCGAGAGGAAGGCGAGAGCCGCGAGCAGGAGGAAGGCGAGGCTCGTTCTCATCGTGCGATTCCGTGGAAGAAGACGTCGAGCATCGCGTCCACGTCGGCGTCGTCGGGGAAGGGCAGGCCGTCCAGCAGGCTCTCGGCCACCAGGCCGCTCATGCCGTGCACCAGCATGCGAGCGGTTCGCTCGGGTTCGACGGCGCGCAGCGCACCGTCGCGCACGCCTTCCTCCAGCAACTCCGAGAGCAGGGCCACGTAGCCGCGCAGCCCGCCGCCAGGCCTGCGGCGGCGCGCCGGGCGGGTCGTCACTACGGCCTGGAAGAAGGCGCTGTTCTGCCGGGCCTGGTCCACGCCGGTATGGACGGCGGCTCGCAGGCGCTCCAGCGGCGCGCCGGTCGCCTCCAGTGCGGTGCGGGTCGAATCCATCAGCTCGTCGAGGCCGTTGTCGACGGCGCGCTCGAAGAGCTCTTCCTTGCTCTGGAAGTAGAGGTACAGGGTGCCCTTGGCGACCCCGGCCTCCTGGGCGACCCGCTCCATGGAGGCATCGACGTAGCCCACCTCGGCCACGACGCGCCGCGCCGCCTCCAGGATGGCGTGGGTGCGGAAGTCCTTGAGGACCTCCTCCTTGGTCCGGGCGGCTTCACTCATGACTCTCGCTCGCGGGCCGCGCGCGGCGGCGGGGGTGGCCGGTGCCTGCACGGGGTTGGGCGCGCTCGAAATGACCCCGTGGTCAGCGGGCTGACCAGCCGGTCACAATCTAGCAGTGGCTCCCTGGCCGGCAACGCAGCCGGCCGCTTCCGGCGCGAATCAGACCGGGATGGCGCTCCCGCGCACGCTGGCGGCGGCGTCGCTGGCCAGCCAGTGCACCACGGCGGCGATGGCGGCCGTTGGCGTCCAGGCTCCGAAATCCGCGTCGGGCATGGCGGCACGGTTGGCCGGTGTGTCGATCGTGGTGGGCACCACGGCGTTCACCCGGACTCCGTGCTCCGCGACCTCCTTCTGGAGGGTCTCGGTCAGGACCAGGACGCCGGCCTTCGAGGCGCTGTACGCCGCCAGCGTCGGCGGTCGGTCGATGGCGGCGCGCGAAGCCACGTTGACGATGCAGCCCGCAGCGCGGGACGTCATGCCGGGCAGTGCCGCCTGGCAGAGAGCGGCCGCGGTGCGCAGGTTGATGCGGTACATGCGGTCGAAGTCCTCGAGGGGCGTCTCCGTGTGGGGCATCCCCCCGGCGAAGCCACCGGCTCCGTTGACCAGTACGGTCACGGGCTCCGCCGCCTCGACCGCCGCGGCGGCGCCGTCGGCTTCCGCCACGTCGGCCGCCAGCAGCGTCAGGCTTCCCGCCTCCAGCGGCCGGCACAGGGCGTCAGCCAGGGCGTCGCGTTCGGCTTCCACGATCCACGGCACCACCACGTGGTCGCCGCCTTCGAGAAACGCCTCGACCACCGCGCGCCCCAGGGCGCCGGCTCCTCCGCTCACCAGTACGTTGCGAGCCATGCCTGCCTCCGGCGCGCGATCCTAACAGTTGTGGCGCCGAAATTGGGTCCAGAGCTACTGATCTCAGCGTCACTGCGAAGGAATCCCCCTACACGGCGTAGGCGAGGACATGCCTCCGCAGCCGCGTCATTCGCCGCGTGGGGATCCGCCCGAAGTAGCAGCGCTCGAGCCACCGGCTGAGTGAGGCTCGCCACGGGAAGAGCCGCTTCCCCAGGACTTCGGAGAGCGAAAGCCGCTCGTTGATCACCCCGATCTCGACCCCCGGCGGCGCATCCCGCCGCCGCTCGGAACGCGGCTTCATGTAGTTGCGCCACACCACCCAGATCGCCGCCCGGTAGAGCGCTCCCTGGCGCCGCTTCGAGAATGCGATCGTCTCCCGCTTGTGGTTGGCGCTGCCGTGGCGCAACAGGAGATCGGCCAGGTTCACCGGAAACAGCGGATTCTTCGTCGTCCGCGAGGCTTTCGAAGAGGTGGTGAGATGACGGATCCGGCGGCCCGTGAGGTTCCGCAGGGCGAGGGGATAAGCGCGGTGCTCGTCCGATCGGATCTCCGCGAATGCGCCCTCTGGCACGAACCTCCCCACGAGCTCTTCCACCGCTCTGCGCGTGGCCTGGGGGTCCGGCCGTCCGTAGGCCGCCTCGAGCCGGGCTCGCTTGGCTCGCTGTCCCTCGGTCTGGGTGCCGCTCCTTCGGAGTTCGGCATCGTTGAAGCCATAGACGAAGTGGGACTCCCCAACCAGGAGGTTCAGATCAAAGGGCCAGTATTGGCCGGCCTCGAAAGTGCGGAAGCCGTCGAGGACCAGGGCTTCGCTGGGAGCTGCCCTCGGCCGGAGCGCCTCGTGGAGGAGGAGGCAGTGTCTTCCCAACCGTTCCAAGAGGCGCTGGATGGTGAGATGCGAGACCCCGGTCTCGCGGGCTATCTGGCGGAGGCCGGAGCAGGAGAGGCTTCCCCAGAAGACCCTTCGGAGCAGGTCGGGGCGCTTGAGCCAGTAGGTTGGGGAGAAGGTCTGGGTGCTGAAGTTCCGGCCACAGCGTTGACAGATGTACCGCTGGACGTGTCGGGGGCCCCGCGTCCTGGAAAAGAACCCCTTCTTCTTGTACCGCCAACCCTCCGGATCGTGGTGGGAAGTGCAGCTCGGGTTGGGGCAGAAGGGCGGCGGCGGGTCCAGGCGGCGGCGCGGCATGGACGGTCATAATGCAGGCCCCGTGCCGGACCCATTCTCGGAGCCACAACACAGCAGATCCAGCGCACGCTGGGCCAGGCGCCGCGCCGTTTCGTCCGGATCGGCTTCGCGAACGGCGGCCAGGCGCCGGCGTACCTCGTCGGGGGGATCCATCAGGCCCGAGAGGCCGGTGAGGGCGGCGCGGCGTACCTGGACGTCGGGATCGTGGGTGGCCGCTACGAGAGTCCGGGCGGCCTCGGGCAGGTCGGGCGCCAGCTCGCGCACGCAGAAGGCGGCCATGCGTCGCACGCTCACCCGCTTGTCGGAGCCCACCAGCCCCAGCAGCATGCCGAACACCTCGGGGTGCACGCGGCCGGTGTCCACCAGCAGGCGGGCCGCGTGCCAGCGTGTGCCGCCGTCGGCGTGGGCCAGGCCGCCGACCAGCGCGGGAACGATGCGCGGACCCGGCGGCTCGATCTCGGCGAAGGCGAAGGCGGCGGAGATCCGGCGCCCGGGTTCGTCGCTGCGCAGCGCGTCGCGCAGCGGAGCATCGGAGCCCCCGGGTTGGCGCGCAAGCCGAGCCAGGGAGCTGGCGGCCGCACGGGCCACGCCCGGGTGCGCGTCGCCCAGGGCTTCGGCCAGCGGCTCGGTCAGCAGTGCTCCCGCCGGATCTTCAGCGGCCTCCGCACACGCGGCGCGCCGCTCCTCGGCCTGGACGCTGCGCATGCGGTCGGCCAGCGGATGGCTCACGACAGGCGCCAGCGCGCGTGCTGGGGGTCGTCGTCGCCGGCGTCCTCGCGCGCGGCGCGGCCCTCGCGCTCGAGCTTGATCAGGTGCGAGGTCACCGAGAGCGCAGCGGCGCCGTGCAGTACCTCGGGAACGTCGGTGTAGACGTGCTTTACCACGGCCGCGACGGGGCTGGGCCCCAGCTCGGTCAGTGCGGCCAGGATCTGCCGCTCGCGATCCATGCGATGCTCGATGTACGCGCGGATCTTGCCGGGGCCGTCCTCGATGCAGGGGCCGTGCGCCGGATAGATGCGCGCGGGCTCGAGGGCCAGGAGCCGCTCCAGCGAGTTCAGGTAGTCGAGCAGGTCGCCGCCGTGGGCCGGGATCACCGTGGTGCCGACGCCCAGCACGTTGTCGCCCGAGAAGAGGCTGCCCTCTTCTTCGAGCATGAAGCACAGGTGGTCCTCGGCGTGACCCGGCGTGTGGATCGCGCGCAGGGTGGCCCCCTCGGTCTCGATCACGCTGCCGTCTTCCAGCGGGTGGATGTCCAGGGCGTAGTGCCCGTCCATGCCGGCGTGGGGAAGCTTGGAGACGCGCAGCGCACCGAAGCGTTCCATCACCTGCAGGGCGCCGCCGATGTGGTCCGGGTGGCCGTGGGTCAGCACGATCTCCTGCAGCGTCTCGCATCCGGACTCCTGCATCGCGCGTTCCAGGACGGGCAAGTACTCGTGCACGCCCTGGCCGGTGTCCAGCAGGATGCGGACCCGACCGGTGCCGATCAGGTAGGTGTTGGTGCCGGGCCCGGTGAACAGGCCCGGGTTCTGCCCCAGCGCCACGCAGACCCGCTGCGACCAGGTCGCCACGTCGGGCAGGGTCAGGCCGATCATGGTGGGCTGCTGGGTCACGTGCTGACTACTCCCCGGCGACGGTCATGGAGGAAATGCGCACGCTGGGCGACGCCAGCGACCCCTGCCACAGCAGGTCGTCGCCGACGGCGTCCACGTTGCACAGCATGTCCAGCAGGTTGCCTGCGATGGTCACCTCTTCGACCGGGTGGCTGAGACGGCCGTCTTCGATCCAGTACCCGGCCGCGCCGCGCGAGAAGTCTCCGCTGACCGGGTTGAAGCCGTGGCCGAACAGCCAGGTCACCAGGAAGCCGCGCTCGGTATCGGCGACGATGGCGTCCAGGTCGCCCTCGCCGGGCTCGAGCCACAGGTTGGTCGGCCCGGCGCCGGGCGCGCTGCCCGCGCCGCGCGACGCGTTGCCCGTGGAGGCCATGCCCAGCTTGCGGGCCGAGTACGTGTCGAGCAGATACGACGCGAGCCTTCCGTTCTCGATCACGGGAGTGCGTCGCGTGGGAAGCCCCTCGCCGTCGAAGGGCCGGCTTCCCAGTCCCCCGATGCGCCGCCCGTCGTCCACCACGTTCACGCGTTCACTGGCAACGCGGTCGCCGAGCCGGTTCGCCAGGAACGATGCGCCCCGGTACACCGAAGATCCGCTCACGCAGGCGACCAGATGGCCCAGCAGGCTGCGTGCGGTGGAAGGCTCGAAGACGATCGGAACCTCGCAGGTGGCTACACGGCGCGCACCCAGGCGGCTCAAGGCCCGCTCGGCCGCCACGCGCCCGACGTGGGCCGGGTCGTCCAGGTCGCACCAGCTCCGCCTGACGCTGGACCACCAGGACATCTGCATGGAGCCGTTCTCCTGGGCGATGGGCATGCAGCTGATGCCGTGGGACGTGCTCTCGTACTCGGCCAGGAAGCCCCGGCTGTTGCCGTAGACCCGCCGGGTCGTGTCGGAGCTGACGTCGCTGCCCTCGAAGTTGGCGATGCGTGGATCCACTCCGCGGGCGGCGTCCTCCGCCCGCCGCGCTGCGTCGATGCGTGCCTCCAGCGTCGGCCCGGCCTCGGACGCATCGCTGATGCCCAGATCCGGAAGGTCCTCGGCAAAGCCCGCCTCGGGCAGGCCGGCGTCGGGATCCGGGGCGGTGGCCCGAGCCAGCGCGGCCGTCTCCTGGGCCATGCGCTCCACCGCGCTGGGCGAGAGATCGCTGGTGGAACACACCGCGGAGCGAAGTCCTTCGGACGTGCCCACCAGGGCGCGGATTCCCAGCACGCGCTCCCGCGCCTGGCTCACCACGTCGACCTCGCCGTTGCGGACGCGGACTTCGACCGAGTCTCCTTCCAGCAGCAGCGCGTCGGCCTGATCCGCCCCCGCTCGCCGCACCTGTTCGAGTGCGCGCTCCACGGCCTGCCGGGCGTCAAGAGGGGCCTCAAGAGGGGCTTCCAGGGGCGCGTGGTCGCTCATCCTTCGGTTCCTCCTACGGTAATGCCGTCGATGCGGACCGTGGGAAGGCCCACGCCCACCGGGACGCTCTGGCCGTCCTTGCCGCAGGTGCCCACGCCCAGGTCCAGTGCCAGGTCGGAGCCGATGCGCGACACACGGGTCAGGACGTCGGGTCCGTTGCCGATCAGGCTGGCGCCCTTCACCGGCGCGCCGAGCCGGCCGTCCTCGATCTTGTAGGCCTCGTTGGCCGAGAACACGAACTTGCCGCTGGTGATGTCGACCTGGCCTCCGCCGAACGAGGCGATGTAGAGGCCGCGGTCCACGGAGCGCAGCACGTCTTCGGGATCATCTTCGCCGGCCAGCATGAAGGTGTTGGTCATGCGCGGCAGGGGCAGGTGGGCGTAGCTCTCGCGGCGCCCGTTGCCGGTGGGCGGCATGCGCATGAGGCGCGCATTGAGGCGGTCCTGGAGATACCCGGTCAGCACGCCGTCCTCGATGAGCACGGTGCGCTCGGTAGGCGTTCCCTCGTCGTCCATGTTGAGCGAGCCGCGTCGTTCGGGCAGGGTGCCGTCGTCGACGACCGTGACGCCCGGGGCGGCGACTCGCTGGCCCAGCCGGTCGGCGAAGGCCGAGGTCTTCTTGCGGTTGAAGTCGCCCTCCAGGCCGTGGCCCACGGCCTCGTGGAGCAGGACGCCCGACCAGCCCGGCCCGAGTACCACGTCCATGGTCCCGGCCGGGCACGGCTCGGCTTCCAGGTTGAGCAGCGCCAGACGGACCGCCTCCTGCACCCGGGGGCGCCAGGACTCCGGATCCAGCAGCCGCTCCAGGTCGAAGCGGCCGCCTGTGCCCTCGTAGCCCATCTCGCGCCGCTCTCCGGAAGCGGCGATGACCTGCACGTTGAGACGCACCAGGGGCTGCACGTCGCCGGCCAGGGTTCCGTCCGCAGCCGCCACCAGGACCTGCTTGTGCTGGCAGATGACGCTGGCCATGACCTGATCGATGCGAGGATCCAGGCTCCGGGCGTAGGCGTCGATCTCCGAGAGCAGCGCCACCTTGGTTTCGACGGGTACGTCGGTGGGAGGGCGCGCAACCGGGTAGAGGTCGCGGCCCTCGCGGCCGGCCAGCGCCACGGGTCCCGCTTCACCCGGACGTTCGGCAACGGCGCGGGCCGTGCGCGCGGCGAGCTGCAGGCTGTCCACGCTGATTTCGTCGGAGTGCGCGTAGCCCTGACGCGCGCCGTCCACCACGCGCACGCCCACGCCCTGCTCCAGGTGGCGATCGCCGCTCTTGACGATGCCCTCCTCGAGGGAGACGGCGTCCCGCGTGGTGTACTCGAAGTAGAGGTCGGCGTGATCCAGCCGCCGCTCCAGGGCGGTTCCCAGCACCGTGTCCAGGCGGGCGTCGTCCAGGCCGAAGCGCTCGCGGAAGAAGGCGAGGGAAGAGGATGCGGGCTCGGCGCTCATCGGGGCTCCTGGTTCGGGCGCGCCAGTCGGCACGGCAGATCTTCCAACGTAGCAAGCTCGCCGACGTCGATCGCCGCGAGGCCGGCGCGGCGCGCGCCGGCCAGGTCTCGCTCGGCGTCGTCGCCCACGTAGACGGCTTCCTCGGGCGCGGCGCCCACGCTGCGCAGACCCTCCAGGAAGATGGCGGGGTCGGGCTTGGCCGCGCGGGCGTGGGGCGGGCGGACTACCGCGTCGAGCCGCTGGCGCAGTCCCAGGCCGTGAAGCACGGCATCCAGTCGGTGGTCCATGTTGGAGACCACCGCCGTTGCCAGGCCGCTGGCGCGCAGCGCATCCAGGGCGGCGGCGGCGCCGGGCGCGGGACGCCAGGCCTGTGGCGCCGCGTAGTGGCTCCAGAGTGCGTCGAACAGAGCGTCGAAGTCCGTCACCCGGGCCTCGCTGTCGGCGGCCCGTACGGTCTCGCGTACGCGCCACCACCACCACTCGCGCTCCAGATCGGGGATCGCGGCATCGTTCGCATCCGGGAAGAGCATGGCGGGTGCGCGCTGGTGCACGCGGAGGAAAGCGTCCTCGAGGCGCCAGGCCGGAATCGCCACGCCGTGCTCCACCAGGGTGCGGGCATAGGTCTCACCGACGGGTTCCGCGGTGAGCAGGAGCGTTCCGGCGGCGTCGAAGAGGACTGCGCGCAGGCTCACCGGCTCGGGCGCCGTGCGGCGGCGATGAACGGCGTGGGCAGGTCGCCACTGCGCCCGGCGGAGTCCTCCAGGTCGATGCGAGGCTCCCCGAGACCCGCGTCCACGAACCAGCGCCGCACTTCCGCCAGGGGAAAGCCGAGCCACTGTACGCCCAGCTCCTCGCGCATCCACTCGCGGTCGTGCTCCTCGAAATCGACGACGACGACGAGTCCGCCCGGCTTTACCACCCGGCCCATCTCCGCCAGCGCCTCGGCGGGGGAGGGCAGGTAGTGGAGCACCATGTGGGCGAAGGCCGCGTCCACTGAGGCCTCTTCCAGGGGCAGGTCGGCCGCATCGCCGCGGCGCAGCTCGACGCCCTGGGCTCCGGCCGCCTGGAGCTTGGCGGCGGTGGCGTCCAGCATCGCCTGGCTGTGGTCGACGGCGATGACGCCCACGCCCAGGCGGGCCAGCTCCAGGGCCAGGATGCCGGTTCCGGTGCCCACGTCGCAGACGCGCAGCTCCGGCGGCACCAGCCGCGCGATTGCGTGGGCGCGCAGCGCATCGTCGTTGAAGACCTTGCGAAGGGCGTCCCACTCGGGTCCGACGCTGTCGAACCACGAACGGGTGCGGTCTGCGCGCTCGGCAAGCACCCGGTTGAGCGCCGCCGCGTCGCGCTGGGAGGCCGGGTCGTCGCTCCAGGCGCGCCCGGCGAGCTCCCAGGCGTCGCGCCAGACCCCATCGGCGGGAGTCGGAAAGCGGTAGTACACAAAGGTCCCGTCGCGCCGGTCGCGCAACAGCCCGGCCTCGCGCAGGATGGCCAGGTGGCGCGACACCCGCGACTGGGCCATGCCCAGCACGCCCATCAGCTCCTGCACGGCGAGCTCTTCGCGCTCGAGCAACGCGAGGATCCGCACCCGGGT
>CAMYOO010000121.1 GCA_947260035.1 uncultured delta proteobacterium
GACCTCCGATGGCCCGGAGAATCGTCACGGTGCGGTGGCGTACGCGCGGTCATCGGAGGGCCGCACGGCCTCGATTCTAACCGGGACGGCTGCAACGAAAACGGGGCCGGCGACCCGGTCGCCAACCCCGCGATTTCGATGGTGGAGCTGAGGGGGATCGAACCCCTGACCCCAAGACTGCCAGCCTTGTGCTCTCCCAGCTGAGCTACAGCCCCACGAAACGCTCAATCTAGTCCCGGCTCGGAGGGCTGTCAAAGCCCTGCGCGGAGCGGTGGAGGCCGTGGCGCGTCATGGTATCCTCGGGCGCCCTAGAGCCGGAGTGGCGAAATTGGTATACGCAGGGCCCTCAAAAGGCCCCGGCTCGCAAGGGCCGTGTGGGTTCGACTCCCACCTCCGGCACCGGTCTGCGGGTGGTTCTGGGATCGAATCCCTGGGCTGCTGCGGGCGTCGAAGTGGGGTCGGCGCGCGGGTCGCGCCTCAGACAAAGGAGCCAAGATGCGCAAGGTGGCAACCGCAATCTTCCTGATGTTGTTCGTCGTGTCCGCCGGGGTACTGGTTGCCCCCGGTGAGGCGGCGGCCCAGTTCCGGCAGTTCAAGGGCCGGGTCGACAAGATCAACGACAAGCAGGTGATCGTCGACAATCGCAAGGGCGACAAGGTCAAGTTCAACAAGGTGGACGACACCGCCGTGGAGGGCGAGGGCAAGACGGCCTGGGGAGAGCTCAAGAAGGGCGACTGGGTCATGGTGGACTGGAAGTTCATCGACAAGCCCCGCAAGGCCTACAAGGTCCAGGTGATCCCGCCCGAGCCGGACAAGGCCGAGGACATGTAACGAGCCGCGACTGCGGCCGTTGGATCAGGGCCCTCCGTCCGCCGGACGGGGGGCCTTCGTCTTTGGTAGCGTCCGGTCATGGGCTCGCAGCTGCGCGCGGACCAGTACGAGCGCTACAAGCGCCACCTGACCCTGCCCGAGATCGGCGTCCAGGGGCAGCAGGCGCTGTTGGAGGCCCGGGTGCTGGTGGTGGGCGCCGGCGGGCTGGGCTGCCCGCTGGCCCAGTATCTGGCCGCCGCCGGCGTGGGCACGCTGGGAATCGTCGACTTCGACGTGGTGGACGCCTCCAATCTCCAGCGGCAGATCCTCTACGGCACCGCCGATGTGGGCCGGCCCAAGGTCGAGGTGGCGGCCGAGCGCATCGCCGCCCTGAACCCGGACGTGCGGGTCGAGGCGCACCCGCTCCACCTCAGCTCGGAGAACGCCCTGGAGGTGATGCGCGACTACGACGTGGTGGTGGACGGAACGGACAACTTCCCCACGCGCTACCTGACCAACGACGCTTGCGTGCTGCTGGGGCGGCCCAACGTGCACGGCTCGATCTTCCGCTTCGACGGCCAGGCCACTGTCTTCGATGCCGGCCGCGGCCCCTGCTACCGCTGCCTGTACCCGGAGCCGCCGCCGCCGGGCCTGGTGCCTTCGTGCGCCGAGGGCGGCGTGCTGGGCGTCCTGCCCGGGCTGATCGCCATCATCCAGGCCACCGAGACCGTGAAGCTGATCACCGGTGTGGGCGAACCGCTCATCGGCCGCCTGCTCCAGTACTCGGCCCTGGACATGAGCTTCACCGAGTTCCGGTTGCGCAAGGACGCCGAGTGCCCGGTCTGCGGCGAGAACCCCAGCCTGACCGAGCTGATCGACTACGACCAGTTCTGCGCCCCGCGGCCCGGAGAGGAGGTCGTGGAGGCGCCGGTGCCCGAGGCTTCGGTCGCGGACGTCGCGGCGCGGCTGGCCCGCCGCGAGGCCTTCCTGCTGCTGGACGTGCGCGAGCCCCATGAGATCGAGATCGCGGCGATCGAGGGCTCGACTCGCATTCCGTTGGCTCAGCTGGAGGCGCGCGTCGCGGAGCTGGTCGACTGGAAGGAGCGACCGATCGTCGTGCACTGCAAGACGGGCGGCCGCAGCGCACGCGGCGTGCGGCTGCTCGCCGAGCTGGGATTCAAGGACGTCGTCAACCTGGCAGGCGGCATCGACCTCTGGTCCGAGAGCGTCGATCCCAGCCTGCCGCGCTACTGAGGACCCGCATGGCCAAGAAAGGTGTGCTTCCCGATCCGCTGAAGCGCCGGCATCTGCTGGAGGACAAGCTGGACCCGGCCAAGGCGCGAGCCATCGCCGATCTTTATCTGGAGGAGGGCAGGGCCAACGAGGCATTGGCCTTCCTGGTCAAGGCGGATGCGCGCGACCGCCTCGAAGAGCTGCGCGATCGTGCGGTCGAGGATGGAGATCCCTTCCTGCTTCGCCACACATGCGAAGCGCTGCGCGAGGAGCCGGGAGCCGAGCGCTGGAACGCTACGGCGCGGGCGGCCAGGGCGGCCGGCCGCGAGGCCCAGGCGAGCGACGCGGAGCGCCAGGCCCACCTTCACCAGGACGATTGACGCCGGAGTCAACCGATCCCTAGACTTGGCCGGAATCCGCGGAGTTGCGGCATCTGGAGCAAGGGATGGGTGAGGCAGCAGGAGACGGCGCCGAAGCCATGGTCGGCTGGCTGCACCAGCGTTTTCGGCCCGAGGCCGCCGCGGGGATGGCGGCGGTGATCGAGATCGAGTTGACCGGCCCGGCCGGGGGGAGGCTCAGCATCCAGGTGGAGGACGGCCGGCTCAAGACTTCGCTGGGCGGTGACGCAGCGCCCGACGTACGGCTGGTCGCCTCGACCCAGGACTGGAGCGACGTCCTCGACGGTCGCGCCAACGCCGAAATGCTGGTCGTGGAAGACCGCATCCGCATCGAAGGGAACCAGGGCCTGGCCATGAAGCTGCGCTCCCTGTTCCGGAGGACGGGCTAGTCGGAGCTGCGCGCGAGATCACCATTCGCGGTGCGCGCGCCCACAACCTTCAGGGCGTGGACTGCCGCATTCCGCTGCGCAGCCTCTGTGTCGTGACGGGCGTGTCGGGCTCCGGCAAGTCGAGCCTCGCCTTCGACACGCTCTACGCCGAGGGTCAGCGCCGCTACGTGGTGTCGCTCTCGACGTACGCCCGGCAGTTCCTCGAGCGCCTGCCGCGGCCCGATGTCGAGGCCATTTCGCATCTGCCGCCGGCCATTGCCATCGAGCAGCGCAACCGGGCGAGCAATGCCCGCTCCACCGTGGGCACGGCCACCGAGATCCTCGATCATCTGCGGCTGCTGTTCGCCAAGCTGGCCCGCGCCACCTGCCCCGATTGCGCGTTGCCCGTGGAGCCCGGCACGGTGCAGAGCGTGGTGGACCAGCTTCTGGCCCGCTACTCGGGCCTGCGCGCTTCGCTGGGCGCCCCCTTGCCGCCGAAGGGGCGGCTGGCTGACCTGCGGGACAAGCTGCTGGCCGACGGCTGGACCCGGCTCCTGGATGCCGAGGGTTCGGTCCGCGATCTCGAGGAGCTGGGCGTTCGCGGGCTGGGCGCGCTGCGCCGCGAGGGCGGCCTGGTGCTGGTGGACCGGCTGCGTATCGACTCGGACGGGCGC
The DNA here is from genome assembly GCA_947260035.1 of uncultured delta proteobacterium. Classification (GTDB taxonomy): domain Bacteria; phylum Myxococcota_A; class UBA9160; order UBA9160; family JAFDET01; genus JAFDET01. Next base: position 3,484 of record CAMYOO010000121.1, read on the forward strand.
ACGCGGCTGGCCGAGGCCGTGGCCGGCGGGTTCGCCCGTGGCGACGGCCGTCTCGTGGTGGTCACCGAGGCGGGGGAGCGGATTCCCTTCCGAGAAGGGTTCGCCTGTGATGCGTGCGGCCGCCGGCTGCCGGCGCCTGAGCCCGCGCTCTTCTCCTTCAACAGCCCACTGGGAGCGTGTGAGGCGTGCCAGGGCTTCGGGCGCGTCGGCGTTCTCGATCGCGAGCGCGTGGTGCCGGATCCCACAAAGACGCTGCAGGGCGATGCCGTGGCGCCCTTCGCCACCCGCGCCACCCGGAGCTGCAAGCGCGATCTGCTGCTGGCGTGCCGGGAGCACGGAATCCCGGTGGACGTCCCGTACGCGAAGCTGGGCGCGGAGGTCCGCGAGCTGATCTTCTCGGGCGACGACGACGAGTGGTACGGCGTGCAGGGCTACTTCGACTGGCTCGAGCGGCGCCGCTACAAGGTCCAGAACCGCGTGATGATCGCGCGCTACCGGCGCTTCGATCCGTGTCCCGACTGCGGCGGGGCGCGGCTGCGCGCCGAGGCGCTGGCGTTCCGGGTCGCCGGCGCCGATCTGGGCGAGGTCTCCCGCCTCACCCTGGACGAGCTGGCCGAGTGGCTTGAGGCCCTGGATCTGGGTGGCGCTGAAGCGGCTCGCGTCGGCCGCCTGCTGGAGCGGCTGCAGGATCGCGTGGCCACCACCCGCCGCGTGGGTCTCGGCTACCTCTCCTTGGAGCGGCAGGTGCGCACGCTCTCGGGCGGGGAGGCCCAGCGCATCCAGCTGGCCACGGCGCTGGGCGGCGCGCTCACCGCCGCGCTCTACGTGCTGGACGAGCCCTCCATCGGACTGCACGCCCGGGATGTGAGCCGGCTGCTGGAGGTGCTGCGCGAGATCCGCGAGCGCGGCAACACGCTGGTGGTGGTGGAGCACGCCCCCGAGTTCGTGGCGGCCGCCGACCACGTGATCGACCTGGGTCCGGGCGCGGGCCGCCACGGTGGCCGGCTGGTTGCCGAGGGCACTGTCGAGGAGGTCCGCGCGCATCCCACGGCCGTCACCGCGCGCGCCCTGCGCGGCGAGCTGGAGCCACGCCGGCGCCGCTCGCGCAGCGCCCGGGGCGAGCTGGTGGTGGAGGGCGCCAGCGAGCACAACCTCCAGAATCTCGACGTGACGATTCCGCTGGGTCAGCTCGTGGTGGTGACCGGTGTCTCCGGCGCGGGCAAGAGCACGCTGGTCCGCTCGGTGCTGGTGGGCAACCTGCGCGGGGATCCTGAGCGCGGCGCCTGCACGCGCATCCGCGGGGCGCAGGCGTTGGGCGAGGTGGTCGTGGTGGATCCCGATCCGCCCGGGCGCAGCTCCCGCTCCAACCCCGCCACGGTCTCCAAGGCGTTCGACGGCATCCGCCGTCGCTTCGCAGCCACGCGCGAGGCGAAGGCGCGCGGCCTGGGTCCCGGCTGGTTCTCGTTCAACGTCGCGGGCGGGCGTTGCGACGCTTGCGAGGGCAGCGGTGAGACCGTGGTGGACATGCAGTTCCTGGAAGACGTGCGGGTTCCCTGCGAGGCCTGCCTGGGAACCCGTTACCGGCGCGAAGCGCAGGACATCCGCGTGGGGGGACGCTGCATCGTGGACGTGCTGGCCCTGAGCATCGACGAAGCCCTCGAGGCGTTCGCCGACGACGCCGCTGTGGTCTCGCGCCTCGAGCCGCTGTCTCGGGTGGGTCTGGGGTACCTGGGACTGGGACAGCCGCTGGCCACGCTCTCCGGTGGTGAGGGACAGCGGCTGCGTCTAGGCCTGGCGCTGGCGGGGCGCGAGGGGCGGGGCAGCCTGTTCGTGCTGGACGAGCCCACCACGGGCCTCCACCCCGCCGAGGTCGCGCGCTTGGTGGAGAGCCTGGATCAGCTTCTGGACGCCGGGGCCAGCGTGGTGGTGGTGGAGCACAACCTGGACGTGATCCGGGCCGCCGATCACGTGATCGACCTGGGCCCCGAAGGCGGGCCCGGAGGCGGGCGCATCGTGGGCCAGGGGCCGGCTTCCAAGATCGCCCGAATCCAAAAATCGCTTACCGGAAAGGCGCTTCGAGGCGAGTTCTGAGGCGATTTCGAGGCCTTGGGGCCAGCTGGGGGGAAGCCTCCAGTCCTCCTCAATACTTGCCGCATCCCTGCCGATGAGCGGAGGGTGAGCGCTTCCGACCGCCAGCCCGACGCCGAGGTGGCCGCAACGGCTTCGCCGCAGCGCTACGCCAGCGCGCTGCCCGCGCTGGTGGAGCGCTTTCGCGAGACCGGAGTGGTCGGTGTCGTCGTCGTGGGCGCGCCAGAGCTGGGTCGCGTAGAGCGCTTCTACGGCGACGAGGCTCAGGACCGCGTTGCAGCGGCGCTGGTGGCCGCCCTCGAAGAAGTGTGGGGCGACCGCCGTGGCGCCGGGGACATGCTGGTGCGCGCCGACGAGGGTCGCGACGAGCTGGCGCTGTTCCTCTTCCGCGGCAAGGATGAAGCCGACTTCTACGGAGAGAGCATCGCCACCCTGGTTGCGGACATCCGTGCCCATCTGGCCAAGCAGGGCTCGCGGATCTTCTACCCGTACGCTCGCGTGGCGCCGCCCGTGCAGGTCGGCTGGGCCCTGACGCTGCGGAATCCCGTCGTGGCGGATCGGCGTCAGCTGCGCGCGGCGTGGAAGGATGCACGCCACGATGCCGAGCTTGTGGGGCAGTTCGAGGCGCGCCTTCGCAAGCTGTCCTTACAGCAGGTTCTGCTTCGCGAGGATGTGACGATGCTCTTCGAGCCCATCGTCAACCTCTCCACGCGCGATGTGATCGGCTACGAGGCCCTGGCCCGGGGACCGGCCGGCTCCGAAGTGCAGAGCCCCGGCGCGTTCTTCCAGCGCGCCGAGGAGGCAGGGCTGCTGTTCGAAGCCGACTCCCTGTGCCGACGCCGCGCCCTGGACGGTGCGCACGGCCTGGCGCCGGGGATCAAGCTCTTCCTCAACTGCCTGCCGTCGGCGATTCGGGATCCGCAGTTCCGCGGCGGTGCGCTCCAGCAGCTGCTCGAGCGCCTGCGGCTGCGGCCCACCGACGTGGTCTTCGAGATCTCCGAGCGCGAATCGATCGGCAACTTCGCCATGTTCCGCGAGGCGCGAGACCACTTCGCGAGCCTGGGCCTGGGCATCGCCCTGGACGACACCGGCGTGGGCTACTCCTCGCTGGAGGCGGTCATGGAGCTGGCTCCGGACTTCATCAAGGTGGACCAGGTGCTGGTCCGCTCGATCGATTCGGATCCGCCGCGCCAGGAGCTGCTGCGTTCGCTCAACGCGGTGGCGGCCAAGCTGGGTGCACGGGTCATCGCCGAGGGCATCGAGACCAGCGAGGAGCTGTCGACCCTGCAGGCCCTGGGCGTGCCTTTCGGTCAGGGCTATCTGCTGGGCCGCGCCGCGCCTCTGCGAAGGGACCTGTAGCGGCGCGGTGATAGAATCGGCGGGCCATGAGCGACCGCCCCAGTCCGCCCGACGACATTGCTCCCCGGGACTTCTTCACTCGCTGGGTCCCGGAAGCGGTTGCAGGCGATCCCGAGCGCCGCGCCCGACTGGGCAATACCCGCGCGCGCATCCAGTTCGAGCTGGGCGGCAACCCCGGCGGAACCTGGACCCTTTCCGTCGAGGAGGGCCGCGTGTCGGGCGCGGAAGGCCCGGTGCAGGACCCGGACCTGCGCATCGAGGTGGATATGGATACCTGGCGGGCGCTGAACCGGGGCGACTTCTCGGCTCCGGAGGCGGTGCTCCGCCGCCGGCTCCACTTCCACGGAAGTTTTCTGCTGGCCTTGAAGCTCCACCTGATCCTCGGCTAGAAACGGCGCCGCGCAGCGTGCTTCGAGCCGGGCGGGGAGCGCTCAGCCGGAGCGGCGTCGCACCGAGGCGCGCTGGGCTTCGCGGCGCTGGGCGAAGATCTTCTTGTCGTGGATCTTGCGGAGCTGGCGCGCCAGCTGCTCCAGCAGCTTGTCCGCGGCCACGGCCAGCTCGGGTGCGTCCCCGTGCCCGGCCACCTCCGTGTGGTTGCCGGTCACGTGTCCATGGGCGGTCCAGCTGGCGCCGTCGCTCGACAGGATCACCTCGAAGCGCGTCGTCTCGGGAAACTCCTCTGCCAGCGCATCGCAGCGCTTCTCCACGGCGTCTCGCACCTTGTCCTGCGCATCGATGTCCTTGAAGCTGATCACGACCGACGAAGCCATTGAACCTCCCTTTCCAAGCGGCGGAAGCGGACGGGAATCGAACCCGCCGAGGCCGTGTCGCCACGGCCTCCACCAGATTTGAAGTCCGGGCCGGGCACCAGCCTCGGGAACGCTTCCACGACGACGATATCCCACATGGAGCACGCCTTTTCCCTGTCAGGGTAGACGCTACGGGCTCGCCGCGCCGCGCGTTGGGGCCTCCGACCTGCGCCCCGAGGGGAAAGCGCCGCCGATCGCTGGAGCCAGCAAGAGGAGCGCAAGTCCGGCAGACATCAGTGCGTGGGGGAACGCGAGCGGAGGAGGCAGGGCATCGACGGCGTGAACCAGCGCGGACAGCGCCAGGATCGCCAGCGCGGCCGGCGCGCCGTAGGCCAGGGGCAGCAAGAGCAGCATGACCCAGTAGTTGGAGGCCAGCGGCGTGAGCGCGAAGGTTGCCGCCAAGCCCAGCGCCGCTGCGCGCAGAGTCCCGGCGCGCCAGGCGGCGGCGGCCACGCTGGCGAGGAACGCGCCCTTGAGCCCGAGAAGGGCGGGACGCCGCTCCGCGAGACGCGAATCGATCCGGCGGGCCAGCAGCAGGAGAGCCCCCGCCAGCACGGCAGCGCAGCAGCGGGCCTGGGCCTCGATGACCGGATTCGCCAGCTCCCCGCCGAACAGCAGCCCGGCGAGTGCCAGCAGGTACGCGCCGGCCAGCAGCGCGAGGGCGATCTCGAACCCTGTGGGGCGATTGCGTACCAACGCCGCTCAGCCTGCTGGCCCGGGCGCGATGCGTCGCGCTTTTTGGTTTCGCGGGGGATCGGGAGGGCGTACTCTTCGAGCGGGGTGGTGACCGCGTACTCGCATCGCGAGGCTGCGCGCATTCTCAGGATCTCGCAGGCGCGCCTCCGCTATTGGGAGCGGACAGAACTGGTGCGTCGCAGCGTCGAGGACGGGAGCGAGCGCGGCTTCGGCTTTCGGGACCTGGTGCGCTTGAAGAGCGTTCTGGGCCTCCTGGAGAATGGCGTTCCCCTGCGGCGCATCCGCCGCAGCGCCCGCGATCTACAGCTCCGGCTGCCCGAGATGGAGGATGCGCTGGGCTCCCTGCGCCTGTGGGACGAGGGATCGCAGCGCGTGGTGGTCGAGCACGCGGGAGCGCTCTTCGAGCCCGGCGGACAGATGGTGCTGGACTTCCGCCGCGGCAAGCCGGCCGGTGAGGGCGACCCGGTGGCGCGCCTGGCGCCGACGCCGTTGAGCGCCGCCGAGTGGTTCGAGCGCGGCTGCGCGCTGGACTCGGATGCCGCCACCCAGGCCGAGGCCATCGAAGCCTATCGCTGCTCGCTGGCCGCCGATCCGCGCTTCGCCGATGCCCACTGCAACCTGGGCACGGTCTTCTACAACCAGGGCCGCAGGCAGGCGGCCCTGGAGTGCTTCCGCAAGGCGATGGAGATCGATCCGCTGCATCTGGAGGCCAACTTCAACGCCGCCAGCCTGCTGGAGGAACAGCGCGCCGAGGAATCAGCGCTGCGCCACTACCGGACGGTGCTCAGCGTGGACCCCATGTACGTGGACGCCCACGTCAACGTCGCACTCCTCTACGAGAAGCTGGGCCGACGGGCCCGCGCCCGCGAGCACTGGCGCCGCTACCTGCAGATCGACCCCCAAGGCCCCTGGGCGGATGTGGCGCGCCGCCACCTGGGCAATAGCGGCAGCCCGTAGCCCCACCGGAGTCGGCGCGACCTCCGAGCCAATGGCCCGCAAGCCCGAGCCGACGGAGCGCGCTAGCGCACCGCGGATGCCGAGGGCGCGCAGCGAGCCGAAGGCGAGCGAAGGGGCTCGGCCGCCTAAGGATTGGCGCGGACCTCCCGGCTACGGCTCCGGCTGCCACCTCAACACGGG
>CAMYOO010000122.1 GCA_947260035.1 uncultured delta proteobacterium
GGAGCGCGCCGAGCAGGAGGTGGAGCGCATTCGCACCGAGGCCGAAGAGGCCAAGGGCAACCTGGTGCGCTTCCGCGAGGAGATCCGCCACCTGGAGCGGGAGAAGGCGCGCATGCTGGCCACCCTGGCCAATGCCACGGCCCGCCGGCGTATCCAGGAAGCCCTGGATGGCTTCTCGCTGGAGGGCGAGATGCGCGCGCTGGAGAGCGTTCGCGAGTACGTGGCGCGCGTCCAGACCGAAGGCCACCTGGACGGCGAGATGGACGACGGCGGGCTCGAGTCGCGGATCAAGGCGATCCGCGCCGACGCTCGCGACGAGGCCGCACGGCAGGAGCTGGCCGAGATCACGCGCCGCCTGCGCCCCACGGTGCTCGATGCCCAGAGCGGAGCCATGGAGATTCCCGTGGCGAACATGCCGGCCCAGGCTCCCGCCCAGGGCTAGCCGAGCCGGGCCGCCCGCGTGAGTCCCGCGAAGAACCGGAGCCCCGCCGAGCCGGCGGGGCTCTACCTTTCTGGGCTACTCCGCCAGCTTCGCCAGCCTGGCTCTGCTGCCTGCCCACCTGGGAGCTGCCTATCCGTTGCGCTGGGGAGCCCGCCACGAGCGGGCCTGGCGGGCGCTGCGGGCCAGCGTCCGGACCGCGCGCCCCCGGCTCCCCGCCCCCCTGCGCGTGATGCCCCACGCGCGCCGCGCAGAAGCCGCCCTCAGGCGAGGGCGCCGGCCAGCCGATCCATCGGGGAAGGTTGAGGAGCACGCGCAATGGGCAAAGCGTTCGGACTGGTCTTGATCGTGGTCGGCCTGTGGGTCGGGCTGGAGGTCTACACCAAGGGCACGCAGGGTGCCTTCGGCGGTCTGCTCGCGGGCGAGTCCGCTCCGGCGCAGGCGGAGCAGCAAGCTCCCATGGATGCCCTTCGCCAGGGACTGGCCCAGGACGTCGAGACCAACATGCGCATGCGTGAGCGTGCGCTCGGCGACGACTCCCACTAGCCGGGGTCGCGCGCCGGCTCGGCGGGTGCCTAGGCTCGCGTGAGCAGCAGGCAGGAGCCGAGCGGTCCTCCTCCGGCAGCCGCGACCGCCACCTGAGGGTCTCCCGAGACCTGTCGCGCCTCGCCCTCGCCGCGCAGCTGCACCACCGCCTCGTGCAGGAAGCCGTAGCCGTGCAGGCGACCGCCCGAGAGCTGACCGCCCTGGGTATTCAGGGGCAGCTCTCCGTCGCGGGCAATGCGCACGCCGCCTTCCACGAAGGCCCCGCTCTCCCCCTTGGGGCAGAATCCCAGCGCCTCCAGCCAGGCCAGCGTGAGGAAGCTGAAGCCGTCGTAGAGCTCCGCCACGTCCACGTCCGCCGGCTTCAGATCCGTGCGCGACCAGAGCATCGCGCCGGCGTCGCGCGCCGCCATGCTGGTCAGATCATCGAACTGATCCCAGGAGGGGCGGCCGCGCAGCGCCGACCCCACGGCCTCGATCCGGATCGGCGGCTTGCGCAGGTCGCCGGCGGTCTCGGCCCGCGAGACGATCAGCGCCGTAGCGCCGTCGCAGGGTGCGTCGCAGTCGTAAAGGCCGAAGGGCGTGGAGATGATCCGCGCCGCCAGGTAGTCGTCCAGGCTGAGCGGCTCGCGGTACACCGCGTTGGGGTTGAGAGCCGCATTGCGCCGCGCGTTGAGCGCCACCTGAGCGAGCTGCTCGCGGGTGGTGCCGTACTCGTGGAAGTGGCGCTGGGCGAAGAGCGCGATCCAGTTGGCCGCCGAGAAGGCGCCGAAGGGAAGCTGCCACTGCATGCTTCCCGAGGCGCGGAAGCCGCCTGCGCCCCCTGCCCCGCCGCCGGCCGCGGCAGCCACGCCGATGGCACCGGTCTTGGCCGCCGCGCTGGCCTCCCAGACCGAACGGAAGCACAGCACGTGCTCGGCCAGGCCGCAGGCCACCGCCATGCACGCGTTGATCACCGAGCCGAGCTGGCCCGGTGACTCCATGCCGCCTTCGAACCAGCTCAGCTCCAGGCGCAGTGCGTCGTGGACCTCGCTGATGCCCGCACCGGAGAATCCCGCCGGGCCAGCGGCGCCGGGATAGGTCGCCAGCCCGTCGATCTGCTCGCGACGCAGCCCGGCATCCTCGATGGCGGCGACGCAGGCATCCAGGGTCAGCTCCAGGGAGTCGCGGAAGAGCCGGCGGCCCACCTGGGACTGGCCGATGCCGCTGATGGCAGCCCGCCGTTCCAGGATCTCCATCAGGCCTCCGCCGGCTCGAAGAGCGGAATCCAGACGTCCTCGCGCTGTTCGAAGACCACGCGCACGGGCATCCCGATGCGCACCTGCTCCGGGCTGCAGCCCACCAGGTTGGTGGTGAGCCGTAGCGACGGGTCCTCCTCGATCTCCACGATGGCAATCACGTAGGGTTCGTCCTGGCCGGGAATCCACGCCTGGTGATTGACCGTGAAGGTGGCCACCTTCGCACGTCCGCGGACCGCTTCGGGAGCCAGCTCGGTTCCCAGGCAGGCGGGACAGCGCGGCTGAGGCGGGTGCGCGAACGCGCGGCAGCCTCGGCAGCGCAGGAAGCGCAGCTCGCCTTCGCGGCCTCCCGTCCAGAAGTGCTCGTTCTGGCGGGTGAGCTTCGGGAGCACCCGGAAGGGCCGGTCCGTCATGCGTCGTGGAAGCTATCCGAGACGCGGCGACGTGTCATTCGCTCCGTCGAGGAGCTCCCGGCAGTACGGAAGACAACGCTCGACGGCCTCCTCCGGGCTGACCGGAGGCTCCCAGCCCAGATCGCGGCGGGCTTTGTCGATCTTGTTGTAGTGGGACACGACGATCTTGATCAGCTCCAGCCGGCACAGCGGCGGCGCCGGCAGCCCCAGGTACACGTGCAGCAGCTCGCCCAGCCACGCCACGCCGCGCATGGGCCAGACCGGCAGCTTCCAGCGCGGGAAGCGGTGGCCCAGCCCTTCGACGAAGGGCCGGAAGAACTCGAAGTAGTTGATGGGTGCGCCGTCGGTCACGTAGTAGGCCTGCCCGCAGGCGGCCGATTCGGGCACCAGGTGCCGGGCAGCGCAGATCTCCCCGTCCACCAGGTTGTCGATGAACGTGTTGTCGGACATGGCCGATCCGTCGCCGATCGTCGCCACGAACACGCCGCGGCGAAGCTGCTCCACCAGGCGCGGCAGCATCAGCGGATCGCCCGGGCCGTAGATACGGCCGGGACGCACCGCGCAGGTCAGCATTCCGGTCTTGTCGTTGGCGCCCAGCGCGATCTGCTCGCCGCGGATCTTGGTCTCCGTGTAGATGTCGCGCGCTCCGAGGGCGTAGGGCGTGCTCTCGTCCCCATCCACCACGGGATCGTCCAGGGTGACATTGTTGGAGCTGGTGTAGACCAGCCGGGAGACGCCGGCTTCGGCTGCAGCCCCCACCATGTTCACCACGCCCCCGACGTTCACGCGGTGCACGCGCCGCCGGATCTCCGGCGTGCAGAACGTCAAGAAGACGAGCTGCGCGGCGGTGTGGAAGACGGTGTCGATGCCTTCGCAGGCCGCCAGCACCTCGTCATAGCGGGTGACGTCTCCCACCACGACCTCGGCCCCGGAGGGCCAGTCCGCGTCCTCGCGCACGTCGAACGCCCGCACCGGGTGCCCCCGGCGCATCAGCTCCGCGGCCAGGTGCCGCCCCAGGTAACCAGCTCCGCCGGTCACCAGACAGCTACCCAATTCCGCCTCGTCGCCCGTCATGTCCTTCTCCCGGACCGCGCCGGCAGCCCGGGGCTCTTCCCCCGGCTTGCCTGCTAGGATCCCGCGATGCGTCGGCTTGCGACCGCCCTGGGTCTCCTTGCAGCAGCGGCCGCCGGCCCTGCGGCAGCCGAGATGCGGATCGAAGTGGAGCACCCTCCCCCTGGAAGCTCCTTCGCCGGCGATCTGCCGGCCTTCGTGGCGGGCTGGGCTGCGCCGCCTGGGAGATCTCACCCCCGACGCGATGTCGTTGTAGTGATCGACGTCTCGGCCTCGACCCTTGAGGCGTTCGAGCGGCTCGATGTTCCGGAACGCCCCGCGACCGAGCCGGGCGCTCCCCTTCGCGAGGGCTCCGTGCTGGAGGCGGAGATCGCAGCCACCCGGCGCCTGCTGCGCACACTGGACCCGCGCTTCACGCGCGTGGCCGTGGTGACCTTCTCCGGCGAGCCGCTGGGCAAGAACCCGGTGCCACCGCGCTGGACGGAGTCGTTGGACCCAGCCGCTGCCACCTGGGTGGGACTGACCCACGACTGGTCGGCCGTCGAGCGGGCGCTGGACGGGGTGGCCGAGGCCGGCGCCCACGGACTCACCAACATGGCGGCGGGCGTGGAGCGCGCCACGGCGGAGCTGACCGGCCGCACGGGAGCAGAGTCCCGGGCGGACCCCGGGGCCCGGCACAGCATCCTGTTCATGACCGACGGCATCCCCACCCTGCCGGTTCCCGGCGACACGCGGCGCAATCAGCTGGAGGTCTTCAAGCAGGTTCGCCGCGCCGCGAAGCACGGCATCGAAATTCACGCCTACGCCGTGGGCCGCGAGGCGCTGCGGGGCCCCTTCACGCTGAAAACCATGGCCGCCGAGAGCGGCGGAACCTTCACCGCCGTGCGCGACCCAGGCACCCTGCCCGATCGCCTGCCGGTGGTTCAGCTGGCCGGGCTGGACGGCGTCCAGGTGCGCAACCTCACCACCGAGCGCGACGCCCTCGCGACCCACCTGCGCCCCGACGGCACCTTCGATGCGCTGGTCCGGCTGGCCCCCGGCGCCAACCGCATCGAGGTGCTGGCCACCGCGACCGACGGCGCAAGCGGCCGGCACGTGCTGGTGATGGAGCGCCGCGACGCGACGTCCTCCGGCCCGGCTCTGCCCGATCATCTGGTGAGCCGCCGCGGCGAGCTGCTGGAGAAGGACGTCGAGGAGCGCCGCGAAGCCCGGCGCCAACAGCTGGCCGAGGAGATCCGCCGCGGTCGCAGCGAGGGCGAGGACGAAGACGCCGCGGCCGCCGCGCAGCGCCGCGAGCTGGAGCTGGAAGTCGGGCGGGAGCCCCCAGCGGTGGGATCCGCGCCGGAACCCCTTCCTCCCGCTGCGGACTAGGCGGAGCGCCCCGTGACCGTGGTGAACACGATGCGGGCACACGTCTCCACCAGCTGATCGCGCGTCACGCCGGCCCGCTCGAAGCTCTGGTGGTGACTCGACATGCGCTCGAGCATGGCGACCATGGAGGAGGCGGCCGCCCACGGATTGATGCCGGCACCCACGCGGCCACCGCGCTTGAACTCGTCGATGCGCTTCGCCAGGTGCTCGACCACCGGCAGGAGCGCCTTCTGACGCACGCGGCGAAAGCTTCGATCCCCTTCTTCGGCCTTCAGGTTGCGCACGCGGAGCGCCGCCCCGTGGCGATCCCAGTGATCGACGAAGGACTCGGTGATGGCGCGGGCGTTGTCGAGCCCCTTTCGGCCGTGCCAGGAGCCGTCGATCAGCGCAAGGATCTCGGGCACGTCCTCGCCGGCACGCTCCACCAGGCGCAGGATCGCGTCCTCCACGTCGCGGAAGTACTGGTAGAAGGTTGCGGGGGAGGTTCCCACCTCGCGTGCGATCTCGACCACGCGCAGCTCGCGCACGCTGCGTCGCTCGAGCAGCTCGGACGTGGCGTCGAGCAGGCGCTGGCGGGTCTGCAGCGCCCGAGGGCCGAGGGTCCGGCCGCTCTGATCCTGGGGCTTGCGCGCGGCGTCCATGCCGGTCCTGCTCAGGTGCGCATGATCTGGCCGCCGTCCACGGCGAGGATCTGCCCGGTGATCCAGCCCGCGTCGTCGGAGAGCAGGAACAGCGCGGCGCCCACCATGTCCTCGACCGTACCCATGCGGGAGAGCGGCATGGACGACACGATCTGATCCTTGATGAACTCGGGTACGACCTTGCGGGTTGCCTCGGTGTCCGTCGGCCCCGGGGCGATGGCGTTGACCCGGATGCCTCGCGGCCCCAGCTCCCGGGCCAGGCTGTGGGTGGTGGCGTGGAGTGCCAGCTTGGCGATGCCGTAGTAGCCCGCACCCATCCAGGCGGCCGCGGACGACTGGTTCACGATGGCTCCGCCCCCGCGCTCCACCATCGACTTGTACACGGCCCGCGTCACCAGCAGGGCGCCATCCTGGTTCACCGACATGAAGTTCCGGTAGTAGTCCATGGGCACGGTGAGCAGGCTGTGCAGCTCCATGCCGCCGTAGATGGCCGCGTTGTTGATCAGGTAGTCGACGCCGCCGAAGGCATCCGTGGCGGCCTGGCCCATGGCCAGGGTCGACGTCTCGTCCGACACGTCCGTCTGCACGAACTCGGCCCGGCCACCGCCTTCCTGGATCTCGCGTGCCACGCGACCGCCCTGGTCGGCATTGATCTCGGCCACCACCACCGCCGCACCCTCGGAGGCCAGGGCCTTGGCGTACGCCTCGCCGATGCCGCCTCCCGCACCGGTCACCACCGCTACCTTGTCCTCGAATCGCATACGTCCTCCCTTGCGCGGCATCTGACGTTACATCAGTTTCGCGAACCCCAACAAGCAAAGCCTGGAAAGCAAGACGGACGTTCTCCTCACCGAAGAGCAGACCTGCTGCACCCCACGGCCCACGAGCTCCGTGACCTGCAAGAAAACGCGCCTGCAAAAAGGAACGTGCAAAGGGGGAAGTTCTTGCATCCGTGCATTCGGGCACACCCCTCAGGACTGGCACTCAACGCGCTTATGCAAGAACGTCCCTGAATGCAACTGAATGCACTGCAGGTGGTGGAGTGACGGGTGATGCGGGCGTTGGTCTTTGAGTACAGCTTGGCGCGGCTGGCGGCGACTCGGGTGCTTTCGTGGATTACACCGCGGGCCTTCGTGGGGCCCACGGCGCCGCTGCGCGAGCGGGAGGTGCCGGAGCCGGCACTTCCCGCGGACGACTGGCTCCTTCTCCGCACGCGCCTGTGCGGGATCTGCGGCAGCGACACCAAGCAGGCGTTCCTGAACGGCAATCTCGACAATCCGATGACGGCGCTCATCTCATTCCCCCAGATCCTGGGTCACGAGGTCGTCGGCACCGTCGAACGCATCGGCGCCGGCGTGACGCGGCGGCGCATCGGTGAGCGCGTGGTCCTCAACCCGTGGCTCTCCTGTGCGCCGCGCGGCCTGGAGCCCTGCGCCTGGTGCCGGCGCGGCGACCTGGCCCAGTGCCTTTGCTTCACGCGGGGCGTGGTCGATGCCGGTATCCACACCGGCAACAGCAGCCAGGCCAGCGGTGGCTTTGCGCCCCTGGTTCCCGCCCACGAGTCCATGTGCATCCCCGTGCCCGACGACATCTCCGACGAGGCTGCGGTCCTGGCCGACCCGTTCTCGGTCTCGCTGCATTCCATCCTGCACTCGCCCCCGACTCCGGGCGGACACGCATTGGTGTATGGCTGCGGAACCCTGGGCCTGATCGCTGTGGCGATTCTGCGCGCCCTCTATCCCGACGTCCACGTCCTGGCGGTCGCGCGATTCGAGCACCAGGCACGCCTGGCCGAATCGCTGGGCGCGCAGCGCGTGCTGCCCTGGCGCCCGACGAGGCCCCTGGTGGAGCAGCTGGCCACCAGCACCGGCGCCGCACTCCTGCAGCCCTGGCGCGGGCTCCCGATGCTGAACGGCGGAGTCGACGTGGTGTACGACACGGTCGGCTCGGCGGAGACCCTGGAGGTGGGCGTACGCGTGACGCGCAGCCGCGGACGCATCTCCGTCACCGGCGTCGAAGCGCCACGCCGCTTCGAGTGGACGCCCCTCTACTTCAAGGAGCTCACGGTGGTGGGCTCCAACGCTTTCGGCATCGAGGAGTGGAACGGAGAGCGGCGGCATGCCATGGAGTGGTACTTCGCGCTCATGCGCAGCCACGGGATCGACGTCACATCCATCGTCACCCATCGCGTCCCTCCCGCTCACTGGCGGGAGGCCTTCCTGAAATGCGCAGACCAGGGCCGAAGCGCGGCCGTCAAGGTGCTGTTCGACTACGCGTCGTCTGACTGACTGCGGATCGCTCCACGTTCGGCGCGTTCACGCGCCTGCTGCAACATGGCGCTGGGTACAGGATCCATGCGCCGCAGCCCCAGGCGAACCAGGCCGGGCGCCAGCGCCCGCACGGCCCGCGCCAGGCGCAGCCCGGGACTCCAGCGCGGCGCCATCACCTGGTGACGCCGGCCCTCGATCACCCGCAGGATCGCATCGGCCGCGACCTGCGGCGGATGCTTTCGCCCGCGATAGGCCGCCGGCTCCTCCAGCTTGTCCCAGATCTCCGTGTCGATCGGCCCCACGATGACGCTTCCCGCGTGGATCCCCGAGCCCTGCAGGTCGCTCCAGAGCCCCTCGGTGAAGGCGTCCAAGGCAGCCTTGCTGGCGCCATAGAGCGACTCCCGGGGAGGCACGATGCGAGCCGCCATGGAGGACACGTTGACGATGCAGCCCGAACCCTGGCGCAACATCACCGGCAGGGCCGTCAGGGTGGCCTCCACCGCAGCCAGGAAGTTGACGCGTATCACCCTCTCGGCATCGGCCGGATCGCTGTGCCAGATCAGCTTGTGCTTGGGAATGGCCGCATTGTTCACAAGCACGTCCAGGCGCCCCAAGCGCGCCACTACCGCTTCCAGCGCAGCGCGTGCGGCGCCCGGCTCCCCCAGGTCCGACACTTGCGTGAAAGAGCGCGGCGAGACAGCCTGTACCACCGACTCGAGCTCAGCCAGGCGCTCGGCGCGGCGCGCCACGCCCACCACCGTGGCGCCGCGCTCCGCCAGCGTACGCGCGGTTGAGAAGCCGATGCCGGAAGAAGCTCCGGTGACGACAACAACGGCGTCGCGGATCAACACCGCCGCAGGCTATCACAGGAATGTTCGGATCGAAGCGAGGCGGCCCTGGCGAGCGGGCGCCGGGGAGAGCCCGGCTACTCCGCACCTCCGCCGCCTGCTTGATCCGGGCGATGCGCGGTGCGCTTCACCCCCCAACGGAAGAAGCGCGGAAAGAGCGCGCGTACCGCGTAGGCGCCCGCGAGCACGCGCGGATACGTCAGCTCTCGCCGGCCGCTGCGCAGAGCGCCCAGGATGGCGTCCACCAGCCCGTCGGGCTCGACCATCTGACGACGGGCGGCCACCGGCATGCGTTCCAGGGCTTCCTCATCGAAGAAGGGCGTGCGGATCACGCCCGGGCAGACCGTGAGGACGTGCACGCCCAGGTCCTCCACCTCGAGTGAAAGGCTCTCCGCCAGCCCCACCAATGCGAACTTCGACGCCGCGTAAGCGGATTCGTCCGGAGGCGCGATGCGCCCCGCCAGCGACGCCACGAAGACGATCCAGCCCTCGCCCCGCTCCACCATGCCCGGCAGCAGCGCCTTGGTCCAGTAGAGGCTTCCCAGCGTGTTGACCCGGAGCATGCGCTCCATGTCCTCCACGTCCCACTCGAGGAAGCGCCGGTGATGCCCGTAGCCCGCGTTGTTGACCAGCAGGTCCACGCCGCCCCAGGCCTCGACCACATGGGCGGCGGCGGCGGCCACCGCCTCGCGCTCGGACACGTCGC
>CAMYOO010000123.1 GCA_947260035.1 uncultured delta proteobacterium
CCAGGTCCCATACCTCGTCGATCAAGAAGACCGGCAGGAAGCCGACGATGATGCCCGCTCCGATGCGCGGCACCGAGGAGTGGAAGAAGGCCAGGTCCCGCTTCCAACAGAAACGGTAGGCCAGGAACCAGAACACCACGGCCGTGAGCGAGCCCACTTCGATCGAGCACAGCGCATCGAAGATCCGGGGCGCGCGCTCATACGCGAACAACCCGCCCAGGAAGGGCGCGGTGAGCAGCCCCAGCGTCACCAGGTAGTTTCGCGTCGAGTGACGCGACAGCACCCGGTCCCCGTCGTCGCGGCCCCGCTCTACGTGCTCGTGATGCTGGATCACCGCAGACGCGTGGGGCACGTCGTACTGGCGCAAGAACCAGGCCTCCAGGGATTGGAGCACGCGCAGACAGTCGCGGTTGCGGCTGCGGCGCAGGTAGGGGACCAGGTCTCGCCCGCGGGACAGGTCCACGCTGCCGCGGGCCGTGACGGCGCGCAGCACCTCGGTCTCGCGATCGTCGAAGGGCGAACCGTGGATCTCGAAGGCCTGGTTGGACTCGTCGAGGCACACCTCCTCGAGCCAGCCGTGGAAGGCCTGCTCCGCCATAGCCAGCAGCTGGAGGTCGATGCGCGCCGCGTCGCC
Source organism: uncultured delta proteobacterium (assembly GCA_947260035.1). GTDB lineage: Bacteria > Myxococcota_A > UBA9160 > UBA9160 > JAFDET01 > JAFDET01. The sequence goes on from CAMYOO010000123.1 coordinate 635, forward strand.
CTCGGCCAGGGCGTAGAAGAGCCCGACTTCCGAGATCTCCTCGCCGGGGTCCGAGGGCTCGTCCCGCCCGGCCACGTAGCGCGCCAGGTGCTCCGGCGAGACGCGGACGGCGACCAGCCTGTCCAGCGAGCGGTACGCCAGCTTGCGCAGGTGGAAGGCCGCGGGCCGCAGCTCCGGCTCGTCGTCCAGGCCCTTGTCCGCCATGAAGCGCATCACCACGTGAGCCAGCACCGCCAGGTCGCCCTGGACCCGGACCAGGGCGTCACCCGCTAGACGCCCCTCCTGCTCCAGGCGGTCGAGGCTGCGCTCCAGGTACCCCGGCAGCGCGTAGACCAGGCGCCGCAGGGCGCGCTCGGCGTCTCGGCCGTGGGCCGCCGGCGCGATCCGCCGGGGCGTGGTCCACAGGTCCTCCAGCTGGAGGTACAGCTCCGCGGGATCGTGCCGCTGGGCGTGGAACGAGAACGTCTCGGGGAAGACGCGCTCGAACCCGTCCCCCGCCGTGCGTTCGAAGCGCACCTCGCGCGCGTGGAACGCCCACGTGAAACGCAGCGTGATCCCGAGTCGCTCGTTGCGATGCTCGAGCCGCTCGAGGCCGCCGGCCGCCGCCGGAGCGGGGGCCGCCGCCTCAGAGGGTGCGCTGCTTCGGATTCTCTCCGGAGTCGTAGTAGGCCTCCACGCGGCTCGCGAGCTCGCGCACCCGCCCCGGCACGCCATTGGGCCGGGGCCAGCGCGCCAACGCCACCCGCATACGATCCTGAAGAAGCTGCGCGTCCGGGTAGTCTTCGCGGGCAAGGCTGTCGTCTATCGAGAGCCAGTTCTCCAGCGCCGTGACGGTCCGCGCCGAGCGCTCGCGCAGCTCGTCCTTGCCGGGCGAGCCCACCGACGAGCCTTGAAGCTCGTCGCCCAGGGTGCGGAGCTCTGCGACGGCGGTCTCCATCGGCTCCCGCAGGCCGCCCTCGGCCTCCAGCAGCTCGCTGACCAGGTCATCGAAGCGGCGCCGCTGGGGCTCGTGGGAGATCTCGCGGAAGAAGACCACCGTCCCCAGCGAGTCGCCGGAGGGGTCCGAAAGGTGGCGAACGGTCACCCGAAGGCGCAGGGCCATGCCGCCGACGTCCAGCTCCAGGTCCGCATGGCTGGCGTCCTCGTCCTCGGCCAGCGCGAAGGCGGTGGTGCGCAGCTCGTCCAGGCACTCCCCGCACAGGACTTCCTGAAGGCTGCGGCCGCGAGGATCGTCGATCTGGCCCAGGTAGTTGCGGGCCAGGGTATTGCTGGCCTGGACGACGCCGTCGGCGTCGACTGCCAGGGCGCCCTGATCCAGCCGCTCCATCACGCCCTCGAGCAGCACGTTGCTCCGGCCCAGGTTCTGGAGCAGCCGATCGTTCTCGACGGTGAGGCTGATGTAGGCGTAGACGTGGCCGTCGTTGATCGCCTGGATGATGGCATCCATGTCGGCGAAGCCCGTGAGGATGATGCGGACGGTTTCGGGATGAGCGTCGAACACCTGGGTCAGGAACTCGACGCCCGTCATGTTGGGCATGCGCTGGTCGCTGATCACCACGGCCACCGGCGCATTCTTCTCGAGCAGATCGAGCGCCTCGGCGGCGTCCACCGTTGCGAGGACGTCGTAGTCGTCCTCGAACGTGAACTGCATCGTCTCGAGGATGGCTTCCTCGTCGTCGACGATGAGAATGCGGTCGCGCTGGGGCTGGTCCATGACTCCGCTTCGCGCGGAGGAGTCTACCAGCGGAAGAGCCCCTTGCCCTCCCGGGCCTGCGCCTTCTCCCTGCGCAGGGAGACCTCATCCCGGATCTGGTCGCGCTTCTCCTTCAGGCGACGGGGCAGGCGCTCGCGGGCCACCTTGGTCCACGGCCGCTGCTCGGCTCCGCCGCGGAACTTGCTGAACTTGCGGTAGCCCCAGAGCTCGTGCTTGAAGTCGGTCTCGACGATCTTGATCATGATCGCGTCGTCCAGGAACCCGAGCCCGGGGATGTGGTCCGGGATCAGATCCTCGGAATGAGCGAAGTAGGCCAGGGCCGCCACCACCTTGCTGGCGCTCGCCTTGGGCAGCGCCCAGTCCTCATCCTCCACCATGTCGATCAACGCCTCCAGGGTGTCGATCGCCTCCTCGGCAAAGCTGGGCAGGCGAGCGGTCTTGCGCGCGTCCACCACCACTTTGCGGACGGCCCCGATGATCGCGGCCGGATCTTCGTCGCTGGCGTACCTGCGCGCATCCTTCAGTAGGCGCTGGAAGTACTTCAGGTCTTCGTCGTCCAGGGTGAAGCTGAATCTCATCGACATGGAGTGGGTCCTCGGCGGTGGCGTTCCCCGCAGGGGGCGACTCTATCAGTACCGGGCGTAGTCGATCAAGCGCCTCCCGGATTGCTTCCAGTCGCCCGCCCAGCGCTCGAGGATCACCTGCCCCGGGCTGCGGCCCAGCTCCAGCTGCTCGCGCACGGGGTCCAGGAAGCCGGATTCGTCCGGATCGTGGCTGCCGGCGTGGCCCAGGCGCCTCAAGCCGGCGTCGGACAGGGCCACCAGCTCGCGGGCCAGCTCGGCCACCGGCCGGCCTTGCGGGCCGGTGGCCGCCAGGCCGAAGCGAGCCACGTCCAGGAGCAGGGCCTGGCGCTGGTCCGCCGACCAGCCGCCGGCCAGAGCCAGGGCTCCGCGCCGGGCGTCGTCGTCGTAGACCAGGCCCTTCCACAGCGCCGGCAGCGAGCAGGTGAGCTGGGGCGGGACCGCGTCCGCGCCGCGCACCTCCATGTAGCGCTTGATGCGCACCTCGGGGAAGAGCGTGGTCAGGTGGCGTTCGAAGTCGGCCAGGCTGGCGCGCTCACCCCGAAATCCGTCGCGCACGAAGTGCCCGAAGGGCAGGCCGCCGGTGGGGATGTAGCGACCCTCCCGAACCAGGAAGAAGGTGGGTACGTCGAAGGCCCAGCGCGCCCACGCCGCATAGCCGAAGTCCTCGTCGAAGACGAAGGGCAGCAAGCCGCAGCGATCGGGATCGGTGTGCTGCCAGATGTGGAGTCGCCGCGACACGAAGCCGTTGGCCTTCCCGCAGGTCACGCCGGAGTTCGCGTAGATGGCGGAGACCACCGGTGTCACCGCCATGGCGCAGCGCAGCTTCTCGACCATGTCGGGCTCGTCGGCGAAGTCGAAGTTGGCCTGCACCGTCCCCGTCTGGTGCATCATCTCCAGGGCCAGCGATCCCCGCGTGGGCAGGTAGCTGCGCATGATCTCGTGACGCACGCGCGGCATGCGGGGCGCATCCTCGATGGAATGGAACGGCTCGCTTCCCAGGGCCAGCCAGACGATCCCGAACTCCTCGGAGACGCGACGCATCAATGCCAGGTGACTCTGGAACTCGTCGCAGGTCTCGAAGGTGGTGCGCTTGGGCTCGCCCGAGAGCTCGAGCTGGCCTCCCGGCTCCAGCGTGATCGACATGCCGTCCCGACCCAGGGCGATGGTCCTGCCGGCCTCCTGGATCCGCTGCCAGCCGTCCACCTCGGCCAGCCGCTCCAGCAGGGCCTCGATACCCCGTTCGCCCTCGTAGGGCACCGGCGACAGGTCGGACTCGTAGAGACCGAGCTTCTCGTGCTCGGTTCCCACCCGCCACGCGTCGCGCGGCTTCTCGCCCACGCGGAAGTAGGCGACGGCGTCCTCGATCGACTCGACCGGAACTTCGAGAGTCGGGTCGTCGCGATCGAGGCTCACCGCAGGCCTCCGGGCGGGGGGGCGCTGGACATGCCGCTTGCTTGGATGCCGCTGCTCAGGGGGTGGCTGCCTGGTCGAGGAAGCGCTCCAGGAAGTCCCCGAGCGCGGCGCTGATCTCCGGCTCCGCATCCATGGGGAAGCTGCGGCAGGGCCCCTCCTCCTTGCCGGACCGGAACGGACCCACCAGGGTCACCTCACCGCGACTCTTGACCGTCACCACCGCCCGGTGACGGCCGCGCTGAAGGTCGAACTCCACCGACCGCAGGTGCTTGGCGTCGGGCCGGGCGCGGGACACCTCGACCCGAAGCTGGGGCGCCCCGCTCTGGCTGGCGGCCGCGTGGAAGGCATCGATGGCCAGCGCCACCCGCTGGCGCAGGGACTCGGCCCGCTCCCGAGCCGCCTCCAACGCCGAGGCATGCTCCGCCTCCCGAGCCCCCAAACGCCGCCCAGCCTCCTCGAGCCGTTTCTTCAGCTCCGCGTCACTCATGGCCCGGGAGCGTAGCGCGACAGAGGGAACACGGACCCTAAGCCCTGACCGGCCGACACCTACTCCGGAGCCTATGGCCCGCAAGCCTGAGGCACCCGAGTACGCGCGCACTCCGGAGCCAGCCGAGGGCGCGCAGCGAGCCGTAGGCGAGCGAAGGGGCTCGGCCGCCTAAGGATAAACAACGCACCGCCTCCGCGACCCGGTGGGCTCCCGAACGGCTCCCGGCAGCGAGGGCGGTGCTTGCGGGCCTCGCGCTCTGGAGCCGCAGCGACCCGGGCGAGGCTTAGGGGCAGTCTCTCAGCGAGACGCTTCTAGAGCGCCTCGTCCGTGGCGATCAGCCTGCTGCCGTCGAGTTCGGCGAAGAGGGCGTCGCGGACCAGCCCGAACTCGGGCTGGCGGGAGGTGGGCACCGGATCGCCGGCGGGCGTGCGCAGCTTCGCCGGGTTCACGAAACGTCCGGCTCCGTTCTTGATTCGGAAGCACACATGCGGACCGGTCGAAAGGCCGGTGGAGCCCACGTAACCGATCACCTGCTTCTGGTGCACCCAGTCCCCGCTGCTGACCGTGTCCGCGAACCGGGACATGTGCGCGTAGTAGGAGATGAATCCGTTGGTGTGCCGAACCTTGACCAGCTTGCCGTACCCGCTGGACCAGCCGCGGTAGACCACCTGGCCGTCCGCCACGGCGAAGATCGGTGTGCCGGTCGGCGCCGCATAGTCGATCCCGTAGTGGGGCCGCGTCACCTTGAGGATGGGGTGCCGGCGCCGCGGGTTGAAGCGCGAGGCGATGCGCGTGTACTTCACCGGGGCGACCAGGAACTGGCGCTCGACCGACGAGCCGTCCTGGCGGTAGTAGCCGCCACGCGCCTCGCCGTTCTCGAAGTAGACGACGCTGTGCATGCCGGTCTGACCCTCGTAGCGGGCCGCCAGGATCATGCCCGGACCCACGTACTGGGCTGCGCCGCCCGCCGGGCGCCGGTAGAGGCGCTCATAGAGAATGGCGAAGCGGTCTCCCGGCTGAACCGAGCGCGAGAAGTCCACATCCCACGCGAAGAGATCCGCGAAGTCGCCGGCAAGCTGCGGACTCTCGCCCAGATCGCGGATCGCGTCGTAGAGAGAGCTGGTGACCACACCCGCGACCCGGGCCGTGCGGTGCTCGAGCTTGGGCTCGCGGCGCTCCGCTACGTACCCGCCGCCGCTGCGCTTGAGCACGTAGCTGGCCATGTCCGACGTCGCGTACTGGAACTCGACGATCTCGTCGTCGGCGCCGTGCACCACACGCCAGGTGTCGCCCGCGTGGGAGTTGCGGAAGTCGAAGACCGGCCGCATCTCGGCGACGATGGTGTGGATGGCGCTGGCGGACACGCCTTGGGAGGCCAGAGCCCGGGCCAAGGACCCGCCGGGACGAATCACGCCACTCGCCGTGAGCGTGCCGTTCAGGTCCAGCTGGAAGCTGGGCGTCTGCGCCGCCTCGATCGTGGCGCTGGACGCTTCCGCCTTTGCAGCGGCCGGGGGCGCCGCGGAGACCGCCGGCAGGGACGGGTCCAGCGGCCCTGCATCGACGGAAGATGCCAGGGCGACCGCAGCCAGGGCCAGGCCGAAACCGACCAACCCCGTCGCTGCCAGGAGCGATGCGCGACGTAGCTGGCCGCGCGCTCTGTCCAACCCCCCGGATCCGCCCAAATCTCTTCCTCGAAGCTGCGATGGTACCCGGAACCACCCGTCTGACGGGCGCTATATTTAGCCCTGCCCGCGCCGTTCCGCACAGTTCCGCAAAATTCAGGTTGCGGGGCTTTCAGGATCTGCGCGGTGTTCTGCATCACGGTTCCCCAGAACACCCGGGGTTCCACTGAGTACCCAGGGGGAGCGCTGGTGCGGCGAAAAGCTGCAAGCCCTCAAAAAAAAATACGTTTTCTCGCCGGCTGGGCAGTTCTTGCCGGCCTGGCCGGGCTGCTCCACGCCTCGCCGGCCGCAGCGGTCTGGCCCTTCGGCAAGGGCGACCAGCCGGACCCGGTCGAGGACCTGGGCGGCGCCGCCGCCTCGCTGCTGACCCAGTCCATCCGCATCGACACCACGAACCCCCCGGGCGACGAGCGCCCCCTGGCCTCCCTGTACGTGGACGTGCTGCGCAGCGCGGGGATCGAGGCCAAGCTGATCGACACGCCCTCCTCCGGCTCCGAGGCAGGCCGTGCGGCGGCCTGGGCGCGGGTACCGGGAAACGGCGATGCCCGGCCGATCATCCTGCTCTCGCACCTGGACGTGGTTCCCGCCGACACCGCGGAGTGGGCGGTCGAGCCCTTCGCCGGCGTGGCCGGGGGCGGCTACGTGGTGGGCCGCGGCGCGCTGGATGCCAAGGGCGTATCGGTCGTGCACTTGATGACGCTGCTCGAGATCGCGCGTCGGCAGGAACGCCTGCCGCGCGACGTGATCTTCCTGGCGACGCCGGACGAGGAGACCGGCGGGCGCGAGGGCTCCGGCTGGCTGGTGGCCGCGCGCAAACATCTGCTGCGCGACGCGGAGTACCTGCTCACCGAAGGCGGGGGAATCCTGCACGGCAAAGGCGATTCGGTCTCGGTGTGGGGCGTTTCGGTGGCGGAGAAGAGCCCCTGCTGGCTGCGGGTCACGGCCCGCGGCACACCGGGCCACAGCTCCGTTCCCTCGGCGGACGCCGCGGTGCCGCGCCTGGTCGCCGCGCTGGATCGGGTGCGCACCATGGAGACCGACGTCCGCGTCACTCCCGAGGTGCAGCGCATGTTCCGCGAGCTGGCTCCCTACGCCGATCCGGAGGATCGCGAGGGCTACGCCAACCTCTCGTTCGCGCTCTCCGCGGACCCGGTCTTCCGCAATCGATTCCTCTCCCAACGCGCCCGCGCCGCCCTGGTCCGCAACACCGTCACCATCACCGTGCTCGAGGGCAGCGCCCGCACCAACGTGCTGCCCGCCGAGGCCCACGCGCACCTGGATGCGCGCATCCTGCCCGGACAGCGCTGCGATGTCTTCGCCAACCGGGTACGCAGCGAGATCGCCGACCCGGGCATCGAAGTGGAGCCGTTCCTGCAGTTCTCGTCCCGGAGCGCACCTCCGGAGACTCCGCTGTTCGAGGCGATCCGACGCGTGGCGGCGGAGGTGGATCCGGGCGCCGCGGTGGTCCCGCGCGTCATCGCCGGCTTCACCGATGCCCACTACTTCCGCGACCTGGGCATCGTGGCCTACGGCTTCGTGCCGCGCTGGCTGCCGCCCTCGGAGACGCGGGGCATCCACGGACCCAACGAGCGCATCGCGATCCACAATCTGGAACGCGGCATCCGCACCATGGTGCGTATTCTGGAGCAGCTGGATCAGTAGGCGCCGCGCCGGCTGAGCACCGCACCCACGGTTCGCACCAGGATCGACAGGTCCATCCACAACGAGCGATTGCGGATGTAGTAGAAGTCGTACTGCAGATTGTCGTGCATCGGCAGATCCTTGCGGCCCAGGATCTGCCACAGGCCGGTGATGCCCGGCTTCACGGTGAGGCGGCGACACTGCCAGTCGTCGTACTCGTCCACGATGAACGGCATCTCGGGCCGCGGACCCACCAGCGACATGTCGCCGCGCAGCACGTTCCAGAGTTGGGGGACCTCGTCGATGCTGGTGCGGCGCAGGAAGCGGCCATAGCGCGTGATGCGCGGGTCGTGGTCCACGCGCGGTGCGACCTCGTAGGGCTCGGCCTCCTCGCGCATGGTGCGGAACTTCAGCATCGAGAAGCGGCCCCTCGCGCGTCCCACGCGGTCCTGCCGGAAGAACACCGGGCCCGGGCTGTCCAGCTTGATGCGCAGCGCCCACCAGGCCCAGAGCGGCGCCGAAGCCAGCAGGCCCAGACCGGCCAGTACCAGGTCCAGGACGCGCTTGGTCGGCTCGTAGTGGGGCGCCGGACGCTGGCCGCCCAGCCGCACCAGGGGCAGGTCGTCCACCAGGTCGACGGGTGTGCCGGCGGTGAGCACCTCGAAGAGGTTCGTGACCACGCGGAACGTCACGTCCAGGTCCTCGCAGTCCAGCACCAGGGAGAGCATGCGGGTGTGCCCCATGGCGGGCGTGGCGACGAACACCTCCTGAACGCGATGCCAGCCCACGCTGGCCCGCAGCGCCGCGACGCCACCCAGCACGGGAACACCCGCCACCTTCTCGCCCTGGAGCTCCGGGTCGTCGTCCAGGAAGCCCACCACGCGGTAGCCGACCTCCGGGTGGTCCTGGATCTTCTGCACCAGGCGGATGCCGGTGGTGCCGGCGCCCAGGATCAGCACGTGCACGTCGAGCTGACCCGCCTGGCGCAGACGCCGCTCGAAGCCACTGAACCAGGCGCGGCTGGCGCCCTGCAGGACCAGGCTGTAGCCGGCGGCCAGCAGCACCACGGCGCGGCCGAACTGCCACTCGCGCACCAGGAAGGCCAGGCTCGACACCACCAGCAGGCCCAGCAGCGTGCCCTTCCCCAGGCGCTGGATCTGGTCCAGCGCGGTGGCCATGCGCGGCGGGTGATAGATGCCGTAGGCCCAGCAGCAGGTCACCCAGGCACCCACCACCACGGGCGCTGTGGCCGCGTAGATCTCGATGCCGTTGATGGGAACGCCCAGAGCGGGGTCGAGCAGCCGACGCGTGCCCCAGGCACCCAGCCAGGCCGCACAGACCAGCAGCACGTCGGCGTAGATGTGCAGCCGGCGCAGCGCGCCCACGTCGTAGGATCGCCCCTCCATGCAGGCTGGATCGGCGCGCCAGGCCCGGATCCTTACGTCTCCTGCGCATTCCTGGCATGTGTTTTTTTCACATCACCCAAAGGTCTCGTCCGCCGGCAGCTCGAACGCCGGGCCGCTTGGGTCGTGGGCGATTTCTGCCGATGACGCTGCGGTGGTGACGGCATCGGTGGGAGCGGCGCGAACGGAGTCCGGACCGTGCGCGCGGGAGCCGGCTCCCGTGCGCATTCTGGGAGTGGACGTGCATCCCCTGGGCGTGAACGCGCTCCACGCCCGGCTGGGGGACGTGATCGAACGGCGCGACCGGGCGCTGGTCCTGCACGCCAACGCCCACGGCCTGAACCTGGCCTGGGAGCAGCCGTGGCTGCGCGACTTCCTGAACAGCGCCGCGCTGGTGTTCTGTGATGGGGCCGGCGTGATGCTGGGCGCGCGCCTGCTGGGCCGGCGGATTCCCGAGCGGATCACCTATGCCGACTGGATGTGGCAGCTGGCGGCCACCGCGGAGCAGAGCGGCTGGAGCCTCTTCTTGCTGGGCGCGGCGCCAGGCGTGGCCGAGCGCGCCGCCGCGCGCCTGCGCCAGCGGCATCCGCGGCTGAAGATCGCCGGCGTCCGGAACGGCTACTTCGACACGGCGCCCGATAGCTCGGACAACCGGGCGCTGGTTGCCGCCATCAACGCCGCGGCGCCGGACGTCCTGCTGGTGGGCATGGGCATGCCACGCCAGGAGGCCTGGCTGCGCGAGAACTGGGCTCAGCTCGACGTGCGCATCGGCCTCACCGCTGGAGCCGTGTTCGACTACGTGTCCGGAACGCTGCAACGCTCTCCGGAGTGGCTGAACCGCATCGGGTTCGAATGGCTGGGACGACTGGTCATCGAGCCGCGCCGGCTGTGGCGCCGCTACGTACTGGGGAACCCGCGCTTCCTGGCGCGCGTGCTGCGCCAGCGCCTGCGCGCGGGTGAGACGAACCCGTGAGCGCGCAGGGCTCGTCGGTGGTGGCGGCGGGAAACCGTGTGGACGAACACGTCCGGCGCGGTGGGCGTGAATTCGCGAACCTGCTCCTCGCCACCGTCGTGTTCCACGCCGCGCGCATCGGCATCGGCCTGTGGGCTGCGGCCGCACTGGGACCGGAGCGCTTCGGGCGCTGGAACCTGCTGGCGGTGGTGGTCGGCTACGCCAGCCACACCCACCTGGGCGTGCTCAACGCCATGGGCCGCGAGGTTCCCATCGCCCTGGGCCGCGGCGACCGCGGCTCGGTCTCCCGGCTCGAGGGTGTCGGATTCGCCGCAGCGCTGGTTGCTGCAGGCGTCGTGCTGACCGGCGGCGGCGCGGCGCTGCTGGCGCCCGCGGTGCGAGCCTGGGTCGAACCCTCGGTGGTGCTGCTGGCGGCGGTGATGGCGGCGGGCAACCTGCCGTTCATCTTCGTGACCATGCGCGCCCGCTCGCGCCTGGAGTTCTCGAGCCTCTCGCTGCAATTCGGCATCGCGGGCTGCGTCACGGTTCTCAGCTACGCGCTCTGGGGTCGCGGCCACGACCTGACCGGCCTGGCTGCGTGCAGCGCCCTCGGCTACGCAGCGGCGTGTGGCCTGGCCCTGGCCGCCGAGCCCGCGATACCGCGCTTCCGGGATCTTCAGCCGCGGCAGGTAAAGCCGCTCATTGCGATCGGCTTTCCGCTGCTGTCGGCGGGTATCCTCTACTCGCTGCTCACCTCGATCGACCGTTGGGTGATCGTGCACTTCCTCGGCGTGCTGCCGCTGGGCCACTACACCCTGGCCATCGTCGCGTTCGGTGCGGCCTCGCTGGTGCCCCAGGTGGTGTCGCAGCTCAGCTACCCACGCATGGGTCATGCCTTCGGCCGCCTGGGCGACGCCGCGGCCCTGCGCGGGCTGGCCCGCCAACAGTCCCTCCAGAGCGTGGCC
>CAMYOO010000124.1 GCA_947260035.1 uncultured delta proteobacterium
CGAGAGGTTGATGACGCAGTTGGAAAGGATGACGTCGACGCTCTCGTCTTCGACGGGAAGCTCCTCGATGCGCCCCTTGCGGAACTCGACGTTCTCGACTCCTGTCTTGCGCGCGTTCTGGCGCGCCTTCTCCAGCATGGCCTCGGTCATGTCCACGCCGATCACGTGCCCGCTGGGCCCCACCTGGTGCGCCGCCAGGAACGCGTCCATGCCGGCGCCGGAGCCCAGGTCCAGCACCGTCTCGCCGGGACGCAACGCGTCGATGGCGGTGGGGTTGCCGCAGCCCACGCCCAGGTTCGCGCCCTCGGGCACGACCTCGAGCTCGTCGTCGGAGTAGCCGAGCCGCTTGCTCACGTCCGCGGCATGGGAGGCATCCACCTCCTCCACCACGCGCGTGTAGCCCTGCTGCACCATCTCGCGGACCCGCTCCGGATCCTGCGGTCGTCGCTCAACCGTCATGATGCTCCCTCCCGAAGCTCTCGGAGTCCTCCAGGACCCGGTACCACTCCCAGCGCATGCCTTGGGGATCCAGTGACCACACCTTGTCCTGGCTGGCGTAGCAGCAAGTCTGCTCGTCCTCGACGGAGTCGGCCAGGCCCGCGGCCTTGAGCCGCTCGGTGGCGGCGCGCACGTCGCCGTCTTCGAAGACCTCGACCCCCAGGTGGTTGAGCCGCTCGGCCGCGCCCGGGTTCTCGAACAGCACCAGCTTGAGGGGCGGCTGCTCGATGGCGAAGTTGGCGTAGCCGGGCTTGCGCTTGTTCACCTTCGCGTCGAAGAGCTTGGAGTAGAACTCGACGGCCTCGTCGAGGTCCTCCACGTTGAGGGCAAGTTGTACACGCATGTCGATGCTCCTGTGTGATCGGTGGGGGGCTCAGCCGCTGCCGTGTGCACCGGCCGCTGCAATCTCCTCGGCGTCGGAGACGACGCCCTGCTTCGCGGGAATCCCCTGCTGGACGAAGGCGTCGCCGTCGGCGCATTCTCCATGTGCCGTCAGCCACAGGCGCACCAGGTGGCCCTTGCGCCGGGGCTCCTCGAAGTCCACGTACTCCGTGCGCGCGTGGAGCACGGCGTTGTTCTTGAGGTAGTTGACCTCGCCCGGCTCGAGCCGCATCTCCACGTGCATGGCCGGCTCGGCGGCGATCTCGTCGATCAGGTCCAGCAGCGCCTCCTGCTCCGGCGTGAAGCGGGGAACATCGGGATGGCGCTGGGCCTTGCGGATGTACCAGGGGATGTAGAAGAAGGTCAGACGCCCGTCGTGCCAGCGGCAGATCGGGAGCTGGAAGTAGGGGTCCTGCCCCTCGGCCTGCTCATCATTGCGGTCCCAGTGGAAGGGCTGGTAGAGCAGCGAGATCAGGTCCGGCCGGCGGCGCAGGATCTGGTTGTAGAGTGAAGCGGTGCTCACCAGCCGGTTCTCGCCCCCCGAGCGCCCCTGGCGGATGCAGAGCAGGGCCACCAGATCCGATCCGTCGCTGTGAAAGCCCAGGTCTACGCGCGTCTTGTAGAGGCGAACCGAGGAGTCGTGCGGATCCGCGCCCGTATCGCGCACGTGCCCGAGCACGTCGCCGGCCGCGTTCTGCGACACCGCCGTGCCCATGTGCAGGCCCAGGCCCCAGTGGAGCAGCGCCACGTCGGCGTCGTCGTAGCGCTCCACGGGGATGCCCTTCACGTTGACGAAGCCGCGGCCGTTCTGGAGCTGATCCATCCAGCGGGCGATGGCGGGCGCCAGGATCGGAAGCGGGAAGTCCGCGCGGGTGAGATCGGCCATGGATCGGCCGCCGGCCTTGGCCCGACCCAGCGCATTCTCCAGATCGGCCACCTCCTCCGATGCAAGCCGATACAGCCAACGGGCGTCCTGCTGGAGATCCGCCCCGCGCCAGGCAGCGGGCGTGACCAGCGGCTCGCGCAGCACGTCGCTCACGAGCCGGTCCCGCACGCAGCGCCGGCCGAGCCGACGCCCGCACAGCAGTTCTCCGTGAGGTAGGCCAGCAGCGCGTTCATGGCGGCGAAGTCCGGGCTGTAGATCCGGGAGCGCCCGTCGCGCTCGCAGCAGATCAGACCGGCCCCTTTCAGCTCCTTCAGATGGAAGGAAAGCGTGGCCGCGGGGATGCCCAGCTCCTCGCCCACGGCACCGGCGGGCAGGCCTTCCGAACCGGCCCGGACCAGCAGGCGAAAGACGTCGAGCCTGGTTTCGTGGGCCAGGGCACCCAGGGCCGAGATCGCGAGCTGTTTTTCCATAATTCGAAATATATGGAATTATCAAATTGTGTCAACCCCAGCCCGATCGGACGCGCCGGGCGCCTAGAATCCCGCCCGTGCGGATCGCCTACGTGACTACGGACCTGGAGCGGGTCGGCCACGAGGATGTGGATCGCCCCTTCCACGAGCGCGCTGCGGCTGCCGCGGGATTCGCGCTGGAGCACCCGTGCTGGGGAGACCCGGATGTGGACTGGGACGCCTACGACCTGGTCGTGCTGCGCTCGCCCTGGGACTACACCACGCGGCAGCGGGAATTCCTGGAGTGGCTCGACCGCGTGGAGAGCCTGGCCGCGGTGCACAACCCGCCTTCGCTGGTGCGCTGGAACCTGGACAAGCACTACCTGGCGGATCTGGCCGAGGCCGGCGTGCCGGTGATCCCCACCGCCTTCGCCGACAGCGAGGCGGAAGTCGTTTCGACGCTGCGCTCCCACCATGGCGACCCGATCGTGGTGAAGCCCAGCATCTCGGCGGGAAGCCGCAACACGGGACGCTTCGCCGCCGACGCGCCGGGCGCGCTGGCGCTGGCGCGCACGATCCTGGCTGAGGGACTGTCGGTGATGATCCAACCCTTCGCGCGAAGCGTGGACCAAGAGGGAGAGCTGGCCCTGGTCCACTTCGACGGCACGTTCGGCCATGCCTTCCGCAAGGGCGCGATGCTGGCGCCGGGCGGAGGGCTACGCGGCGGCGAGTACCGGGAAAACGTCCAGCCTGCCCAGCCCAGCGAGGAGCAGCTCGCCGCGGTGCGCGCCGTGGAGGCCGCCGTGCACCGGCTCTGCCGCGATCGTTTCGGCGTGTCCGCTCCCCTGCTCTACGCGCGCTACGACCTGGTGACGCTGGACGACGGCTCGCCGGCGCTTCTGGAAGCCGAGCTCTTCGAGCCCTGCTTCTTCCTGCACGTAGCGCCGGACAGCGCGCGGCTGCTGGCGGATGCCGTCCTGCGGCGGCGGAAGATCGCCTGAGCGCCTGGGGATGAGTCAGGCCGGAGCCTTCGTCGCTCGTACGACGCCCACCTGGGTGACGCGAGAGCCCGATACGGCGAGAACGGTGAGCGTGTAGTCACCCAGCTGGACCGTCTCTCCCTGCCGAGGGGGGCGGCCGACGGCATTGAACACCAGACCCGAGAGCGTGTCGCCGGGCTCCGCCGGGATCTGGAGCCCGGTTTCGCGATTGAAATCGGCGACCTTGACCCGACCCAGGGCATGGTGGGACCCGTCGTCCTGGCGCCGGATGGTCAGCAGCTCCTCGCGGTCGAACTCGTCGCGGATCTCGCCGACCAGCTCTTCCAGGATGTCCTCCTGGGTGACCAGCCCCTGGGTCACGCCGAACTCGTCCTTCACGATGGCCACGTGGGCGAAGGCGCGCTGCATGTCCGACAGCAGCGACAGGATCGGCTTGCGGGTCGGAACCCGCAGCACCGGCCGCAAGATACTGTGCAGGTCGTCCCTGCCCTCGCGGACGAGCCGCACCAGATCCTTCAGATGGACCTTGCCCAGGATCGTGTCGATGGAGTCGCGGTAGATGGGGACGCGCGTGTAGCGGTCACCCAGCATCCGCTCCAGCAGCTCCGCCGGAGACGTGTCGTGAGGAAAGGCGATGACCTCTGGGCGCGGCACCATGATCTGTTCGACCGTGGTGTCCTCGGCATCCGCCGCGGCGCCGATGATGGCCAGGGGCGAGCCCTCAGGTTGCCCGCGACCGGCCCGCAGGGCGAGCGTCAACAGGTCCTCGCCCGTCGCACGTTCCTCGTCTTCGCCCACCGATCCGCCGGCCACCGCCTCGACGAACGGCTCCACGAAGCGATCGAAGATCAGGTGGACCGGCCGCAGCCCCTGGTGCAGCAGGTACAGGGGCAGCGCCACCATGCGCGAGACCCCGCGCGGGTTGTGGGCGGCCAGCGCCTTGGGCAACACCTCGCAGAAGATCAGGATCACGACCGTCAGCGAAATGGTGGCCACCGTGATGCCCATCTGCTCGCCCAGGTAGTAGACGGCCATGGCCGAGGCCACCGAGGCGGCCAGGATGTTCACCACGTTGTTTCCCAGCAGGATCGTGACCAGCAGGCGCGAGGTGGAGCGCAGCAGGCTCTGCACCGCCAGCACGGCCGGGCCGCGCGCCTCGCGCACGTCGCGCTCCACCTGCTCGTCCCGCAGACGCAGCAGCGCCGTCTCGCTGCCCGAGAAGAAGCCCGACGCGATGAGACAGGCCGCGATTATCAGTAGATGAGCGATAGGGTCCATTCAGACTCCTGGAGTTCCCGCGCCGGGAGGCGCACTGGAACATGGTAGCCCCCGTGGCCGAGCGCGCGGCTTTTCGGGATGCTCCGCACGCCATGCCCACACCGATCCCGACCCGTATCGAGCCCAGCTCCCGCCCCAGCGATCAGACGCCTCGCCAGGTGGAACGCGAGTTCCGGCGCCTGCTGGAAGCCGGCATGCCGATCCGACCCGCGGGCTCGGCCAGGACGCGCCCGCGCACGCTGCTGACCCAGGGCTACACGCCCAAACACCGGGTCCAGGTCTTCGATACCACCTTCTACCTGACCAACGTCCGCCAGAACGAGTTCATCCGCTACTTCGTGGCCTACCTGGTCCAGGGCGACGCGCCCGTCGCCTACCCCCGCATCCTATACAAGGACGTCTCCCTGGTCTGGCGTTCGGCGTCCCACACCTCGCGGCTGAACGGCGATCTGTGGATCGGCAAGGGCGACACGATCACGGAGATCGTGGACGGCGAGGAGATGCTCGCCTCGGACGAGGCCACCACCGACCTGCCGCTGGAGGTGCAGAGCGCGCTGGAGTCGCTGATCCGAGGCGTGCGGCGCATTCCGCTGGACGAGACGGTGATCGAAAAGGTGCTGCGCCGCGGTCCCGAGGGCCGCATCGAGCCCTACCGCGACTTCTCGGAGCCGCGGCGGCGCGCCGAGGCCGATGCGCGCAACCGGATCCACGGCGGACGCCGCATCGCCCGCTTCACGCGCCGCAACGACCCCACCTCGCTGCGCTTCGCCGCCGGCTACGAGCCCGACTTCGGCCGCGGCGTGCTGGAGACCGAGGAGTCCAGTAGCCGGCTCTACGGCGGCCGCCTGCGCCGCTTCCGGATCCTCTCCAAGAACCGCAAGGTCCAGTACCTGTTCTTCGCCGGGCCGAAGCACGTCTGGATCATCCCGCCCCAGGCGACGACCACCGAGCTCTCGAGCTACGGCGTGCGCACCGTGTACGTGAAGATCGACGAGGACCTGTGCCTGCCCGGCTACGAGTACCACTTCGTCGGCGACGACGGCGAGTGGGTCAGCCAGATCCCCAAGGGCTTTGCCGGCGAGACCAGCCCCGTGGACGATCTGCGCGCCGACGCCTCCGGCTGGATCGACCGCATGCCCGTGATCCGCGAGTTCCGCAGGAAGGTGCTCGGGTGGCCCGCTTCGAAGACCTGATCGCCTCGCCGGGGCTCTGCTGGCTCCGGCGCCCGGTCGCGTCGGCGTTGCTGTGGCTGTCGCTGGCACTGCTGCGCCAGATGATAGCCTCGGACTCGGGCACCGACCTGCCGACGGCGCTGGCCCGCGGGATCCACGTGGGCTGGGTGGACGACGCCATGGTCCTGGTCGGCGCCGCCGTTGCCGCGCGGCTGGCGTGGCTGCTGCTGCGCCTGCCCCTGCGGCTGGTGTGGCCGCTTCTCGTGAGCGCAATGTGGCTGGCCGGGCTGGCGAACGCCCTTCACCACCGCTTCTTCGAGAGCGTGCTGGAGCTGTGGGTGGTGCGCTTCCACACGGCGGATCTGGCCCTGGTGGCCGGCGCGGCAACGGAGCTCGGCGTGGCCTGGCAGGTGGTGGTCGCCTCGGGGCTCTTTCTCGCCGCGCTCGCGCTGGGCCTGCTGGGCCGCACTTCGGAGACGCAGGCCGCCGCCGGCCGCGGCCGGGGCGGGCGCCTGCGCGCCGGCCGCGGCCGGGGCTGGCGCCTGCGCGCCGCCGCCGCCGTCCTGTGCGCCGCGCTGGCGCTGGTAGCGGTGCGAACCGCCGTGGTGCACACGAGCCTGGCCTGGGTCGACCCGCTCGGGCGCCCGTTGCGCCAGCAGGTCGTACGAGCCTGGGCCGCCGAGCTGCTGGCGGCCAGCGAACGACGGCCCGCCGGCGGCTGGTCGCGCGACGCTCGCCGCGCCCGGCTCCTCTCCACTCTCTCCGAGCCCCTCTCGGACTCGGAGCGCACGCGCGCCTACGCGGCGTTGCAGGCGTACCGGGAGGGCGGCGCCGCCGGCGCGCCTCCTGAGGGCGCACCACTGCGCGCAACGCCGCTCTTCGGGCCGGGGGGAGATCCGGACTGGCCGCTGCTTCGGCCCCTGCAGGCCGACGCCGCAGATGCCAGGGCGCTGCGCGACTACCTGGGCCTCGCGCCCGACGGGCCGGTGAACACGATCGTGCTGCTGGTCGAGAGCTTCCGGGCCCTGGAGCTGCAGCACCCGAAGATCGGGCCCCACGTCTTCCCGCGCCTTCGCGCGATCCTCGACGAGCACGCCATCTGGTTCACGCAGGCCTACACCTCCGCCTCTACGGCCGGACAGACCGTGCGCGGCCAGCTCAGCACCAAGTGCTCCATGCTTCCCAACGCGCTCGGAGTGGCCGCCTACATCGGCTACCCCGACCTCCGCATCACCTGCCTGCCGGAGCTCTACCGGCGCAGCGGCGCCCGCACCTTGTGGCTCAACACCAGCGACGTGGGCTTCCACAACACCGACCGCTTCGAAGAAGCGCACGGAACCGAGCGCGTGCTCGGCGAGAGCTTCTTCCTCGACCGCGGTGTCAACGAACGGATCGGAGACTTGGGACTCGCCCACGGGCCCTTCCTGCGCTCCTCCCTCGAGGTGCTGGAGTCCATCGCGGCGGACGACGACGCCTTCTTCGCCACCCTGCTCACCGCGACCAGCCACGTTCCCTTCACCACGCCTCCGGGCATCGAGCTTCCTGAGCCGCTGGAGGCCGTCCTGGATCCGGGCCGCAACCGTCTCCACCGCCGCTACATGGCGATGTTCCACTACGTGGACGGCGCGCTGGCGGACTTCTTCGAGCAGCTCTTCGCATCGGAGCTGGGCGATCACACGGTGGTGGTCCTGCTGGGCGATCACAGCGTGGGGCTCAAGCCCTATCTGGATCTGACTCCGGTCCAGAAAACCGAGATGCGATTCCGCATTCCCCTGGCCATCGTCAGCAAGGGTTTGCGTCAGCCCGCACGCGTCTCCCAGCCCATCCACCAGATCGATGTAGCGCCGGCCGTGGCGCGCATGGCCGGCCTGCGCGGAGAGGTGGCCTGGCTGGGCCGCGACCCGCTCAGTGGCAGCGGCAGCCCCTGGGTGCACCTGGAAGGCGAGCGGCTCCACTACCGCGACGGCAATCGCGCTTGCTACACGCTGCGCGGCGAGAGCAGCATGCATTGTCTCGCCCTGCAGCCCGGCGAAGATCCCCTTTTCACGAGCGATCCGCGCGCGGCGGAGCCGCGCGAGGCCGAGGCGGCCTTCTTCCGCCAGGTGGCGCAGGCGGCCAGCCTGGCGATCCGGCACGACCTGCTGGAGCCGCCCGCAGCGGACTGGGAGGAGCGCTTCCGCGCCCTGCGCGCCGACTTGCGGCCGGGTGAAGAAGCGCCCCAGCTCTGGGCCCACCGGGGCTTCCACGCCGACGGAGCCCCGCAGAACAGCCCCGAGGCCGTGGCCGCGGCGGCCGCGCTGGGCTTCCCCGGTGTGGAAGTCGATGTGTTCTTCGTGGCGCCCGATCGAATCGTGGTGCAGCACGACGAGCCGACCGCAGAGGAGCTGGCGTCGGACGCGACCCGCACACTGGACCAGCATCTGGCCGTGCTGCCCGCCGGGGCCGGGCTCTACCTGGACTTCAAGAACCTCTCGGTGCAGAACGCGGCGGCGGTGGCCTCGCATCTGGGCCCGCTGCTGCGGCGGCACGGCGCGCTGGAGCGGACCTTCGTCGAGTCCACCCATTGGGAGGCGCTGGCGGCCTTGCGCCGCCACCTCCCCGGCGTTCGCATTCTCTACTGGGTCGAGGGCTACAAGGATCTGGACGACGCCGGGCGTCGGCGCGTACGAGAGACCACGGCGCGCTCGGGAACCGGCGCGGTGAGCATCGATCATCGCCAGATCGACGATGCCTTCCTGAGCGACTTCGCCCACCTGCGCATCCATGCCTGGACCGTCGACCGGGCCGCACGTGCCCGCGACCTGGCCGCGCGAGGAGTGACGGTCATCTTGACCGATGAGGATCTCTCGACGGAGCTGCCGGAGCTGATGCGTTGACACGCTTCACCGCACGATGCAGTCTCGCGACATCCGAGGAGGACCGAGCCTTGCCGAAGCGACCGACCCTACGCTCCGTGGTGACCCTGCTGGCCCTGCTGGCCGGAAGCGGCCCGGCGTTCGCGCAGGGAGAGGCGGACCTGGTGATCAGCTCCGGCAAGGAGGGCGGGAACTACTATGCCATGGCCGGCCGGCTGCGCACGCTGCTGACCCGGGACCATTCCCAGTACGCAGAGGTCCGCGCGAGCCTCGGCTCCGTGGAGAACCTGGCCCATCTGGACAACCCGGAGAGCCCCGTGGGCGTAGCCTTCACCCAGGCCGACGCCCTCAACGGCTACCTGGAGATGAACCCGGAGTTCCGCGGCAAGTTCGTCGTGCTGGCCGACCTGGGCCGGGAGTGCGTGTTCCTCTTCGCCCGGAGCGACGGCGACATCTTGAGCGCCGCGGATCTCAAGACCAGCGCCGGCCGGCAGATCTCGGTGGACCGACCCGGGAGCGGCGCCTCCGTCACCTACGACTACATGATGCGCCTCGACCCCGCGTTCAAGAACACCGAGGTCGTGAACGTCGACATGATGGAGTCGCTGGCCCAGCTCAAGGCGTCGGCGGACTTCACCACGCTGCGGGCGGCCATGCTGGTCCAGCGACCCCGCGTCGTCTCGCCGGCCATGGAGATCGTGCTCGACAACCCGAACACCTATCGGATCGTTCCCATGCGCAGGGGCGACTTGCAGGCGGCCTCGCTTCCCAGCGGGAAGCCGGTCTACACCTTCGAGACGGTGCAGGTTCGGCAGACGAAGCTCGACACCATGTGCACCCGCGCGCTGCTGCTGGCGGCCACCGACAAGCTCTCGACCGAGCTGCGCAGCAAGCTGGCCGAGGTCATCCTCGAATCCACCGATTACATCGCGCCCAACGCCGACTAGG
>CAMYOO010000125.1 GCA_947260035.1 uncultured delta proteobacterium
AGACGGTGCAAGCGCATGCGCTCGGCGTCCACCGCGTAGGCCTCGATAAGGATGGTGGGCGAGGCCGGCAGGCGTGCCAGCTCCAGCTTCGCCTTCCAGTGGCCGGTGGGCGCGTCGGGATCGAGCTCGACTTCGCTGTGGAGGTGGTCGTGCAGGTAGACCGCTCCTGCAGGCCGCGACCTCCCCTCGCCCACGGCGACGACGCGTGGGCCCCGGCCTCCACGCACCACGAGCAGGACTCCATGGGCTGTGCGACCGGAGGCCAGGGCCGCGCGGCCGTGCACGACCAGCCGCTCCCCGGCCGCGCGCGCGCGGTCGATCCCACCGTCGGCCGGCTGCTCGCCCGGCTCGGCAATCTCGAATGCGTCGGGCTGCGCATCGCGGGCGAGCGGAGGATCCAGATAGCCGTAGCGATCCATGCGATCCGCGTTCTTGCGAACCGCGTCGTAATCGGAGTCCAGGCGCACGATGAAGCGAGGCGCGAAATCACGGATGAAGATCAGCGACGTGCGCGCCTCCAGGCGTGCCGTCTGCCACGCGCGCATTCCCCGGATTCCCGCCTTCCAGCCCGCGGCCACGGGCGCCGCCAGCACGATGGCCGTCACCAGGACGACCGCGCGGCTGCGCGGTCCTCGCGTCGCCAGGAGTGCACCCAACGCCACCAGCGCAACCAGTGCGTACTCGGACACGCTTACGTAGCGGGGAGCCAGGGCGTAGAGGCCGTTCGTGGGAACGGCGCGCCCCAGAGCCGCCAGGGCGCAAGCCACCAGGGTCGCTCCTGCCAGGACCAGCCACGAAACGCTGCGGTTCCAGAGCTCCCGGTCGCGCGCCGCCAGCAGCGTTCCCACGCCCAGTGCGAGCAGGCCGTGCACGACGAGGCCCCACACCCACGCCACGTCCGCAGGCGCCCACGGCCCCAGGCGCGACAGCGGACTTCCCACCATGGACAGATAGAACCGGACGACGAGCCCGGGCCGGGTCAGCGCCTCGCCGGCGTAGGCGACCATCGGCGTGCGGTTGCCCACGCCCACGCCGTACTGGTGGCTGGTGGCGGCGCGGTAGTCCAACGCGAAGAAAGGGACCAGGACGGCCGCCGCAGCAACCGCCCACGCAATCAGAAAGGCTCGCCGCTCCCCGGGCGCGTCGGAGGCCGAGTCCGGCTGCCGGAGCAGAATCCATGCGGGAACCGCGAGCCAGATCAGCAGTCCATGGGAGAAGCTGTGGGTTCCCACCAGGGCCGCGATGAGTGCCAGGCCAAAACGCGCTCGCAGCGGAAGCCGCGTCTCCAGCACCAGCAGCGCCGCAACCAGGCTCGCCATGGGCAGCACGAAGGCGGTCTGGATCGCCCACAGAAAATTCTCCCACTGAAGGGGGGAGAGCACCAGCGCGTTCATTCCGAGCACGGCCGCGAATGCCGCCGCGGGGGTCAGGGGCACGCTGCGGCGCAGGAGCGCGGCCAGGGCCAGGGCCGTCGCCAGCACGACGAGGAATACGAGCGCGTTCTCCCACACCAGATTCCCGCCCGTGAGCTGCGCGTTGGCCAGGATGAACAGGCGGGGAACCAGGATGCGGTGGTCGATGTGCGGGGCGTAGAGGTCGCGAAAGCTCAGCGTGCCCTCGGCGAAGCTCTCCAGCAGCGGGACCCGGTCGAAGTCGTCCCACACCGGGACGTTCTCCGCGTGCTGAGCCACGAGAAGACCCGTCAGGACAGCCGGGACAAAGGCGAGCAGGACGAGCAGCCGCCGCATGCTGGGGCTTGTACCAGTTTCCCCGCTGCGGCGCATGGAAGGCGCCGCAGCCCTGAGTCGAGCGCTCAGCCTTCCTCCGGCCAGCGCACGCGCCAGACCGTCACGCGTTCGCCCAGATCGGCGCGGCGTTCGAAGACCTTCTCGAAGCGCTCACTGCCCGGTGCGCCCCGCAGCATGAGCCGGACGTAGGTGGAGCGTACGAGCCGGGGCGAGCCCAGGAGGTAGCGCTCGCGCTCGGGGTCCAGGAGCAGCGCCAGGTCCGGATGCGTAGGCGAGCCGAAGACGATCCGGTCGGTCCCCTCGGCACCGGCAACCAGCAGCAGACCGGGCGTCCCGCGCTCCAGGTACTCGGAGCCGGCGGCGCCGAGTCGCAGCGGCTGGGCGAACGGAACACTGGGGTCCCAGACGATCCGCGCGACCGGCGCCTTCCCGCCGCCCGCGCCCGGCTCGAGAAGCGCGTCGCGCGTCGGACGGGCGAGGACCCCTCCCGGTTCCGGCCGACAGCGAATCCAGGAGGGAACCCGCGGCCCCAGCGCTCCCGCGGCGCCCTCCTGCAGATCCCAGCCACCGAGATGCAGCCAGGCGGTGCTTGGGCGCGCCAGGCGCTACCGCTCTTCGCGGACTACCAGAACACCCCGTAGAGCAGGATCGTGGCCATGACGACGAGGACACCGCCGATGCGGGCGCTGCGGCTCGGGGTCAGGTCGATGTCGGATGCCGTCGCAAAGCCGACCGGTGCGGACAGCGGGCGGGCCCAGGTGAATCCGGCCATCACCGCCAGGACCAGGCCGAACGTGATCGCCATGTGGTTCAGGAAGGCGATCTGCGGAAGCTGCCAGTTGAGCAGACCGTAGGCCGCGGGTCCGATCAGGAGGCCGGCAACCGCCGCCGAAAGCGGCGCCCGGCGGAAGATCAGGCCGAACACGAACACCGCCGTGATGGGCGGTGAGATGAAGCCCCACACCAGCTGCATGTAGGCGTACACGCCCTCGAAGCGCCCGGGAAACGGCGCCAGCAGGCAGCCCAGCACCACGAAGACAGCGGTTGCGATCCGCCCCACCCTCACGATGCGGTGCGGGTCGGCATCGGGCCTCCAATGCCGCTTGTAGATGTCCATGGTGAACAGGGTCGACGCCGAGTTCAGCATGGAATCCAGGCTGCTCATGATCGCGCCGAACAGCGCCGCGAACATCACGCCGCGCAGCCCACTCGGCACCAACTCGCGGATCAGCATGGGGTACGCCTGGTCTCCGTCCCGCAGGCTGCTGCCGTAGAGCTGGAATGCGATGATGCCGGGAAACACGACGATGAAGGGAATCAACAGCTTCAGCGCAGCGGCAAACACGATCCCGCGCTGGCCGGCGGCCAGGGACCGCGCCCCCAGCGTTCTCTGGGTGATGAACTGATTGAAGCCCCAGTAGAAGAAGTTCGGAATCCAGATCCCCATCAGGAGCACGGTCCACGGCAGCTCGGGATGATCCGCCGGAAGCACCATGTGGAGCTTGTCGGCGTTCGTGTCCAGGAACGCGCCGAGCCCGCCCACCCGGCTCAGTCCGATCGCAGTGACGCCGAGCCCGCCGATGAGCAGGGCGCCGCCTTGCAGCAGGTCGGACCAGACCACGGCCTTGAGGCCGCCGTACACCGTGTAGGCGCCGGCGAGAATTCCGATCAGCCAGATTCCCAGCGTCATCTCGAGCCCGAAGATGGTCTGAAGACCCAGTGCGCCCGAGTACAGGACGCCGGCGATGGCGACTCCGACGTAGGCCGCCATGAGGTAGACGGCCATGATCGTGCGCGCCGGGTTTCCGTACCGGTGCTCGAGGAACTCCGGCATGGTGAAGATGCCGAGCCGCAGGAAGAGCGGCAGCAGCCAGAACGCCACCACCACCAGGGAGATCGCCGCAATCCACTCGTAGCTGGCGATGGCCAGCCCGGCGGCACCGAACCCGGAACCCGCCATGCCGATGAAGTGCTCGGTCGAGATGTTCGAGGCGATCAGCGAGAAGCCGATCAGCCACCAGGTCAGGCTGCGACCGGCGAGGAAGTAGTCCTCGGACGTGTCTTCCTTCCGGGACACGTACAACGAGATCCCGACGACGGCAACGAGAAAACCGACGAAGGTAACGCCGTCCCAGAAGGTCAGGCCCAAAGTACGCTCCGCTAGCTGAGGCCGGAGGCCCGAGCGCCGGCCCGACGGCGGCTCCAGCGTACCCGACCTCCCCCGCGCCATCACGGCGCCGGCGATGCATAATGGCTCGGCGCGGAACCCGGAAACGGCAGGAGACCCATGAGCACGACTCGAAGCAATGCGGACGCGGCGGCGGTAGCGGAGTTCCATCGCTCGCTGTCCAACTGGGGGCGCTGGGGTGAGGACGACCAACTCGGCACGCTGAACACGATCACGCCCGCGAAGCGCGCCGCGGCGGCCGGCCTGGTTGCGGACGGGCGCTCCGTGTCGTGCGCGCGCCCGCTTCCCACCGAGCCCGCCGTCGACGTTCACAAGCCGGTGTTGCACCACATGATCGGCACCGCCAGCGAGGGCTACGGCGGCGACTTCTTCGGGATGGCGCCCCACGGCTACTCGGTGAGTCACATCGACGCCCTGTGTCACATCTTCCACGAGGGCCGGATCTACAACGGCGCGCCGGCGGAGCGTGTCACCGCACATGGGGCCGAGTCGCTCTCCATCGACGCCCTGCGCGACGGCATCGTCTCGCGGGGCATCCTGCTCGACGTACCGCGACTCCGCGACGTCGCGTGGCTCGAGGCCGGCGAGCCGATCCATCCGCAGGACCTGGAGGAAGCCGAACGCGCGGCGGGCGTGCGCGTAGAGCTCGGCGACGTGCTCTTCGTGCGCACGGGCCGCTGGGCGCTACGCGGCGAGCGCGGCCCCTGGGACCCCCACGAGGCGCTGGCGGGGCTCCAGGCCGCGTGTCTTCCATGGCTTCGTGAACGCGACGTAGCGGCTCTGGGCAGCGATGGCGTCTCGGACGTGGTGCCTTCGCGCTCGGGTGCGTTCCGCCTGCCCATCCACTCGGTGGCCATCGTCGCCATGGGCCTGCACCTGCTGGACAACCTGGACCTGGAAGATCTCGCTCGGGCGTGCAACGACGCGGGGCGCTGGGAGTTCCTGATCACCATCGCACCCCTCGTGCTGGTCGGCGGAACCGCATCACCCGTGAATCCGATTGCGCTCTTCTGAGCCTGGGCACGCCGCCCGATCGCGCGGTAGCCTCCCGAGATGAGCGGCGCTCCCTTCCCGACCACCCTGGACGTCATCGGCCCGGACACCTTCGCGAACCAGGGCTACCCCCACGCTGCCTGGAAGCGCCTGCGCCGGGAAGCACCCGTTCACTGGTTCGACCTGCCCGGCGGTGTCGGCTTCTGGGCGGTCACCAAGCGCGACGACATCGTCTGGATCTCCAAGCAGCCCAAGCGCTTCCAGAACGCACCGCGCCTGGCCATCTTCGAGGAGGGAGCCCCGGTCGAGGGCGAGCGCACGTTGGCACGGCACCTGCTCAACATGGATCCGCCGGAGCACGCCAGCTTCCGCAAGGCGGCCAGCGGCTGGTTCACTCCGCGCGCGATCCGGCGCCGGCACGACGAGGTCCAGCGAATCACGCGCGAGCTCCTGGCCGAAATGGCCGGCGACGGCAGCGAGCGCGAGGGCGACTTCGTCACCGACTTCACGGCGCCTCTCACGCTGAATGTGCTGGCGGACATGCTGGGCGTGCCGCGGGAAGACTGGCGGCTGATGTTCCGCTGGACGAACCAGATCGCAGGAGCGACCGACACCGAGTACCAGATCGGAGACGACCCGGGCGCGAGCGTCGAGAACGCTCGAACGGGCCTCTTCGAGTACTTCACGGACCTGGCGGCGGAGCGGCGCAAGAACCCCCGCGATGACATGGTGAGCATCCTGTCCACCGCGAAGATCCAGGGCGAGCCCATGCCCGCCTTCGAGCTGCTCTCCTACTTCCTGCTGCTGGTGGTGGCCGGCAACGAGACCACCCGCAACGCAGCCAGCGGCGGCCTGCTGGCGCTGATGGAGAATCCCGGCGAGATGCAGCAGCTCCGGGGTGACCTGGGACTGGTGGACAGCGCAGTGGAAGAGATCGTGCGCTGGACGGCCCCGGTGATCCAGTTCTGCCGCACGGCCGTGGAGGACGTGGAAGTCCGCGGCCAGCCGATCCGCCGGAACGACTCCCTGTGCCTGCTCTACCCCTCGGCCAACCGGGACGAGGAAGCCTTCGAGGATCCCGACGTGTTCCGCGTGGATCGCAAGCCCAACCCCCACCTGGGCTTCGGCATCGGCGAGCACTTCTGCCTCGGCGCCAACCTGGCCCGACTCGAGCTGCGCGTGATCTTCCGCGAGCTGGCGGAGCGGCTGGAGTCCGTAGAGCCGGCGGGCCCGGTGGAGCGCATGCGCTCCAGCTTCCTGGGCGGCGTCAAGCGCATGCCCGTCCGCTACCGGATCCGCCCGGACTGAGGACGGGAACGCTCAGGCGAGCTCCGGCCGGCCCTTCAGGCCCTCCTTCAGCAAGTCGACGAACGCACGCAGCCGCGTCGACATGAGCCGCGCGTCCGGATAGACGACGCTGACCGGGAGCTTGGGCGGCTCGAAGGCTTCCAGCACCACCCGCAGCTTGCCGGCGCGAACCAGCGGCTCCACCTGATACGAGAGAAAGAGCCCGAAGCCGAGCCCGGCCGCACAGGCGTCCACTGAGGCGCCGGCCTGGTTGCAGGTGAAGGGACCGTCGACGCGAACCGGGAGGTCGCGCCGACCCTCGCGGAAGTGCCAGGTCGAACCGGGCGCAATCCCCCGGAAGCGGACGCACGGCTGGTCGGCCAGCGTCTCCGGACGCTCGGGCGTCCCGACGCGATCGAGAAGCTCCGGGCTCGCGCACACCACCCGCCGAACGTGCCCCACCGGGGCCGCGATCATCGACGAGTCGGCCAGGGGTCCGATGCGAACCGCCACGTCGATGCCCTCCTCGATCAGGTTCACCACGCGATCGAGAAGCAAGAGCTCGACCCGGACTCGCTGGAAACGCTGCACGAAGTCGCTGACCGCCGGCGCCACGTGGCGCTGGCCGAAGAGCACCGGCGCAGTCGCACGGATCTCGCCCTGCGGCTCGGCCCGTTCGCTGACCAGGGCCTGCTCGGCCTCGGCCACATCGGCCAGGATCCGGCGGCAGCGGTCCAGATAGGCGCGGCCCTCCTCCGTGAGCGACATGCGCCGGGTGGTGCGGCGCAGCAGGCGCACGCCGAGCTCCTCCTCTAACGCCGCCAGCGTCCGCACCACGGTCGGGAGCGACTTGTCGAGCGCTTCCCCGGCGGCCGTGAGGCTGCCGCGGTCCACGATTTCCACGAAGGCCCGCATGGCCGAGAGCTTGTCCATGGGTGAGCGAGCCCCGATTACTCCGAAAAATGGAGTTAAAAACTCAATTATACCTCATTTATTCAATTTCGGGATCCATCTAGGCTGCCTTCAACCACACAGGAGGAGCTCCCATGAGCGAGTCGATTCGAACCACCCAGGGCATCCACCACGCCGGCCTCACGGTCCCGGACCTGAGCGCGGCCCAACGCTTCTTCACCGAGGGGCTCGGCTTCGAGACCGTCGGCGAGATGCCCGACTACCCGGCGGCGTTCGTCAGCGACGGCGCGGTCATGATCACGCTGTGGCAGGCGG
This sequence comes from uncultured delta proteobacterium, assembly GCA_947260035.1. Taxonomy (GTDB): domain Bacteria; phylum Myxococcota_A; class UBA9160; order UBA9160; family JAFDET01; genus JAFDET01. The sequence continues at coordinate 7,444 of CAMYOO010000125.1, forward strand.
AGGATCCGGAGCGGGCCGCCGCGTTCGATCGGCGCAACGCGATCGGGCTGCATCATCTGGCCCTGCACGTGCCGGACGCCGATGGCCTCGATGCCCTGCACCAGCGCCTGCTCGACCGCGGCGACGTGGCGATCGAGTTCCCGCCGGAGCCCCTGAAGGGCGGCCCCACGCGGCACATGATGTGCCACGTCCCGGGCGGGATCCGCGTCGAGTTCATCACCCCGGCGCAGGCGTAGCCGGGCGCGAAGCAGGAAGGGAGGCCCGACATGAGCTCACCGTTCCACGAGGGAGAGCGAGCCGTCCAGCGCCGCCTCGGCGTGCACGAGGGCATCGAGCCCTGGGCCCGGAAAGTCGTGCGTCCCACCCTGCCCAGCGAGCACCAGGCCTTCTATGCCGACCAGCCCTTTCTCGTCGCGGCCGCCCGCGACGAGAAAGGGCGCCCCTGGGCCACGCTGCTGACCGGCCGTCCGGGATTCGCCCAGGCTCCGGACGCCGGCTCCCTGGCCATCGCGACGCTTCCGCCTCGGGGCGACGCACTCGAGCATGCGCTGACTCCCGGAAGCGACCTCGGCCTGCTGGGAATCGAGCTGGCCACGCGGCGGCGCAACCGCGTAAACGGTCGGGTCGCCTCGGCCGACGCCGGCGGCTTCGTGCTGGGCGTCGAGCAGAGCTTCGGGAACTGCCCGCAGTACATCCACGAACGCGACTGGCGATTCGAAGCACAGGCTTCGGCGCCGCGTCGCCGTCACCACACACGCTTCTCCCCCGAGCTGGCCCGCTGGATCGGCGGGGCCGATACCTTCTTCATCGCAACGGGTCACCGCGGCCGGGGAGAAGACGCCGCCTTCGGCATGGACGCGTCACACCGCGGCGGCGAGCCGGGCTTCGTGCACGTCGAAGGGGAGCGCGGTCTGGTCTTTCCGGACTACGCCGGCAACAACCACTTCAACACCATCGGGAATCTGCTCCTCGAACCACAGGCCGGGCTCCTGTTCGTGGACTTCGAAACCGGCAGCCTGCTCCAGCTCACCGGGCGTATCGAAATCGACTGGGATTCGACGGCCCTGGAGGCGCACCCCGGAGCGCGGCGGCTGCTTCGCTTCCAGCTCGACGAGGCCATCGAGCTGGAGGCCGCCGTGCCGCTTCGCTGGACCGACGTCGGCTCCCAGCGGACCCTGCGGCTGATCGCAAAGACCCGGGAGAGCGACGACGTCACCTCCTTCGTATTCGAGGCGCACGATGGAGACGCGCTGCCCGCGTTCGAGTCGGGTCAGCACCTGCCCATCGAGCTCGAGGTCCCGGGGCAGCCGGGGCGTGTGCGGCGCACCTACTCGCTCTCCAGCGGGCCGGGCGATCCCCGCTATCGCATCTCGGTGAAGCGCGAGGCTCGAGGCCTGGCGTCCGCACACCTCCACGACCACCTGGAGCCGGGCGATCTCCTGAACGCGCGCAGCCCCGCCGGCGATTTCGTGCTGCGGCCCGGAAGCCGGCCGTTAGTGCTGCTGAGCACGGGAATCGGAGTGACACCACTCCTCAGCATGCTGCGCGACCTGGTGGCGACGGGCGATGCCCGTCCGCTCTGGTTCGTGCACGGGGCGCGCGACGGCCGGCACCATCCCCTGGCCGAGGAGACCCACCGACTCGTCGCCCGGCACGGCGGGGCCCGATCCCACGTCCGCTACAGCCGACCGCGACGCGACGACGAGCAAGGCCGCGACTACGACACGGCGGGCCGGGTCGATGGCGAGCTGATCGCTTCGCTGCTCCCGGATCTCGACGCGGACTTCTACCTCTGCGGCCCGACGAGCTTCATGGTCGGGATCCAGGACGACCTGGAGGCACGCGGCGTCCCCGGCGAACGCATCCACTCCGAATCGTTCGGTCCGGTGGGCTGAACGAGCCCGGGCCGGCGCTCAGGGAAGGCCGGCGCCCGGGATCGGCACCTCCACGTGCTCGATCCGGCCCATCCGGGTGTGCGTCTTCTCCGGGTCGGACTCGGCCGCCCTCCACCAGTCGCAGCACGGCGCCGCTCACCGGCGACGCCACCCAGATCCCTCCTTCGGCGTCGAGGCAGATTCCGTCGGGTACGGCGCCCTCCATTCGAGCCCACTCGCGGCGGCCGCTGAGCGAGCCGTCCCCGGCGATGTCGAACGCGGTCAGACACGGGCCGAAGGTCTCGCCCACGATCAGGGTGCGGCCGTCGGGTGTGATCACGCTGCCGTTGGGAAAGCGGAGCTTGTCGGCGACGACCCGCACGGCGCCGTCCGGCTCGACGAGAACCAGGTTGGCCTCGACCGGCGGCGCGCCTCCGTGAAGGTCCCAGCCGAAGTTGCCCACATAGGCGCGCCCCACGGCATCCACCACCATGTCGTTGCAGTAGAACGAGGCATGCGCCGAAAGATCCGCCACCTCGACCAGGCCCTGCGGATCCAGACGCATGAGCTTGCGATCTTGCATGGAGACGACAAGAAGCCGCCCGTCCGGGAGCCAGCCCAGACCCGACGGATCCTGGGGAACCTCGACGATGGTCTCGGCCTTGCCGTCCAAGTCGACCGCCAGCACCTGCTGCGAGTGCATATCCGAGAACCAGAGCCGTCCATCGTGCCAACGCGGGCCTTCGGGAAAGCGCAGGTCATCGATCAGGGTTTCAGGGCGAAGCATGCTCTACCTCCGGGCGCGTCGGCGAGCAGCGCCGAGACCCAACGCCAAGGATACCACCCGGTGCCGGAGCAGCAGGGTTGCTAGGGTGTAGGCCATGAGCGGCGCGGCGGTGGTCACGGGCGCGGCATCGGGCATCGGGCAGGCGCTGGCCGAGGCGCTGGCCGCCCGGGGAGTCCCCGTCACCTTGGCAGACCGCCAGCTCGAGCTGGCAGAGGAGGTGGCGGCCGGGATCCGCGAACGCGGAGGGTTCGCCGATGTCGCGGAGCTCGACGTGCGCGACGCGGAGGGCTTCCGCTCCGTCGTGGACGACGCGACTGCCGCGGCGGGACGTCTGGACTACCTCTTCAACAACGCCGGCATCGGCGTCGGCGCGGAGATGGCCACGTACGAGACGGCCGACTGGGACGACGTCATCGACGTCAACCTGCGCGGCGTGGCCCACGGCATCCTGGCGGCTTACCCGCGCATGATCGAGCAGGGCTCCGGACACATCGTCAACACGGCCTCCATGGCGGGGCTCATCGCCGGCGCCTTCCAGGGCAGCTACACCGCCACCAAGCACGCGGTAGTCGGCCTGTCCAAGTCCCTGCGCCTGGAGGCGGAGCCGTATGGCGTTCGGGTGTCGGTGCTGTGCCCCGGCGTGATCCGCACGCCCATCCTGCGGGGTGGCCGCTACGGGCGCGTCAAGCTGGACTTCGACCCGGAGGAGAGTGAGCGACTCTTCGAGCGCCTGCGGCCGATGGACCCGGCGCGGTTTGCGCAGCGCGCCCTGGCCGCCGTGAATCGCAACCGCGCCATCATCATCGAGCCGCGCTGGTGGCGGCTCTTCTGGTACCTGGAGCGCCTCTCCCCGGCGCTATCGGCGCGGCTGTTCAGGTCTTCCTATCGCAGGGCGCAGCGCGAGCTGAAGGCCTCGCGCGGGGATTAAATTACCAGGACCCCCCTTTGGCCGCGAGCAGTAGACTGTCCGGATGATCAAGCGAATCGTCGTCGGACTGCTCTTGCTTGCCGCCCTGGGGATCGCCGCGCTCTGGGTCATCGGCAGCGGCGCACCGGGCCGCCGCTGGGGCGCGGGCGAGGTGCAGGGCGCCGCGCTGCCGGGCGCCGCCGTGGACGAACGCGCCGTGCTACAGCGTGACGCAGCGGGCGGCGTCGGACTGCGGGACCCGAAGCAGATCCTCTTCGGGGACCTCCACGTGCACAGCACCTTCTCGCTGGACGCCTTCATGATGGCGCTGCCGACCGCCGGGGGAGAAGGCGCGCATCCCGTATCCGAGGCCTGCGACTTCGCGCGCTACTGCGCGGCCATTGACTTCTGGTCCATCAACGACCACGCCGTCGCCTTGAACCGGCGAAACTGGGAGGAGACGGTCGAAGCCGTGCGCCAGTGCGACGCCACGGCCGAGCCCGCCGACCCGGACCTGGTCTCCTTCCTGGGCTGGGAGTGGCCGCAGATGGGAACCCGCCCGGAGAACCACTACGGGCACAAGAACGTGATCCTCCAGAGCCTGGCGGACGACCAGGTTCCAGCCCGCCCGATCGCCGCGCGCCCCCCGCCCGACGCCTACGACCGTCGCGACGAGGCCATTCCGGGCACGCTGAGCTTGGGCCTGCTGGGCGTGGTGCGACCGGGCCGCGATTCCCTGGACCTGATCCGGTACTTCCAGGACATGACGGATGCCCCACACTGCGCCGACGGCGTACCCGTCCGCGAGCTACCCGCCGGCTGCCGCGAGTCGGCGGCCACGCCCGGCGACCTGTTCGCCAAGCTGGACGACTGGGGCTTCGATAGCCTGGTGATCCCCCACGGCACCACCTGGGGCTACTACACGCCCGAGGGCTCGGCCTGGGACAAGCAACTCACCCCGGCGCAGCACGACCCGGACCGCCAGACCCTGGTGGAGATCTTCTCGGGCCACGGCAACTCCGAGGAGTTCCGCGACTGGCGCGAGGTGATCCACAACGACGACGGGTCGCGAAGCTGCCCGGAGCCGCGCGACGACTTCCTGCCCTCGTGCTGGCGCGCCGGAGAGATTATCGCAACCCGCTGCCGCGAAGCCGGCGAACCCGATGCGGAGTGCGAAAGCCGCGCGCACCAGGCGCGCCAGCACTACGTGGACGCCGACGTGGCGGGGCACTGGACGGTGCCGGGCGCCGAAGCCGACGAATGGCTGGACTCGGGCCAGTGCCGCGACTGCTTCCAGCCCTCCTTCAACTACCGCCCGCAGAGTTCCGTGCAGTACATCATGGCCCTGGGGCGACCGGACGCGCCCGAAGGCGCGCGCCGCTTCGACTTCGGCTTCATCGCCTCCAGCGACGTGCACAGCGCGCGGCCGGGAACCGGCTACAAGGAGTACGGGCGCACCGAGATGACCGAGGCTCGGCTCACCACTGCGGCGTCGGCGGTGCTGCCGGCGTCGCCGTCGGCGCCCGAGCCGCGCTCCAGGCCCTTCGAGGTCACTTCGTTCAGCGGCAGCTTCTTCAACCTGCGCGAGGCCGAGCGCGCCGCCTCCTTCTTCCTCACCGGTGGCCTGGCCGCCGTGCACGCCGAGGGGCGCGGCCGCGACGCGATCTGGGAGGCCTTTGAGCGCCGCGAGGTCTACGGCACCAGCGGGCCGCGCATCCTGCTCTGGTTCGACCTGCTGAACCCGCCCGGCTCCCGGGGCGCCACCCTTCCCATGGGCGGCAGCACCGAGCTCTCACAGAGCCCCATCTTCCAAGTCCGCGCCGTGGGATCCTTCGAGCAGAAGGAAGGCTGCCCGGACGTGTCCGTGCGCGGCTTGGCGCCGGAGCAGTTGGAGCGCCTGTGCCAGGGCGAGTGCTACCACGCCTCCGACCGGCGCCGGCGCATCACGCGCATCGAGGTGGTTCGCATCCGTCCCCAGGTGCAGCCAGACGAGTCCGTGGCCGGTCTGGTGGAGGATCCCTGGAAGGTGCTTCCCTGCGATGCCGACCCGGCCGGGTGCGTGGTGACCTTCACCGACCAGGACTTCGGCGCCGGCTCGCGCGACGCCCTCTACTACGTCCGCGCCATCGAGGAGCCCAGCCTGGCCGTGGCCGCCGACCCGCTCGGCTGCGAGCGCGACGCGCGCGGCCGCTGCACCTCCGTCCGGGCCTGCGCGTCGCGCCCCGCGGACGACGACTGCCTGGCCCCGACGCAGGAGCGCGCCTGGTCCTCGCCGATCTTCGTGGAGTGGGCCGGAGACGCCCTGCCGCCCGGCCGGCCCTGATCGCGGAGACCTCCCGCTCAGCCCAGCTTGTCCGCGAAGACGTCCTCGTTGAAGCCCACCAGCACGGTCTTGCCGCGCCGGATGGTGGGTGCGCGCAGGTTCCCGGTGGGTCCCAGCATGGCGGCCACGACGTTCGCCGGCGCCTTCCCGGCCGGCTTGAACTCGTCCACCTTCTTGCCCTTGCACACGATCACGACGGAAGCCTGCTTCGCCAGTGCGGCCGCGTCCGCCTTGGCCAGCTTGCGGCTGGCGGGGACCACTTCCCTGGCCTCGATGCCCTTGGCGTCCAGGAACTTGGACGCTCTGGTGCAGGACGTTCAGCCCTTGCGGTGGTAGTACCAGTCGATGCTCTTGGCCACGGGACCTCCTCGGTGCGGTGTGGTCCCAACCAGTCTACATCCCCTGGTCGAGCAGCAAAGGGCGGACGGCAGCCGTCAGACGCGCTGGCTGCGCAGAGCGCGCCAGCGCTCGTGCAGCCAGCGGAGCCAGGGGAACTCGATCCCTTCCAGATAGCCGTGGCCGTGCCAGTGGGCGGGCAGATCCACGAAGACCCGACCCAGGAAGAACGGCGCCACCGCCAGCACGCCCAGCCCGAAGTGCATGGCGGCCAGACCCAGCGCGACGCCGGCGAAGCTGGCGATCAGGGTTGGCGCCATCCGTTCGACGACCTCGATCAGCACGTCCCGCGGATGGGAGGCGCGGTACTCACCCCGGCCCAGGTCGTTGTGGAAGAACGAGTAGACGTGGCTGGCGCCGAAGGCGAGCGAGGGTCCCGCCGCCGCGGCCCAGCCCTCACTGGAGATCCGCTTCTGGCCGGCATGGCCCTCCAGGTTGTTGATGACGGCCAGGAGCGGCAGTCCCGTCAGCCAAGAGATGCCGAAGGGAATCGCATACGCCGGCATCAGCGCGGCCAGGGTGCGACCCCCGATCAGGATCAGCTTGGGGATGGCGAGCAGGCCGATGATCCCGACCTCCACCCACTACGCGAGCATCAGCGACGCCAGCGGACGCCCGTGCCACAGGCAATCGGCGACCGCATAGAGGTTGGCGAAGATCAGCGCCCAGGCGGTGGGGTCGACGCGCAACAGACGGAGGTAGGGACGAAGCCAGGCGCTCATGAACGCCATTTCGAACGAACGTCGGCGCCGATTGAGCCTGGCTAGCGAGACCGGTACGGAACCTGAACGGCGATCTTCACCGGCTGCCCGGACACGAGCCGAGCTCCGCGTGACAGCGCGTTGGCCACGGCCGTCTCCTCGATGCTCCAGCGGTTTCCGGTGCGCTTGGAAAGCGACGCCAGGCTCTCGCCGCCGCGGGCCCGCACCACGCGCAGGCGCAGCTCCACGATGCCGTTGCGCTCGGCGCGGCGCAGGCCCCGGAAGGAGGTAGCCGCGCGCTCGAAGTCGGACGCGTAGCGGGCGAAGCCGGCCTCGGAGGTCATCCCGATGATGCGGAACATGGCCCGCGGATGCGCGATCCAGGTGAGGTCGAGTCCCAGGCGCCCTTGCTGCGAGTTGGCCACGGCGCGCGCCCGGTAAGCGGCGAACCCCCCGATGCGCCCGTTCGCCCCGTCCACCAGCGTGAGCCGGCTCTGCTGCGCGAACGCCTGGGCCGCCGCCGCCGGGTTCCCCGTAGCGCCCTGCCCCTGCAGCACCAGCGCCGCCTGCCCGTCGGGGGCGCTGGCGCCGACCGCCTGCTTCTGGTTGACCGTCTTCCAGCCGCGCGGGAACTCCACGGCGAAGTCGAGCCCGGGATGCAGGAACAGCGCATCGTCGAAGACGCCCTCAGCCGGATCGGGCCCGACCAGCAGTCCGTCGAGCCGGCGCAGGAAGTCCGCGCGGTCTCGGGCGATGGGCGGCACGTCCGCCGTGCCCAGGGTGTGCGCGCGCGCCGCGGTGTCCTGCACGCGCTCGGCGGTCACCGGGTGCGAGTCCAGGAAGGTGGGGTTCCGCCGCCCACCCATCTGGCGCAGGGTCTCCTGGTCCAGGGTGCTCAGGAACGCGGGCATCGCCTCCGGATCCCAGCCCGCGGCCGCAGCCATCTGCTGTCCCACCTGGTCGGACTGGCGTTCCTGGTCGCGGCCATAGGACGCGATGTACCCCGCACCCGCCACCTGACCCATCTGCCCCACCGCTTGTGCGGCCGCTCCGCCGCCGACAACCGCGGCGGCCGCCGTGCTCAGGGCGGTCAGAATTCCCGCAGAGGCGGCGCGGGTCTCGCGTTGGGCCGCGTGCCGCGCCGCCACGTGGCCGATCTCGTGTCCGATCACATTGGCCAGCTCGGCCTCGGAGTTGGCGATGGCCAGCAGGCCTCGCGACACGTAGATCCAGCCGCCGGGCAGCGCGAACGCATTCGGCTCCGGCATGTCCGCCACGGCGAAGTGGTAGGGCACGTCCTTGCGCGGCGAGTACCGAGCCAGGCGCTGGCCGATCTGGTCGATGTAGGCCTCGAGCGCGGGGTCGTCGACGAGCCCCATCTCGCTCTCGACCTGCGCGGCGGCCTGCTGGCCCAGGGCCATCTCGCGCTGCACCGACATGGTGCTCCACTCGCGCTTCCCGGTGACAGGATTCAGGACGCTGGCGCAGCCGAAGGCCAGCGCGGCAGCGAGCACGAGCGCTTGCACGCGAAGCAAGGGAAGGATCGTCATCCCATCAAGGTAGCGGCAGTCTGCTCGGCCGCGTCAGGGGAGATCGCGCGTGCAGACGGCCGCGGGCATCAGGGGCGGCTTTCCGTCCAGGTAGGGCCGCATGCGCCCCAGCCACTCCATCAGCGCCGGACGCTCGAGGATGTCGTCGCCGCCGCGGAATCCGGTGATGTAGTAGAGGGCGAACTGCGGGTAGGCCGACAGGTCCGGGAGCGACGGCTCGTCCCGGCCTCCCAGGAACGGGCCATCCCCCAGGTGGGACAGGAAGTCGTCGTAGAGCTTGAACTTGGACTCCCTCACCGGCA
>CAMYOO010000126.1 GCA_947260035.1 uncultured delta proteobacterium
GCGCATGAGCCCGCCCCGCGACTACAGCCGCGTCTCGCGTGGATCGCTCGTCGCATACGGCGTCTCCGGGTTCGCCGGAAACACCGTCGGCACGTGCATGGGCGTGCATCTGTTCATCTTCTACACGGATACGGTCGGGGTGGCCCCGCTCTGGATCAGCGCGTGCCTGTTCGTCGCCACCCTGTGGGATGCGGTCACCGATCCCTTGATGGGCCAGATCTCGGACCGGACCCACTGGCGCCGGGGACGCCGGCGCCCCTTCATCCTGCTGGGCGCGCTGCCCTTCGGCCTGTGCTTCGGCCTGCTCTTCGCGCCGCCACCCGGCCTGGAGGGCACCCCGCTGGGCCTCTACCTGGGCGCCGCGCTGATCCTGCTCTACTCCGCGGCCACGGTGGTGACTGTTTCCGCCTTGAGCCTGATCCCCGAGATGGCGCAGGGCTACCACGAGCGCACGCGCATGGCCGCCTACCGCGAGGGCTTCGGCGCCCTGGGAGACATGACAGGCATGCTCCTGCCCTTCGCACTGCTGGCCGTGCTGGGCGCCGCGGCGGTCGAGGGCGAGACCGCACGCGCCGTATCGCGGCGCGCCTACGCCTGGACGGCGCTGATCGGTGGAGGGCTCGCGGCCGCGGCGCTGGTGATCACCTGGCGGGGCACCTACGAAGACCCGGGGTTCCGCCGTCCGCAGCACGTGCCCTGGCGCGTCGGGCTGCGCGCCTTGCGCACCAACCAGCCGTTCCGCGTGCTGGTTCTGGCCACCTCGCTGGCCGCCATCGGCCTGGGCTTCGTCGGCTCCATGTTTCTCTACATCCTCGAGTACGTGGTCCTGGTTACCGATCCGATCCGCCAGGCGCAGGTCTTCCTGGCCAACGGCCTGGGTGCACTGGCCTCGTACCCGTTCTGGCTCTGGTGTGCGCGGACGCGCGGCAAGCCGGCGACCTTCCGACTGGGGCTGCTGATCTCGTCCCTGTCCTTCGTCAGCATCTTCCTGCTGCGTCCGGGCTCTCTGGCGCCGCTGTTCGCGGTGATGGCGTTCGCCGGGGTCGCCAACGTGGGCTTCTGGACGCTCCTCTACGCACTGAACGCCGACCTGGCCGACGTGGACGAGCTGGAAACGGGCGAGCGACGCGAAGGCATCTTCGCCGGGGTCGCGGCGCTGCTGCGCAAGTGCGCGTTTGCTCTGGCCGCGGCGTGCGTGGGCATCGGGCTGGAGATCGTCGGCTACCGGGCCAACGAAGCCCAGACGCCCGAAACCGTGCTGGGCCTCAAGATCCTGTTCGCGCTGCCCACCACCCTGCTGGTGGTGACGGCCTGGCTGGTGTTCCGGCGCTTCCCGCTGACCCGAGAGCACCACGCGATCATCCTGCAGGAGCTGGACGAGAGGCGCACGGACACAACCAGTTAGCGTGGCGCCACGCGAGATCGTGGCTGGCGGGGATCCTCGCCGTCGTCGCGCCCCGACTCAGGCCGGCCGAGCCGCCTCCGCGCTGAAGCGAACGTGATTGAAGGCCCAGAACGCCACGAACGCAAAGGCGCCCACCAGGTGCCAAAGGGCGTGCAGGGCGAAGAACGGATAGAGCACCACGTCGTTGCGTGCGGTGGCCAGGAGCATGCCGGCGAAGAAGAGGCCGCAGACCAGCCACAGCAGCGGGCGCGCCGGCTCCGGAATCCGCTGCCGACGCGCGACGAACAGCCCCACCACCGTCCACGACAGGACGATCAGGCAGGTCTCGCCCGGGTAAAAGCCGCCCCACTCGCCCAGCGGGACCAGGTAGGCGCGCTCGGTCGAGGGCATGCGATCGTAGAAGTGCCACGCCACGCCGATCAGCATGGCCGCGGTCAGCACGGCGCCCGCGCGACTCCGCGTCTGCGGCGCGTAGTAGTCACCCAGCACGGCCAGGGCGATGGCCCAGGCAACCACGATGTTGCTGCCGGTGTCCAGGAAGCCCCAGAACCAGCGTGGCCCCAAGACCGGGTTGGTCTCGCCGAACCCGTGCAGGGTCACCGTGAAGACGCCGGTCACCACGATGGTCCAGTAGGCGAAGCGCCAGCGCGGCGGGTGCGGGTGAATCGCTCGCGCCAGCACCAGGCACGCAATCCCCGAGAACAACGTGGCGAAGCCGGTGATGGTGTTGGCCAGGCCGAAGGCGGGGAGGTCTTGCATGGATGAGCAGCGTAACCGGGCGACTCAGTCCGCTTCCAGCCCGCGCAGGATGATCTCGGCCAACGCATCGGCGGTGGCCTTGGGTGAAGCCTTTGCCGCCTCGGCCACCTGCGGGTGCGCGAACTCGCGGCCCAGGCCGCCCAGGACGTGAGCGACCGACGCCGTGTCCACCGCTGCGATCTCGCCTTCCGCCACCGCGCGGTCGAGCAGGTTCTGGGTCACGGCGATCACATGGCCTTCGTGGGCGTCGAGCAGGCGCTTGGCGCCGGGGAGGCCGGCGAAGTCCCGGGCGAAGCTGACCGTGGTGGGCTGCACGGCCTCGTTGACCGCGTGCAGGTAGGCGCGCAGCGCGTCCAGTGCGGACAGCGACGCATCGAGCGCCTCGTGGGCCTTGCGGCCGATGCGGTGCAGACGCCGGTCCACCACGGTGAGCAGCAACTCGTCCTTGCTGGGCGAGATGCCGTAGAGCGTGCGCAGCGAGCAGTTCACCTCGGCCGCGATCTCCGCCATGGTCAGCTCGGCCAGGCCCTCGCCGGCGACCAGGACCTCCAGCTCGTCGAGCACCTGGCGCTGACGCTCGGTGAGCATGCGCTCGACATCGGGCGGAAGCAGCGGCTTCGGAGCACGCACGCCGGGGAAGCGCATGCGCTCCCGCGCAGCTCCGGCCGCCGACGGACTCACGGAAGCAGGGACTCCGGCACGTCCACGACCCGCGCGCGCAGCCACTCGCCCAGGCTTTTGGCCTGGGGATCCTGGCGGGTCGCCGCGGCGACGCCCTCCTCGAGCAGGCCGTGGACCACGAAGTTGAGCGAGCGGATCGCCGGCAGCCGATGACGATCCACCTGCAGCGGCGCCACCTCCGGAAGCAGCTGGTTCAAGCGCTCCACGCTGAGGAAGCCGTCGAGCCAGGCCCAGGCCTCGTCGCTGCGCGCGAAGACGCCCAGGTTGGCGTTGCCGCCCTTGTCGCCCGAACGCGCCCCGATCACCGCGCCGAGCGGCGCACGAACCGTCACACCGCCGGGCGCTGCGACGTCGGGACCCGCCGCCGGCGTGACCGAGGCCTCGCCCGACGGAATCACCGACGAGACTGGACGCGTCTCGCCGCCCGCGATCACTACCTCCTGGGGAACCGCCTCCGCGGGAATGCATGCGGGCTCGTACACGCCGAAGGGCCGGCCCGCCCCCGGACCGCCCCCCACGCCGAAGAAGCCGGGGATCGAGGCCAACGCCAGCTCGATCACGGCGTTGGAGAAGCCGCGGCCCACCTTCTCGGCGTCCGGATCCTTGGCGCTGATCTTGAGGATGGCGACCGCCTGCTCGTTGCTCTCGGGATCGGGCCGGTCGGTCCGGCTCAGCCGGGTCGTCACCTGGGCGTAGTCTTCGGGCGCGAAGGGGCAGGCCTCCCAGAAGGCCTCTTCCACCAGCTTGGCCTTGGCCTCGATGTCCAGCCCGGTGAGGCAGACGCTCATGTCGTTGCGGAACCCGCCCGGCCGGTTGATGCAGACCTTCAGCGTGGTCGGCGGCGGCTCGCCCTGGATGCCGTGCATGCGCACCCGGTCCTTGCCCACCTGCTCCAGCTGGATCGTGTCGAAGCGCGTCGTCACGTCCGGGCCCAGATACTGGGGCCCGCCGATCTCGTAGAGGAGCTGCGACGTCACCGTCCCGACCGAGACCTCGCCGCCGGTTCCGTCGTGCTTGCCGATCACCGAGGAGCCGTCCGCGGCGACCTCCGCCCAGGGGAAGCCCACCCGGGTCATGTTCGGGACCTCGGTGAAGAAGGAGTAGTTCCCACCCGTGGCCTGGGTGCTGCACTCGATCACGTGACCCGCCGCCACGCCGCCGGCCAGCGCGTTCCAGTCGCTGCGGCCCCAGCCGTGGTGCCAGGCCGCCGGGCCGCAGACCACCGCTGCATCGGTGACGCGGCCGGTGATCACGATGTCCGCACCCTGCTCCAGCGCATCGACGATGCCCCAGCAGCCCAGGTAGGCGTTCGCAGTGAGGAAGGCCGACGCATCCTTGATGGGCTCGCCGGTCTCGAAGTGGCTGAGCTGGTGGGACGCGATCAGGTCGGCCATGCGCGGCACCAGATCGTCGCCGCGCACGTAGGCGATCTTCGGACTCAGCCCCAGCTTCTGCGCCACCTCGGCCACCGCCTCGGCGCAGCCGTCCGGATCCAGGCCGCCGGCGTTGGAGACCACCTTGATGCCCCGATCCAGGCAGGTGCCCATCACCTGCTCCATCTGCATCACGAAGGTGCGCGCGTAGCCGCCGTTCGGACGCTTGAGGCGCGTGCGCGCCAGGATCAGCATGGTCAGCTCGGCCAGCCAGTCGCCGGTGAGGACGTCGATGGGCCCGCCCTCCACCATCTCCCGAGCCGCCGAGAGGCGATCGCCGAAGAAGCCCGAGCAGTTCGCGATCCGGATCGGGTCAGCCATCACGAGTCTCCCTTGTCGTCCGCGTCGGCGGACTCCACGACCAGCAACACCGTGCCGGCCTCCACCTGCTCGCCCTCGGACACGCGCACCTCGCTGACGACACCGTCCTCGGTGGCGCGCATGGGGTGCTCCATCTTCATGGCCTCCAGCACGATCAGCGTCTCGCCGGCCTTCACGGGGTCGCCCGCCTGCACGCGGAGCTCGATCACCTTGCCCGGCATGGAGGCGACGAAGCCGCCGGATACGTCCTCGCTGCCCGGAATCTCGAAGCGCGGCTGCAGCGTGAGCTCCAGGTCGCCTCGGGGCCCGTGCACGATGAGGCGGTCTCCCGAGCGGCTGATCCGAGTCCGACTGCGCCGACCTTCGACCTCCACGTCGATGGCATCGCCGCTCCAGGCGTGGATGCGCGCTGAGCTGCCGTCGTCGAAGCGAAAGCGCCCGTCCCGCAGCCGGCGGTAGCGCACGGCCACCTCGCTCTCGCCGTGGGTGAAAACGAGCCGTTGATCCGGCAGGCGCGCGTTGCGCCAGCCGCTGGGCGCCGCGGCCAGCACCGGCGCGGCGGCGCGGTTGATGCCTTGGAGCCAGAGCGCCGCGGCGCGGGCAGCGCGTTCGCGCTCTTCGTGGGAAGGTTCGAGGCCGCGCGCCGGCTCCACCCGGTCGATGAAGTCGGTGGTGGTGTCGCCGGCCAGGAACTCGGGCGTGCGCAGGGTCGCCACCAGAAAGTCCCGATTCGTGACCACGCCACCCAGGTGCGTGCGTTCCAGCGCCAGCGCCAGACGGCCGGCCGCTTCGCCGCGCGTGGGAGCGTGGGCAATCACCTTGGCCAGCATCGGATCGAAGTCCGTGCCGATCAGCGAGCCCTGCGCCACGCCCGAATCCCAGCGCACCTCCGGCGAGGCGGCGGGCTCGTACGCGACCAGAGTGCCGGTGGCCGGCAGGAAGTCGTTGGCGGGATCCTCGGCGTAGAGCCTGGCCTCGATGGAGGAGCCGGAGAAGGCGATGTGGCTCTGCTCGTAGCCAAGCGGCTCGCCCGCCGCGATGCGAAGCTGCTCGCGCACCAGATCGATGCCGGTGACCGCCTCGGTGACCGGGTGCTCCACCTGAAGCCGGGTGTTGACCTCCAGGAAGAAGAACTCACCGGAGTCGTCGTCCAGCAGGAACTCCACGGTGCCGGCGGAGCGGTAGCCCAGCGCCCGGGCCAGGCGCAGCGCGGCCTCGCCCATCGCTTCGCGCAGCGCCGCATCCACCCGCGGCGACGGCGACTCCTCCAGGATCTTCTGATGACGCCGCTGGATGGAGCACTCGCGCTCGCCCAGATGCACCACCTGACCGTGGGCGTCGCCCAGGATCTGGATCTCGATGTGGCGCGCGCGCGCCACGTAGCGCTCCAGGAACACGCGGTCGTCGCCGAAGCCGCTCAGCGCCTCGCGCCGGGCCGCGGCCAGGGCCTCGTCCAGCCCGTCGGCCGACTCCACCACGCGCATGCCCTTGCCGCCACCGCCGGCGGCCGCCTTGACCAGCAGAGGGAAGCCGACGGAGGCCGCATCGGCGGGATCCTCGGAGCCCGGCAGTGTGGGCACCTGCGTCTCCTCGGCCAGGGCCTTCGCCGCGAGCTTGTCGCCCATGCGCTCGATGGCCTCGGGCAAGGGGCCCACCCATGCCAGCCCGGCGCCGATCACGTCGGCGGCGAAGCCGGCGTTCTCCGAGAGGAAACCGTAGCCGGGGTGCACCGCGTCGGCGCCGGCGCCGCGCGCGGCCTCGAGGATCGCCTTGCCGTCCAGGTACGAGCCCGGCAGGCGCAGCGCCTCGTCCGCGTCCTCCACGAACGGCGCATCCGCATCGGCATCCACGTAGACCGCCACGCAGCGGATGCCCATGTCGTGGGCGCTGCGGATCACACGTCGGGCGATTTCGCCCCGGTTTGCAACGAGAAGCGTCGTGAAACTCACAGTCGAAACACTCCGTATCCGTCGGCGCCCTCGATGGGCTTGTTGCGCACCACCGAGAGGCAGATTCCCAGCGCGGTTCGCGTGTCGCGCGGGTCGAGGATCCCGTCGTCACTGATGGCACCGCTGGCCTCCAGGGCGACCGAGCCCTTCTCCTGGATCGCCTCGACCGCGGCGCGAATCGCCGCATCGGATTCCTCGTCGAAGGGCAGGCCCTTCCGAGCGGCCTGGCCGCGGCGGACGATCGACATCACGCCGGCGATCTGCTTGCCGCCCATCACGGCGATCTTGGCGCACGGCCAGATGAACGTGAAGCGGTTGTTGAACGCGCGGCCCGACATGGCGTAGGTGCCCGCCCCGTACGACGCGCCCACGATCACGGTCAGGTGCGGAACCGTCGAGTTGGTCACCGCGTTGATCATCTGCGAGCCCTTCTTGATGATCCCCGCCTGCTCGACCTCCTTGCCCACGACGAAGCCGGTGAGGTTCTGCAGGAAGAGCAGCGGCACGTCGATCTGGTTGTTGAGCTGGATGAAGTGAGCGGCCTTCTCCGCCGACTGCGGGTTGAGCACGCCGTTGTTGCCCAGGATCCCGATGGGGTAGCCCTGGATCGAGGCCCAGCCGCACACCAGCGTGTTGCCGTAGCGCGGCTTGAACTCTTCGAAGCGCGAGCCGTCCACGATGCGGCCGATCACGTCGCGGATCTCTACGGGCCGGCGCAGCTCCGGATCCATGATCCCCAGCAGCTCCTCGGGATCGAGCACCGGCTCCTCGAAATCCGCCGCCGGCGGCGGGCCCGGCTTGCGCCAGTTCAGGTGCGAGACCACCTCGCGGCACAGGCGCAGCGCGTCCTGCTCATCCTCGGCCAGGTACTCGCCCAGGCCCGAGATCTCCGCGTGCATGTTGCCGCCGCCCAGGGTCTCGTCGTCGGAGTCCTCGCCGGTGGCCATCTTCACCAGCGGCGGCCCGGCCAGGAAGATCTTGGACTGCTGCTTGATCACGATGTTGTAGTCCGACATGCCCGGCTGATAGGCGCCGCCGGCCGTGGAGGATCCGAATACCACGCACACCGAGGGAATCTCGAGCTTGGAGAGCTCGATCATCTCGTAGAAGAAGCGCCCGGTCTCGGCGAAGTGGTTGGTCTTGGCGGGGCGGCGCTTCTTCTCGCCGTCCTTCCCGCCGCGGTCCGGGTCCATGCGCAGGTCGGCTCCGGCCGACTCGACGAAGCTCACGTAGGGAATGCGGTTGTCGCGCGCGATCTCCAGCGCGCGCATCCACTTCTTGGCCACGTAGGGCGTGAGCGCACCGCCCAGCACGGTGGGGTCGTTGGCGAAGATGATGCACTCGACGCCGGCGATGACGCCGATGCCCAGCACGGCGCCACCCCCCATGGCGTAGTCCGAGTTGTACCCGGCCAGCGAGCTGATCTCGAGGAACGGGCTGTCGGGGTCCAGGGCCAGGGCGATGCGCTCGCGCACCGGCAGCTTGCCGCGCTTGGCGAGCCGTTCGTGGTGGTGCGGACCGCCGCCGGCTTCGGCTTCGTCGAGCAGGCGGTCGATCTCCTCCAGCTTCTCGAGCATGGCTGCCCGGTTCTCCTGGAACTCGGGCGTGCGGATGTCGAGGCCGGAGCGAAGGGGCGGTGCGAGTGAAGGCGGCTGCATGGCTTTCCCATTCTCGAGGGCGTCGGCGGCCCGACCGTCGGAACCGCATTGACAGCTGGGTAACACGTGGGGTAAGAAACTTCAATCTAAATTACCGCAGAGCAGGCGAGGAGAGAGCCATGGCCGGCAGCGAGGCCGCCGACGAGATCCTCTTGGATCGCAGCGCCAACGGCGTGGCGACGCTCACCCTGAACCGGCCCGAGGTGAAGAACGCCGTCGGCGGCGGCATGTGGGAGGAGTTGCGGCGGATCTTCCTGGAGGTCGGCCACTCCGCGGGCGACCGCGTGCTGGTGGTCACCGGCGCCGGAGGGCACTTCTGCTCGGGTGCGGACCTGGGCGGCGTCCGGTCCGAGGTCGAGGAAGTGCCGCGACACCCGCTCGATGCCATGCACCCGGTCAACGCGGCGGCCATCGCCCTGCACGACATTCCGAAGCCGACCCTCGCCAAGGTGAACGGCGACGCGGTCGGCGCAGGGATGAATCTGGCCCTGGGCTGCGACCTGGTCGTGGCCGCTGAGAGCGCGCGCTTCTCCGAGATCTTCGTGCGCCGCGCGCTCTCCGTGGACTTCGGCGGGACCTGGCTGCTGCCGCGCCTGATCGGCCTGCACAAGGCCAAGGAGCTGGCCTTCTTCGGCGAGATCCTCTCCGCCAAGGAAGCTGCCGAACTGGGGCTGGTGAACCGCGTCGTGCCCGACGCGGAGCTGGATGACTTCGTCGCCGACTGGGCGGGACGGCTGGCGGAGGGCCCTCCCCTGGCGCTCCAGCAGACCAAGCGGATGCTCAACAACTCGGCCTCGCTGAGCCTGTCCGAAGCGCTGGCCTGGGAAGCCTCGGCGCAGACGGTGAACCTGAAGAGCAAGGACACCCGGGAAGGCGTGATGGCCTTCCTGGAGAAGCGAGCCCCCGTCTTCCGGGGCCGCTGATGGGAGCTGCCATGGAGCCGGTGAAGGTGACGACCGCGGACGGCGTGATGACGGCCACGCTCGTCGACGTGGAGAACCGCAACGCCCTGGGCGCCGATCTGCTGCGCGGCCTCTACGACGCCATCGTCTCCGCCAACGACGACCCGACCGTGCGCGCCGTCGTGGTAACCAACGAGGGCAACACCTTCTGCGCCGGCGCCAACCTGAAGCAGCAGTCGGGCTCGGTGGCGGCGGACAAGCCCACGGTGAGCCTGGACCAGCTGCTGCACGCC
>CAMYOO010000127.1:0-16175 GCA_947260035.1 uncultured delta proteobacterium
TGCTGCTCTCGCCCCTGGCCCGCGGCCTGTTCCACCGCGCCGTCGTGCAGAGCGGCGGCCTGCGCAGCTACTCGCCGGCCGAGGCCGAGAACTTCGCCGACGATCCGGAGCCGGGGCACGCGGGCAGCTCGAACGAGGTCCTGTTGACCCTGCTGCAGAGCGATGGCGGAGCGGACCGCGACGCGGCCCGCACCCGTCTGGGGGCGATGAGCGCCGACGAGACGGCCGCGTACCTGCGCGCGCTCGAGCCCGCGGCGCTGCTGCGCGCCTACGACGGCTACGGAGGCACCGGCATGCTGGATGCGCCGGAGATCCTCCGCGACGGCTTCGTTCTTCCGGAGGATCACCTGCGCAACGTGTTGGCCGAGGGCCGCTACAACCAGGTGCCGGTCATCGTGGGGACGAACCGCGACGAGTCGAAGCTCTTCATGTCCTTCAACCCGGAGTACGTGCGCACCGTCATGCGCCTCCCCCTCTGGCGCCGCGATGCCGTCGCCTACGAACGCGACGCCCGCTACGGAAGCAACACCTGGAAGGCCCTGGGCGTGGACGGACCGGCCGAGTCCATGCGGCGGGTGCAGGGCCCCAGCGTCTTCGCCTACCGCTTCGACTGGGATGAGCTGGCGTCGCCCTTGTGGCTGGACCTTCCCACGCTGCTGGGCGCGGCCCACGCCATCGAGATTCCCTTTGTCTTCGGACGCTTCGAGCTGGGGCGTGTGGGCAACCGCATCTTCGACGACACCTCGGAGCCGGACCGCACACAGCTGGCCCAGGCGATGATGTCCTACTGGGCCCAGCTCGCCTACAAAGGAGACCCGGGCCACGGACGCGACTGGAAGCTGCCGCGCTGGGAGTCCTGGGGCACGGGTGACAAGACGTTCCTCGTACTGGACAGCCGGGCCGGCGGAGGGATCCGCATGAGCGACGAGCGCGTCACCGTGCCGGGTCTGGTGGACACGGTGCTGCAGGACGCGGACTTCCCCGACGACGCCACTCGTTGCGCCACCCTGCGCAGCATTTCCGAGCGCGCGCTGGAGCTGGAGCGCGAGAAGGTGGACGCCATGCCCGTCTGCCGCGACGGCGACACGGCGGCCGCCGGCGGCTGATCCGCCCATGCTCGTCTACACCACCGCGCCGCTCGAGGATCCGCGCGAGGTCCGCACCAGCTTTCCGCGTCTGGAGGAGATCGGCTACGACGGCGCCTTCACCTTCGAGGCCAAGCACGATCCCTTCCTGCCCCTCGCCACCGCCGCCGAGCACACCGCGCACCTGCGTCTGGGCACGGCCATCGCCATCGCCTTCGCGCGCAACCCCATGAACCTGGCCAACCTGGCGTACGGGCTGCAGGCGCTCTCCGGTGGGCGCTTCGTGCTGGGTCTGGGCTCCCAGGTGAAACCCCACATCGAGCGCCGCTTCAGCATGCCCTGGTCGCGGCCGGCCGCGCGCATGCGCGAAATCGGGCTGGCGGTGAAGGCGATCTTCGCGCGCTGGGAGGGCACGGCGGAGCTGGATTTCCGCGGCGAGTTCTACCGCCACACGCTGATGATTCCTGCGTTCGACCCCGGGCCCAACCCGTTCGGCCCGCCGCCGGTCTTCACCGCCGGCTTCGGGCCGCGCATGACGGAGGTGGCAGGCGAGGTGGCCGACGGCTTCTTCGCCCACCCTTTCAACACTCGGAAGTCGCTGCTGGAGAACACGCTGCCCGCGCTGGAGCGCGGGCTGGCGAAGTCGGGCCGCGGGCGCGAGGGATTCGAAGTGGTGTGCGCCACGCTGGTGGTCACCGCCGATCGCGAGGAGGACTTCGAGCGGGTGAAGCGGGCCGCCCGCAAGCAGCTGGCCTTCTACGGCTCGACGCCCGCCTACCGGCCCACCCTGGACTGCCACGGCTGGGGCGATCTGCACGGGGAGCTGAACCGGCTCTCGAAGGCCGGGCGCTGGGACGACATGACCGACCTCGTCGACGACGCGGTGCTGAACGAGATCGCGGTGGTCGGGGCCCGCGCCGAGATCGCCCCGGCCCTGGAGCGTCGCCTCGAGGGCATCGCCGATGGCGTCAGCCTGACGCACAACCGGGCGCCGGACCGGGAGCTCTGGGCCGACGTGGTGGCGCAGCTCAAGGCGTCGCGCTGAGCGCGACGCCGGGCGGCGTGTACCAGATGGGCGAGGTCCAGGCGCGCTCCTGGATCGTCTTAGGCACTTCCGGGTTGCAGCACGGCTCCAGCTCGTCGTCGACGCTGCCCGGGTCGGAACAGTCCACGCCGCGGGCGTTGCACGCCCAGGTGCTCCAGCGGCAGCTGGGATTCTCCACCACCCGGGCGTAGTAGAGCGCGCCGCGCGCCGGGTCGAAGTCCGGGTCGCGCCACACACCGCAGAGCTGGGCGAACCCCGGGCCGGTCGGCGTGCAGGACGCCAGAACGACGTCCGCGCCGTTGCCGGGATCCCCGGCCGCCTCGAAGACCTGCTCGTGAGCCCGGCCTTCCGCCTCCCAGATCTTCACGATCTGGATGCGCTGCAACGCAGTCCCCGCTGCGTCGGGGCTGCCCGGGTCCTGCAGCGCCTGGATGGCCAGGGCCGGTGCGCGCCCGAAGTCGCTGTCCGGCGCGTTGCCGAGGTCGCCGCCCATGGGTACGCCCCGGGCGTAGCCCTGGGCCGCGAAGTCCGGCCGCTCACACAGGTCGTCCGGCAGGTCCCAGCCGCCGAACATCCGCACCCGGATGCGCGGGCCGCTGGTGCCGTAGGTCTCGCGCCGGCGCATGGCCTCGAAGAGCGCGTCGCGGGAGTTCTCTTCGGCCCACACGGCCTGCAGGCCACCCGGGTTGAAGCGCACGTCGCCGGGCAGCGGGGCGATGCGCAAGCGCGCGCTGGCCACGCCCGCCGCGTGACCCACGAAACGGTCCTCGTCCGCCAGCCCGGGCGTGCCCAGGTGCGTGTCGGTGGCGCCCACCAGACCCAGACGGAAGGGGTTCTCGCCCAGCCGGGCCTGCTGCAGCAGCCCCTCGGCCAGGACTTCGCGGGCGTAGGACAAGGGCGGCGGCGGGGTCTGCTGCCAGGGCGTGGCCAACTCGCGCATGCGCGCAAATCCCAGGGTCTCGAAGTTGCACAGCTCGTCGCTGGCGAAGGCGCGGCATTCGGAGTCTCCCTTGTGCTGCGTCACCTCCAGCAGCACCTCCAGCTGCGCACGGCGTCGCGCCGTCTCGGCGGAGAGCGGCACCCCGTCTGGGTCCTCCAGCGGGAAGAGTCGCCCGCTGGAGAGGTTGGAGTTGTGGGGGATGGCCAGGACGTCGCAGCGGTCCGGCTGCTCGAGGCACGCCTCCTCCATCCAGCGCCACAGGTTCGCGGCGGTGCGGTCGTCGACGTAGTTGGACAGGAGCTGTGGTGTGACCTCGTTCCGGAACACCACGTTCCGGTGGATCATTTCGCTGTCCGGATTGCCGCTCCACTCGAAGCCCACGAAGCTGGTGAAGCGGCAGGCGCTGCTGCGATCGTAGGCGGCCTCCGCGGCGTCCTGGATCTCTCGCCAGGGGATGCGGGCAATCTCACGGCAGCGTTCTCCGTCGGGGCCGCAGAATCCGTACCGGGTGGGGTCGGCCTCGTCGAGCATCTGGCTGTTCACGATGCCGTAGCCAAGCATCGGCCAGCGTCGCGTGATGCGGCAGACCAGCGAGCGGTGACCGGCGAGCCCGGGCGTCGAGCAGATGCGCGCCTCGCCCAGGAGTTCCGCATGGTCGCTCACCATGGCGAAGTCCAGCGGGCGGCGCAGCTGCACGGTTCGCAGCGGCCGGCCGGACTCGCTCACCGCGGGCGAAGCGGTAGGCGTCGCGCGGCGTGTTGCGGGTGCCCTGCCCCCAGGCGTCGAACGAGAGCACCGTGTGCACGTGGCTGTCGCCCCAGAACGGCCGTCGCAAGGGGTCGAAGTGGGCGCAGGGCTCGCGCGACTCGGTGCGCGCAAAGGGCAGGCCGGGCTCGGGCGCCGGGGCTGGAAGGGCGGCGCGATCCGGAGGCAGCCGGCGCGCGTTGTCCGGCGATGTGGTTACCGCGTCCGGAAGCGCGCGGTACGGATCGCGGTAGATCGGGAACACCTGGCTCACGGCCCCACCCACCAGCAGCGCCGCCAGCGTCGCCAACGCACGCTGGGGCCCGGAGCGGCGTGCGAGTGCCCGGGTGGCGAGCCCCGCCACGAGCCACCACACCAGCAGGGCTGTTGCCGCGTGTAGCGCCAGGACCAGGAAGATCACGGGCACGGCACCCGCGCCGCCCTCGGTTCCCCAGACCGCCAGGGTCGCCAGCGCCAGGGTGGCCAGCTCCGCGGCCGGCACCCGGCCGCTGCCGAAGGCGAGGATGGGAACCGGCGCCAGCAGCGCCAACCCGAGCCACAGGATCCAGCGTGACGCGCGGGTGGTCATTCCGTCCCGACCTTAGTCGACCGGCGGCCTCTTCCGGTAGACTGGGTCTTCCACCCAGGAGACGGCAGCCATGGCCGAGACCCTCTACAGGATCCAGCCCCGCCGGCCGGAAGGCGCGCCCCTGGTCATCGAGCCCGCGGGCGACGACGACCTGGGGAGGCTCTGCGATTGGCTGCGCGAGAACGCCGGGCAGGTGCAGGATTGGCTCACGCTGCACGGCGCGATCCTGTTCCGGGGCTTCCCGGTGGAGAAGCCCGGCGATTTCGAGCAGCTCGCCCGCTGCGTGGACGAGGAGCTGAGCAACGAGTACCTGGGAACCTCACCCCGCGACTCCCTGAGCGACTACGTTTTCAACGCCAGCGAGCTGCCGGACTATTTCCCGATTCCGCAGCATTGCGAGATGAGCTTCTGCGCCAATCCTCCGCGGCGGCTCTTCTTCTGCGCACTGGAGGCGCCCGCAGAGGGCTCGGGCGAAACGCCTCTCTGCGACTTCCGCAAGGTGTGGCAGGACCTGGATCCGGGCGTCAAGAAGCGCTTCGAAGAGGGGGGGCTGCTTCACGTGCGCAACTACGCGGGTCCGGGGCAGCCCGACTCGGGCGATCCCACCCAGCTGAAGCCGTGGCCGGACATGTTCCAGACCCACGACCGCGCCGTCGTGGAGGAGACCTGCCGGCGCGAGGGCTTCGAGCCCGTCTGGGTAGAAGGCGGCGCCCTGCGCCTGGTGTCCAGCCAGCCCGTCAGCCGCGACCACCCGCGAACGGGCGAGACCGCCTGGCATAACCACGTGACCACGTTCCACGTCGGGACCGCCGTGGGCGAGTACGAGCGGATCGCCCGCTTCCGACCCAGCGAACGCCATCAGGGAGTGCTCGGAATGGCGCGCACGCTTCAGGAGCGGCTGCGCGCCACGCCTCCCGAGGAGCGCGGCATGCACTCCACCTACCTCGACGGCAGCGAGATCCCGGACGAAGATCTGGAGCACGTGCGCGACGTGGTCTGGCGGCACTTGATCGTCGAGCCCTGGCGGCAGGGCGACGTGATCGCGATCGACAATCATTCGATGTCCCACGGGCGCCTTCCCTACGAAGGCCCGCGGCGCATCGCCGTATGCTGGGCGTGAGGATGATGAAGAAGCGGGCGAGCGTGATGTCGGGAATCGTACTGCTGACGCTGACGTTGGGGCTGGCCGCGGGCTGCGCCGGCGACGGCAACCAGGAGATCCGCGAGTCGCCCTGCGGCTGGCGCGACGGACGCACCGGCTGCGAGGAGGAGAAGGTGCAGTGCGCGGACCCGCGCAACTGCTACTAGCGCGCGACGCCGACTAGCTCTGCGACGGCTTCGGCAGCGTGTTTCCGTAGATCACGCCCCAGAGCATCACCTGCACGATGTGCTGGCCCAGCGACCCGCCTGCCGCGCGCATGCGCGGCAGGAAGACGACGCACTCCACCGCGTGGATGATGAGCAAGCCCCAGAAGAGCAGCCGGCCGGTCCCGGCCAGCGGCAGCGGCGCGAAGAAGCACAGCGCGCAGTAGACCCAGACGATTCCAACGACGACCTTGGGTGCCATCGCCCCATTCTACCAGTCAACCTATGGGACTGTCCCGCTGGTTGACGCTACTGGGCGAGCCAGGCTTCCAGCTCTTCGAGCTGGCTGCGCAGGCCGGCGGCGCGCTCTCGGGCGCCGTCCACGGTGGTCTCGTAGGCGCGCACCTGCTCCTGGAGGGTGGTCACCTGGGCCTCCAGCGCCGTGTTCTCGGACTGGAGCTGAGCGGTCTGCCAGGCCAGGAAGCCGGCGAACAGGCCCAGCAGGGCCACAGCGGCCACCAGCAGACCCGAGCGATTTCGGGTCGGCTCCTGGGGCTCGGACTCGGGAGCGATGGAAGGGGTGTCCTCGACGGCGCGCGGCGCGTCGACGTGGGGGGCGGGCTCGGCCATGGGGGGCTCCTAGGACTGGATGACCAGCTTCGAGAGGCTCGTCTTGCGCAGGTTCGTTTTCTGGATGGTGCGAACCAGCTCGGCCACCTTCTCGGTGTCCGTCTCGAAGGGATTGTTGCAGATCACCCGCACGTTGAGAAGGTTGCCCAGGCGGATGTTCGACCAGTCCAGGTCGTACTGGATCGAGTTCTGGCGGGCCAGCTTGATGAACTCGCCGCGCATCTTGGCGCGGGTATCCGGCGGCGGCTCAGTCTTGGCCTTGATGATGTGGTCATCGGAGACGATCCGCTCCACCGCGCCCTTCCGCTCCAGCAGGTAGTACAGGCCCCGGTTCAGCCGGATGTCGTGGTACTGCAGGTCCAGCATGAAGACGCGCGGATCGTTCCAGGTGAGGTCCCGCTTCTCCAGGAACGAGTTGATCATGCGCCGCTTGATCACCCAGTCGATCTCGCGGGAGAGCTTGTCCGGGTCCGTGTCCAGGCAGTCCAACACGTACTGCCACTTCTCCACGGCCTCCTTCAGCTCCTCCGAGACCGGGTAGTGCTCGATGTACTTCTGGGCCATCTCGCAGTACTCGCGCTGGATCTCGGCGCAGCCGCCGCTTGCACGTGGTGTCGTACGAGATGTCCTTGATGGCCTTCACCGGGTTGCGCAGGGTGAAGTCCTTGTTGATGTAGTTGTCCTCGATCATCTGGAGGACGATCGCACACGTGCCGATCTTCACGAAGTTGGTGTACTCGCACATGTTCGAGTCACCCACGATCACGTGCAGGCGGCGGTACTTCTCGCGGTCGGCGTGGGGCTCGTCGCGCGTGTTGATGATCGAGCGGTCGTTGGTCGTGGTGCCCGAGATCTTCTGGTAGATGTGCTGGGCGCGCTGGCTGATGCAGTAGTGCACGCCGTCCTGGGTCTGGAAGACCTTGCCCGCGCCCGTGAAGATCTGGCGCGTGACCAGGAACGGGATCAGCTGCTCCGCCAGGTAGTAGAAGTCCACGTCGCGGTCCACGAGGTAGTTCTCGTGGCAGCCGTAGCTGTTGCCGACGAAGTCCGTGTTGTTCTTGAAGATGGAAAGCTTCCCGGCGACGCGCTCCTCGCGGATCTTCTCCTCCGCGTAGTCCTGCAGGTCTTCCAGGATGCGCTCGCCGGCCTTGTCGTAGACGATCAGCTGCTTCGGGGAAGCGCACTCCGGGGTGGCGTATTCCGGGTGGCAGCCGGTGTCCTGATAGAAGCGCGCGCCGTTCTCGAGGAAGACGTTGAGGAAGTGCTCGGTGGTGATGAGCTTTTCGAAGAGAAAGCGGATCGCCTTCTCGACCGGAAGCGTCTTCCGGCCCTCAGGCGTGAAGATGATTCCGTACTCATTTTCGAGCCCGAAGATCCGCTTCTGCACGACGTTCGTTTGCCTCTAGGGCCCCGAACGGCCGGGGCTCACCCCTCCAGGATACCTTGTAACTCTTCGGCAGACAGGCGCCTGAACTTGCGACCTGCGCGCTGCCGATCGAGGATTGCCACCTCGAGATTTGCGGGGGAAACGCGGTCGCCGTTGGTGGCGCGCTCCAGCGTGCTGCGCCCCAGCTTCACCGCGTCCCCGAGGGGTTGGCTTCCGTTGTAGTTGGCCTGGAGGTGCGCCTCGAGATTCTCGACGGTGCCGCCGATGACGCAGAATCCCTCGTGATCCGTGATGCTGCCGTCGAACTGCACCCGGTAGATCGAGTTCTCCTCGTGGCCTTCGAAGCGAGGGTCGCCCACCTCGGCGACCACGATCTCCACCTCCAGCGGCTTCATCTGGTTGGTGAAGACGTCGCCGATGGCCTGGGAGTAGGCGTTGGCCAGCGACTTGCCGCGCACGTCGTCTCGGCTGTAGGCGTAGCCCTTCATGTCCGCGTAGCGAACGCCCACCTTCCGCAGCTGGTCGAACTCGCTGAACTTCCCGACTCCGGCGAAGCCGATGCGATCGTAGATTTCGCCGATCTTGGACAGGCTCGCCGACGGGTTCTCCGCCATGAGCAGCATCCCTTCGGCGTACACCATCGCGACGATCGACTTGCCGCGGGCGATGCCCTTGCGGGCGTACTCGGCCTTGTCGGCCATGAGCTGTTCGGGTGAGACGTAGAACGGCATCGACATGGGATCAGCCTCGCTCCCTGGCGGATTCGACGATCGCCCGGTGCACGCCGGCGATCTCGGACTCTTCGATGTCCTCGATGCCCGGCCCGGTGCAGATCTTCACGATCGGATAGATGCCGCGCTCCAGGTCGACGCCGCCGGTGGCGCGATCCTCGTCCGCAGCCGCGCGCAGCGCCTCCAGCGCCGTGCGCAGACCGTCTTCGCGGGAGAGGCCGGGACGCCAGGCCTTCTTCAGGCTCTCCTTGGCGAAGATGCCGCCGGACCCGGAGGCCTCGATCTCGGTCTCTTCGTAACGGCCGCCGGTGATGTCGAACTTCCACAGGCGCCCGATCTTGCGCCGCGTGTCGTAGCCGGCGAAGAGCGGTACGACGGCCAGCCCTTGCATGGCGGCGGGCAGGTTCTGCCGGACCATCTGCGAGAGCTTGTTGGCCTTGCCTTCCAGCTCGAGCGACTCGCCTTCGATCTTCTCGTAGTGCTCGAGCTCGATGCCCAACAGGCGCGCCATCTCGATGGCGGGTCCCGCCGCCCCCGCGATGGCGATGAGCGAGTGCTCGTCGGTGGAGAAGACCTTCTCCACCTCGCGCGAGGCCACCTGGTAGCCGGCCGTGGCCAGCCGATCTCCGGCCACCAGCACGCCGTCGCCCAGGCGCAGCGCCAGCACCGTGGTGCCGTGGGGCGCCTCGATGATGGCCTGATGCGCTTTCTGCGCCAGGTCGGAAAAGTCGACCTTGATGTGCGTGTAGTCGATGTCCAGGAGCTCGGAGAAGCTCGAGCCCTGATAACGTCCCCGGAACGGCACCGATCCCCCCTCTCGATGGCGCCAGTCGCTTGGTGCTACTGGCCGCCTCGCTGGACGTAGTTCTTGACGAACTCCTCGGCATTCTCTTCCAGGACTTCGTCGATCTCATCGACCAACGAGTCCATCTCCGCCTTGAGCTCCTCGCCCTTTTCCTTGAGCTTCTGCCCGCCTTCGGCGTCGCCGCCGTCGTCCCCACCGTCGTCGCCGCCCTTCTGCTTTTGCTTCGACTCCGCGGCGCCGAACATCGCGAGCAGGCGTTCGTCGGCGTTGGGTACGCGGGGATGTGCAATTCGTGCCATGGGGACCTCCTGCGCGGGCTACGCCCGCAGGTTCTTGACGAGCTCCGCGGCCGACGTGGAAGACGAGAGCAGTTCCTCCACGTGCTCCTTCGAGCCCTTGAGCGGTTCGGCCATCAGGATGCGCTTGATGGGCTCATCGTCGATGCCGAACGAGATGGAGTCCCAGTTGACGCCGAAGACCTGGTCCGGGAAGCGCCGCAGGCATTCACCGCGAAAGTACGCCCGCGTATCCTCGGGTGGCTTCTGGATTGCGGCGGTGATCTCGTCGTCGTCCGCGATCCGCTCCACCTGGCCCTTCCGCTCCAGCAGGTAGTAAAGCCCCTTGTCCGGGCGGATGTCATGGTACTGGAGATCCATCATCTCGACCTGGGGCGAGCGCCAGTCCGCGCCCTTGCGCTCCATGAAGTTCTCGATGAGAGCCTTCTTGATCACCCAGTCGATTTCGCGCGACAGCTCCATCGGGTCGCGTTCCAGGCGCTCCAGCACGTACTGCCACTTGGCCAGCACGTCCTTGGTGATGGGGTCGATCTCCCGCGAGGAGGTATAGGCCAGCGCCATCTCCAGGAATTCCCTCTGGAGCTGGACGGCGGTCACCTTGGGCCCGCGGTCGAGCTGCACCTCGAGCTTGCAGGTGGGATCGTGGGAAATCTCGCGGATGGCGCGCACCGGGTCCCGGAGCGACACGTCCTTCGTGATGGCGCCGTCCTCGATCATCGCCAGCACCAACGCCGTTGCGCCGTTGCGCAGATAGATCGTGTACTCACTCATGTTGGCGTCGCCCACGATCACGTGGAGGCGCCGGTACTTCTCGCGGTCGGCGTGAGGCTCGTCCCGGGTGTTGATGATCGGCCGCTTGACCATGGTGTCCAGCGCCACTTCGGTCTCGAAGAAGTCCGAGCGCTGGGCCAGCTGGTAGTCGCAGGGCTGCCCCCGGTTCTCGCTGCCCACCTTGCCGGCGCCGGTGTAGACCTGCCGGGTGGCGAAGAAGGGCATCAGGTGCTCGACGATCTGCTTGAAGGACGTGCGCCGGTCCATCAAGTAGTTCTCGTGCGAGCCGTAGCTGTTGCCCTTGCGGTCGCTGTTGTTCTTGTAGATCAGCATCTGCGTGCCCTTGGGCAGCAACGCCTGGGCCTCGCGTCGGCTGATCTCGACGATCCGCTCGCCGGCCTTCTCGTGGACGACCAGGTCGCGGACGTTCGTCACTTCCGGGCAGGAGTACTCGGGATGGGCGTGATCGACGTAGTAGCGGGCTCCGTTGATCAGCGTCTTGTTGCGGGCGATGTTCTCCTGCTGGTTGGGCGTGTACTTCTCGCCCTCCACCTGGAACCCGCGGGCGTCGGCCAGGGGATTCTCCTGGTCGTAGTCCCACAGGATCTTGGCGTCGTGGTCCTCGCGGTAGGCGTTGACCAGCAGCACGCAGCTCGAGATGGGATCGAAGTCGCGATCGTTGCGTACGGTGATCCCGTACTCGATCTCCGTTCCCATCACCTTGGGTACTGCCATCGCGTCTCCGCTCGGGTGGGCGAACCCCCCGCGCCTACAGGTACTGCCCCGAGGTGATGTTCTCGATCGCGCGTTCATCGCGGGTGATGTTGGTCATCAGCGTGCGTACGTTGATGATGCGCTCACCCTTGCGGCCCGAGATCCGCGCCCAGTCGTCCGGGTTGGTGGTGTTCGGGAGATCCTCGTTCTCCTTGAACTCCTCCTGGACGGCCTCGATCAGGTCGCTGACCTTCACGCCGCGCTCACCGTGGTCGATGATCCGCTTCACGGCCTTCTTCTTGGCGCGCGCAACGATGTTCTCGATCATCGCGCCGCTGGAGAAGTCCTTGAAGTAGAAGATCTCCCGCTCGCCCTTGGCATAGGTGACCTCGAGGAACTTGTTCTCCTCGCCGGTGGCGTACATCCGGTCGATCGTGTCGCCGATCATGCCCTCGACGATCTTGGCCGGATCGCTTCCGTACCGCTCCTGCGACTCGACGTGGAAGGGCAGGTCCTCGGTCAGGTACTTGGTGAAGATCTCTCGCGCAGCCTCTCGATCCGGGCGGTGCACCTTCACCTTCAGGTCCAGCCGGCCCGGGCGCAGCACCGCCGGGTCGATCAGGTCCTGCCGGTTGCTGGCGCCGATCACGATCACGTTCTTCAGCGATTCCACACCGTCGATCTCCGACAGGAACTGGGCCACCACGGTGGCTTCCATGTCCGAGGAGATCCCCGAGCCGCGCATGCGGAACAGCGAGTCCATCTCGTCGAAGAAGATCACGACGGGAACGTCCTCGCTGGCCTTCTCCCGCGCCTTGCCGAAGACTTCGCGGATCTTGTGCTCGGTCTCGCCAACGTACTTGTTCAGGAGCTCGGGCCCCTTCACGTTGAGGAAGTACGCGGTCGTGGCCTTCCCGGTCCGGGCCTCGATGCTCTTGGCCAGGCTGTTGGCCACCGCCTTGGCGATCAGCGTCTTGCCGCAGCCCGGAGGGCCGTAGAGCAGGATCCCCTTCGGCGGTGAGAGCTTGTGCTCGGCGAACACGTCCGGGTGCGTGTACGGCAGCTCGATGGAGTCCTTCAGGATCCCAATCTGCTCCGCCAGACCCCCGATGCGCTCGTAGGTGACGTCGGGCACTTCCTCGAGCACCACCTCTTCGACCGACGACTTGGGCATCTTCTCGAAGGCGTACTGGGTCCGCGTGTCCACCAGCAGCGCGTCGCCCACCTTGATCTTCTCGTGGCGCATCGGCGACGACAGCGAGATCACGCGCTGGTCGTCGGTGTGGCCCAGCACGATGACGCGCTGGTCCTCCAGGACATCCACCACCTGGCAGATCTCGCCGCGGCTGGTGAAGCCGGCCGGCTCGACCACGTTGAAGGCCTCGTTGAGGACCACCAGCTGGCCTTCCTCGATCTGGAACGGGTCCAGGTTGGGATGCGAGTTCACGCGCATCGCCTTCCCGTCCACGAGGATCTCGACGGTCCCGTCCTTGTTGGCCCGCTGGAACACACCGTAGGAGTTGGGCGGCGCGCACAGCTTGTCGACCTCCTCCTTGAGGAGCTCGATCTGCTGCTTGGCTTCCTGGAGCGTGCCGACCAGCTTCTCGTTCTGGCGCTCGGCGTCGTAGAGCTGCTCGCGGGTCAGGTCGTAGCGCCGGCGCAGCGCCTCGAACTCCGCCAGCACACGGTCCAGCCGCCGGCGGAACTCGGACGAGTCGCTGCCGAAGAAGCGCGCGGCATCCCGGAGAGTCTCGATCTCCTCCTGGTAGTTGCCGGCACCGCTCCGATCCGCCTCATCGGGACGCGGACCGGCCGGGGTGATTCGGCGCATTACGTCGCGCACGAAGCCCTTCCTGCCGGAACCCGACCCCGAACCGCCCGAACCCGAACCACCTGAACCCGAATCAAACTCGCTCATTCCGCCCTCTCCTCGTGCTCCGAGGTGTTTGCCTGCGGGGGGAACCACATTTGCGTTCTTCCATGTGCAAAGCGCGTGCCGCGCCGGTTGGTCCCCACGGGCAGCGGAAAAGTATCCGCAAGAGCGGGCTGGAGGGCCGAGCTGCGCGCGCCTGAAACGCCACTAGAAGGCCCTTTCGGCGCAGGGTAGGCCCCACGCCCAGGTGAACCGAGGCCGGAATCTACACCCACGCAAAGACTCCGGACAGGACGTGAACTCGGCGTGCCGCACGCCGTGATTGCAGGCCGTACACCAAGCTGCGCCCCACTGCTCAAGAAGATTCTCAGAAAGCCCGAAGCCCTCGAAATTACGCCCATTTTGACCGTTTGAGTGTATCCAGCGGCTCCGGCACGCGCAAGCGCAGGCGACAGGCAGCGGGGGGCCCCAGACCCCCGGGCCGCCAGCGGGAAAACGGGGCCGGATACGGGTGAGATGCCACCAGCGGCAGCTTCGTGACCCCGGCGCGGCCCGAGGTGGCTTCTCGCTGCCGCCAGCCTGCCGCCTTGCGATGCAAGGCTGCGCACGATCTGCCGGGGTTTTGACAGGAGCGTCGGAAGACCGCCGTTCGGAGGGGGGTTTTGGGGTCCGCTGATCTTTGCGGAGCGGGCTTCCCGGTGGAAGTCCGCTGCCCAGGGTGGGCAAATTCGCGGGATCGCAAGAGCCGTCACGGCGCTCCGGGAATCTCGATCACCCGTGCCCCCTCGGGCGGCTCGAAGCCGAAGAGCGAGTCGTCGGGGCTCGTGTTGGTGCGGATCTTCGCGAACTCGATCCGAGTGACGTTGCCGAACAGGTCCACCACCTCGGTGGCGTGCACGATGCCGGCCTTGGGGTCCACCTCCACCTGCAGGCGCTCGTAGCTGGCGGGGTCCAGGGGCAGCATGCGCAGGGTCACCCGGGGCCCCTCGCAGCTCTCCGAGGTCACCTGGAAGGAGTCGAGCACGTCCCCCTCGCCCAGCAGGAACTGGATGGCGGCGCCCGACAGGAACCCGGCGGCCACGGCCACCCGCTGGGCCTCGCCCAGCGCCGGGTCCCAGGTCCACAGCACCTGGCCGTCCGTCACCACCAGGCTCTCCTCGGGCTCCCGATAGGACCAACGCATGCGGCCGGGCTTGGCGAAGATGACCTGGCCGCCGGCCTGGGTCCCCCGGCCCGCATCCTGCCCCAGGCTGGCCACCCGGGAGGTCTGCACGAAGTCCGCCGTCAGGTCGCGCACGGACTCGTAGTGGCCCTGGACGCGCAGCGCGACCTCCTCGGCGCAGGTGCGCTCGGGGGGGCTCTCGGCGTCTGCCTGGGCGCCGGAGGGTCCGGCCGCCAGCAGCAGAATCAGGAGCAGGAGCGATGAGGCGTGCATCATCGGGTTCGACGGCCGCCGCGGCGGACTATTCGAGCTCCATGGGGCGAACGAAGACCTGGCGGGACTTGTTCCCCTCCTGGGGGCCGATCACGCCGTCGATCTCCATCTGCTCGATCATTCGCGCCGCCCGGTTGTAGCCCACCTTGAGGCGCCGCTGGACGTAGGAGATCGAGGCGTTTCCCGTCTCGGCCACGACCTCGATGGCGCGGTCGTACAGCTCGTCCGTGTCTTCGCCGCGCTCCTCCTTGGCTTTGCTCTCTTCTTCCAGGCGCGTGATGGTCTCGTCGAACTGCGGCTTGCCCTGCTCGCGCAGGAAGGCGACCAGCCTTGAGACTTCCTTCTCCGAGACGTAGGAGCCGTGGACGCGCTGCAGCTTGCTGGTGCCCGGAGGCAGGAAGAGCATGTCGCCCATGCCCAGCAGGACTTCCGCTCCGTTCTGGTCGAGGATGGTGCGCGAGTCGGTTCGCGACGAGACCTGGAACGAGATGCGCGCCGGGAAGTTCGCCTTGATGACGCCGGTCAGGACGTCGACGCTGGGCCGCTGGGTCGCCAGCACCAGGTGGATGCCCGCGGCACGAGCCATCTGCGCCAGGCGCTGGAGCGACTCCTCCACATCGCGCGCCGATACCACCATGAGGTCGGCGAGCTCGTCGATCACCACCAGGATGTAGGGTAGGCGCTCGAGCGCGCGCTCCTCGCCTTCTTCTTCGCCGGGCTTGGCGCGCAGACGGAAGCTCTCTTCGCCCTTCTTGAGCAGCTCGTCCACGCGGTCGTTGAACTGGGCGATGCTGCGCACGGCCAGCGCCTGCATCATGCGATAGCGGTCTTCCATCTTGGCCACGATGCCGGCCAGCGCGGCGGCGGCGCGCTTGGGATTCGTGACCACGTCGGCGATCAGATGCGGAATGCCCTCGTAGATGGAAAGTTCGAGGAGCTTGGGATCCACCAGCAGAAGCTTCAGCTGCTCCGGCGTCGCCCGGAACAGGATCGAGCACAGCAGCGAGTTGAGGAACACGCTCTTGCCGGTTCCGGTGGCGCCGGCCACCAGCAGATGCGGCATGCGCGCCAGGTCGGCCTCGATCGAGTTGCCGAAGATGTCCTTGCCCAGGGCGATGCCGAGCCGGTAGGTGTTCTTGCGGAAGTTCTCCGACTCCAGGATCTCGCGGATCGTGACGACTTCGCGTTCGGGGTTGGCGACCTCGATGCCCACCACGCTCTTCCCGGGAAGCGGGGCGATGATGCGCACCGAGAGCGCGCGCAGCGCCAGGGCCAGGTCGTCGGTCAGGCCGACGATGCGGTTCAGCTTCACGCCGCTGGCGGGCTCGTACTCGTACATGGTGACGACGGGGCCCGGATGTACCTTGACCACGCGGCCGGAAATCCCGAAGTCGCCCAGCTTCTTCTCCAGGATCCGCGAGTTCATGATCAGGCTCTCGCGGTCGTAGGTGCGCCGGTCGGTGGGCGGCGGATCGAAGATCGAGACGTCCGGAAGCTGGTAGGGGCCCCGGGGCTTCTCGTCCGGGAAGGTGAAGGTCTCCTGCTTGGGTGCGGTCGCCTTCACGGCCTGGTGGTCGACGATGTCCGGCTCGGCGCCCCGGCGGCGCGGCCGCGGTGTGGGAACCGCGCTGGTCTCATCCACCTGCAGCGCTTCCTCCAGCGAGCCGTCCACTTCCAGCTCGATGTCCCGGGCGGCGGCCACCCGCGCGCGGCGGGCTCGGCGCTCGCGGTAGACGGAAAGGCTGGAGAGGGTCGCGGCGGCGCTCGCCAGGCCGGAGATCGTGACGCGCCGAGCCTCGCCGAAGGCCTGGGCCAGCCCCCGGCC
>CAMYOO010000127.1:16204-18163 GCA_947260035.1 uncultured delta proteobacterium
CGCCACCAGCGCCAGCAGGCCGTTCACCAGCAGTGCGCCCCAGATACCCAGGGCCGCCGCCTCCAGGGCCCCCAGCCGGCCGCCGAACCAGCCGCCCGACCAGGCGGCGAAGCGGCTGGGCGCCGCCGCCTCGAGCAGCGAGGCCATGGGCGCCAGCGCCACCAGCAGCAGGGCGGCGCCGGCCCAGATCCGGCTCGAGAGCGGGGGAAGCCCGCGCCCTGCGGCGAGTCGTCCCCCCAGCAGGACCATTGCGGCCGCGGCCACCCAGGCCGCGCTGCCGAAGCCCCCCAGCAGCCCGGCCGCCAGGGTGGCACCCACGGGACCCGCCGCGTTGCGCACCGGCTCGAGCGACAGCCACGGGTCCCACGGCGAGTGGGTCCACAGCGCGATGCCCGAGAGCAGGCCCAGCACCACCAGCGCGAGGCCCGACACCTCGGACCACGGCGGGCTGCCGGCGGAGCCGCTTTTCTTCGCGTGGCCCGCGCGACGCTTAGCCACGTCGGCGAGTCCTAACGCTTTCGTATTGTGAGTGCTGCGAAACGCGAGGAATCACGTCTCTCACCCCCCCGGGATCAAGACGTGGCGAGAGTACCCTAGGCGGAGTTGTCCTGGTAGGCGGGGTCGTACCCGAGCGTGATCGCGGCCCGCACTTCCTCGGCCAGGGCGTGGCGGTCGCCGGTCGCCATCCCGCTGGTGTGGATGGGCTTTCCGTAACGGATCTTGACCTCGCCGCTCTCGATGCGGAGCGAGTGCTTGGGCGTGATGCGCTGGCTGCCGGAGACGGTCACGGGCACCACGGGCACCTGTGCCGCGATGGCCAGGT
Source organism: uncultured delta proteobacterium (assembly GCA_947260035.1). Classification (GTDB taxonomy): domain Bacteria; phylum Myxococcota_A; class UBA9160; order UBA9160; family JAFDET01; genus JAFDET01. The sequence goes on from CAMYOO010000127.1 coordinate 17,028, forward strand.
GGAAGCCGCCCTTCTTGAAGGTATGAAGCTCGCCGGTCTTGCTGCGCGTTCCCTCGGGAAACACGATCACGTTGGTGCCGCCGCGGATCTGGCCGGAGGCTCGCTCCAAGCTCCGGATCGCACGCGGGCGGTCCCCGCGGTCGATCAGCACGTGGCCGCCCAGCGCCATCGCCCAGCCGAAGAACGGGACCCGGGCCAGCTCGCGCTTGGCGACGAAGCGGAACTGCACCGGGATCGTCTGAATCAGCGCCGCGATGTCCATCACGCTCTGGTGGTTGCACATGAAGATGTGCGGCCGGCCCAATTCCACGTTCTCGAGTCCCTCGACGACGACGCGGATGCCGCAGCCCCACAGGACCCAGGAAACCCAGTTGCGGGCCACCCACATCACGCCGTTCCCCGAGCGATCGATCAGCCCGAGGACGGTCCCGATCGTTCCCCAGAAGACGGTGAAGGCGAGAACCAGGAAATAGCGGCAGGCGTAGATCAAACCGCGTTTCACCCCGGAATCGGACAGCGCCTTCAATGCTAGGGGGGCGTGAATCGCTGTCAACGTCGATGAGAAGGGGTGTTCGTGTTGACGGCCCGACGAGAGGAGCGGGATAATCGTGCCGTCCGCACCCCTCAACTTCCCGAACACCAGAGAGGCCCACGATGGCAGGCGTGAACAAGGTGATCCTGATCGGAAACCTCGGGCGTGATCCCGAGCTCCGCTACACGGCCAGCGGAACCGCGGTGGCCAACTTCACGCTCGCCACGTCGGAGAGCATCAAGACGAAGGACGGCGGCCGCGAGGACAAGACCGAGTGGCACCGCATCGTGGCGTGGGCGCGCACGGCGGAGCTCTGCTCCCAGTACCTGTCCAAGGGACGCTCGGTCTACATCGAGGGTCGCCTTCAGACGCGCGAGTGGGAAGACAAGGAAGGGCAGAAGCGGCGCACCACCGAGGTCGTGGCCAACACCGTCCAGTTCCTGGGCGGACGCGGCCAGGGCGGTGGCGGCGGCGCGCCCGGCGGCGGCGGTGGTGCTCCGGGCGGCGGCGGCGGCATGCCCGACGGCGGTGCCCCCGGCGGCAGCGACGACATTCCGTTCTAAGTAACGCCTAGAGGGATGAGGACCTCAGGTCGCCATCCTTA
>CAMYOO010000128.1 GCA_947260035.1 uncultured delta proteobacterium
GCATGATCGCGCTGGGGCGCAACGAGGAGGCCACGACCCTGCTGGACTGGGGCTTCTACGACGAGGTCGTGCCGCGCGACCAGCTTCTGGACCGCGCCACGGCCATCGCGCGCGACTACGCGGAGCAGCCGCCGATCGCCGCACAGATGATCAAGCAGAGCGTGAATGCCGTCGTCTCTGCTCTGGACCGCTCCATCATGCACATGGACCGCGACCAGTGGATGCTCACAGCGGGCACCGACGACTACCGCGAGGGCATCGAGGCTTTCTTCGAGAAGCGCAAGCCGGAGTTCCAGGGGAATTGACGCCGCGCTGCTACGCTTCCCAGATGCGTCACGCCCGCCTCGCATGCCTGCTGGCCTTGCTGGTGCTCGTTTCGGGAGTCGCGCGTGGGGAAACCGCGCAGCCGGTCCCCGCCGGCCAGGACTTCGGTGACGGAATCACGCTGGCCCAGCCGATCGCGCTGGCGGACGTGCTGGGCGAGCCGGACCGCTACGGGACCGAACCGATCCTGCTCCGCGGCCGCATCTCGGAGGTCTGTCAACGCAAGGGTTGCTGGACCATCCTCCAGGACGGCAAGGCCAGCGTTCGCGTGCGCTTTCAAGACTACGGATTCTTCCTGCCCGCGGACTGCATCGGAAAGGAAGCGTGGATCCAGGGAACCGTGAAGGTCCAGACGCTTTCGGAAGGCCAGGCTCGCCACTACGAATCGGAGACGCGAGGCGGCGACCCCTCGCGCATCCAGGGGCCCCAGCGCGAGGTGGGATTCGTGGCCTCCGGGGTCCGCCTGATCGGGCGCCAGGACGCGGCGGCGGAGTAGGCGAGATGGCCCGGAACGGTTCAAGGCGTAGCGCGATGCGCTGGCGGAGCGCCGTGATCCTTGGCTGCCTCCTCCCGCTGGGCGCCTGCCAGTCGGGGCCCGCTGCGCGGGCGCCCCATGCCGGGGCAGCGCCGGAGAACCTCAACGCGTCGCTCTGGATGCAGAGCGCCGCGGAGTACGTGGCCAGCGCGGAGCAGGCCTACCGCCTGGCCACCGTGCAGCTGGACGAAGCGCTGAAGCCCGAGAACGCGGCCTGGACCGCGGATCCCGAGCAGGTCGAGAACTACACGCATCTGCCTCCCGCCGTCGTGCTGGACGTCGACGATGCGGTGCTCGCAACGTCCGCGTTCCAGGCGCGCATCGTCACCGAGCTGGGCGAGTTCCAGCCCGAAGCCTGGAACGAGTGGGCGCAGCGCGCCGAGGCCCCGGCGATTCCCGGTGCGCTGGAGTTCACACGGCACGCGGTGGACCGCGGCGTCCGCGTCTTCTACCTGACGAATCGCGACCACGCCGTGGAAGACGCCACACGCAGGAACCTGGACAAGCTGGGCTTCCGGGTGGACGCGGACGGCAGCAACCTGCTCACCAAGGGAGAGGACCCGAACTGGGACTCGGAGAAGGTGGAGCGGCGCGAGCTGATCGCCTCGAAGCATCGCGTGCTCTTGATGGTGGGCGACGACATGAACGACTTCGTCGCGGGAGGCCGCACGACCTCCCAAGGGCGGGTCGACCTGGCGAACCGCTACCGCGCGTACTGGGGCACCAAGTGGATCCTCCTGCCCAACCCGGCCTACGGAGACTGGGAGCGCTCCATCTACGGCTTCGAAGAGGGGCTCACCCACCCGGAAAAGCTCCAGAAGAAGCTCGAAGCGCTGGACGCGAGCGAGTAATCCCGCGCAGCGCGCTCAGAGGTTCGCTGCGGAGTTCGGCGCCCAGCGGCCGGCCCAGGGGCGCGCGGCTTCAAGCTGGAAGGCCAGCTCCAGCAGGGTGCGCTCGTCGCCGGCGCGGGCGGCGAACTGGCTGCCGATGGGCAGGCCCGACGCGCTCATGGCCAGGGGCACCGACATGGCAGGGGTGCCCGCGGCATTGTGCTGGGGCGTGTAGCCCACGTAGTCGATGACGCGATCGAAGAGCGTGTCGAAGGGCAGATCGGGGCTCTGCACGCCGAGCTTCACCGGCGGGTCGGCCAGCACCGGCGTGAGCAGCACGTCGTAGTCCTGAAAGAAGCCCGCGAATTCGCGGGTCACCCGGGCCATGTAGTCCACGGCCCGCTCCAGCCCACCCGATTCCTGGCCCTCGGCCCACCTCGCCAGGCCCAGGGTCCAGGGCTCCAGCACGTCGGCCGCGCGCACGAAGCGCATCTGCTTCAGCCCGATGAACCAGGCATAGGAGGCGAGCTGGGACGGCTGGGATGCCCAGATGTTCATGAAGTGATTCACGAACTCCTCGCCGTCCAGCGCCGGCGCCGCCTCGACGACCGTGTGCCCCAGCTCGGTGCACAACGCCGCGGTGCGGTCCAGGGCGGCGTCCACCTCCGGGTCGATCGTCTGCCGCCTCAGGTGGGTCTTGGAGAACGCGATGCGCAGGCGTCGCCCCGACGAGCCGCTCACCACGCCCACGGGCGGGTGCGGAGCGTCGGCGTCGCTGCGCTCGCTGGCGGCCAGGAGCGTGGCGCTGTCGCGCACCGAGCGGCTGACCGCGAAGCGCACCGCGATGTCGCCCGGCAGGTTCTCGCGGGTGGCGAAGATGCGGTCCCGCGAGGGCTTGAGCCCGAAGACGCCGCACACCGAAGCCGGGATCCGGATCGAGCCGCCGCCGTCGCTGGCCTGGGCGAAGGGCAGCATGCCGGCCGCGACGGCCGCCGCCGAGCCGCCGCTGGAGCCACCGGTGTGGTGCTCCAGGTTCCACGGATTGCGCGCCGGCCCGAGCAGAAGCGATTCGGTTGTGGAGATGAGGCCGAACTCGGGCGTGTTGGTCTTCCCGAGAATCACCAGCCCCGCGGCCAGCGCCCGCTGCACGATACCGTTGCTCGCCTCGGCGACGTTGTCCTCGAAGAGCCGCGAGCCGAAGGTCGTGGGCTCGCCCTCGTAGTCGGAGAGATCCTTGATGGCATAGGGTACGCCGCGGAAAGGCCCGTCCGGAAGCTCTCCCTGTGCCTGCTGCCGCGCGCGCTCGAAGTTGGTGCTGACGAAGGCGTTGACCTTGGGATTCAGCGCCTCGACGCGCGCGATGGCGGCGTCCACCAGCTCCAGCGACGTGACCTGACCGGACCTCACCAGCGCGGCCTGGGCCGTGGCATCCAGCTTCACGTACTCGTCCGCGGCAGCCCACGCCGGCCACGGCCACGCCGCCGCCGCGGTGGCGCAGGCGGTCGACTCCAGGAAACGGCGACGGGTCATCTCGGGGTTCATGGGACTCCTCGCGGCGCGAACTCGAAGTCTACCCCGCCGAGGAGTATTCTTTCCACGGCTTGGAGGATCGGCGGTGACGGAAGTCTTCAACCTGCAGCTTCACGTTGCCCACGCGTGCAATCTCTCTTGCGACTTCTGCACGCACTACTCCAACCACGGGCACAAGGGCATCGTTTCCCTGGAGCGGGCCCGGGAGTGGCTCGACGGCTCGAAGCAGCGCCTCGATCCTCACGAGTTCGTCCTGCTCGGAGGTGAACCCACGATCCACCACGACTCCCCGGAGTACCTGGAGAAGGTCGAGCCGGCCGTTCGCCTGGTCCGCCAGTGGGAGCAGGAGCACGATTCCCGCGCCGAGATCCGCCCCTCGGACCAGGAGTGGATGCGGCTCTACCAGGGCACAGGAAGCGACATGGCGCCGTTCGACGACGGCGACCCGCGCACCAGCTGGAAGAACTGCGTCACCCGGCACTGCACCCAGCTCTTCGAAGGCAAGCTCTGGAAGTGCCCTCCCCTGGCCTACCTGAAGCTCCAGAAGGAGAAGTACGGCGATGGGTTCTCGTCGCGCTGGGATCCCTGCCTGAAGTACGACGGTCTCCCGCCTTCGGCCAGCGACGCAGAGCTTCAGGCGTTCATGGCGCGCAAGGCCGAGCCCTATTGCGGCATGTGCCCGGCCCAGGTGCACACATTCCCCGTGGCCAACCCGCTGCCGAGTGCACGGCGCGCGAGCTAGCGCCTGTGGACCGGACCACTACCCTGCGAGCCTTGGAGGGACCCCTCATGAACGTCGACCGCCTTCGCTGGACCATCTCCCTTGTCGCGCTCGTCGTGCTGGCGCTGCCGTCGCTGGCGGAGGCCCAGAGCCCTCCCCCGGGCAAGCGGAAGGGTGGAGGCGGCGGAGTCTGCCACGCCGACGTCGTGCGGCTGTGCGCCTCGTCGATGGGACAGCCCGGCGCGGTGCGGGGCTGCCTGCAGGAGCACCTGAGCGAGCTGTCCGAGGCGTGCCGGCAGCAGGTCGAGGCGCGCGGCGCTCAGGCCAAGGGCGTCGGCGCCCAGGTCCGCCAGAGCTGCGCGGACGAGCTGGGCCGCTTTTGCCCCAACGTGACCAAGGGCAGCGGCGGCATGATGCGCTGCCTGCGCCAGCACGAGGCGGAGCTCGGGGAAGCGTGCCGCACGGCGCTGCCTCCGCGCGGCCGGGGCGGGGCCCCGCCCGCGCCGTAGATGCCGGACCGACGCCCGGAAGAGCCGGAGCCGCGCCGCGTGATCAACTACGGGATCGCTTGCGGACTGGTCGGCATCGCGGCCGCGATCTGGCTGCTCTGCTCGCGCGCGAGCTAGGCTCCCGACCGCCGCGCAGCGCGCACGCGGGGCGCGGCGTCCTGCACGGCGCGGTGCACGGGCAGCAGGATCGCGGCGAAGAGCGCCCAGAACGGGGCGTAGAGCAACGTGATGTGCCCACCGCTGATGTCGCTGGCCCAGCCGTGCTCGTAGGGCCACGGATGCAGGCTCAGGCTCTGGTAGGCCGCGCCGAAGCTCCACTCGATGGCGTAGATCCCGGCGACCGTGAGCGGGATCCGCAGCAACGGGCGCATCAGGTCGCGTTGCCTCGCCAGGCGCAGCAGCGGACCGATCAACAAATAGGCGAGGGCGTACACCGGAACCATCAGCAGCGAGACGCCGCCGATGAAGCTGCCGCCAACGCCGGCCTTCAGGCCGGTGAAGGCGACTTCCACGCAGAGCCCGAACATGGAGAAGAGCAGGGCTCCGACCAGCTCGTCGGCCACGCCGCGCTCGCGCGGCGTCACGCCGGCTCGCGCTCGGCTCCGGCGGGCCTGCGGGTGAGTCCGCGGTAGGCGTCCATGGCGCTGGCCCCCTCGTGGACCACGCCGTACACCTCGCGGGCGATGGGCATGTCCACTCCGTACTTGTCCGCCAGCTCGATCACGACCTTGGATGTCTTCACGCCCTCGGCCACCTGGTTCATCTCCTCGATGATGTCCGAGAGCTTGCGTCCCTTGCCCAGCTCTTCGCCCACGCGGCGGTTGCGGCTCTGGGTGCTGACGCAGGTGGCGATCAGGTCTCCCATGCCCGCCAGCCCGGCGAAGGTCTGCTCCTGGCCGCCCATGGCCATGCCCAATCGGGTCAGCTCGGCCAGACCGCGGGTGATGATCATCGAGCGCGTGTTGTCGCCGACACCCAGGCCGTCGCCCATGCCGCTGGCGATGGCGATGACGTTCTTGAGTGCACCGCCGAGCTCGCAGCCGACCACATCGTCGTTGGTGTAGGTGCGGAACACGCCCGAGTGGAAGACACCCTGAAGCTGGGTTGCCACCATGGCGTCATCGATGGCGATCACGCTGGCCGCCGCGAAGCCCGCCATGATCTCCTTGGCCAGGTTGGGGCCGGTGAGGACGCCGGCTCGATGCTCCGGCAGGGTCTCCCGGATCACCTCGGTCATGCGCAGGTGTGTGCCCTGCTCCAGACCCTTGGCCAGGCTCACCAGGGGAACCCAGGGCCGGATGGCGTCCCTTACTTCCTCCAGGACCGCGCGAAAGCCGTGAGAGGGCACGCCCATCACCACCACGTCCGCTTCCCGCACCGCCTCCTCCAGGGATGCGGTCGCACGCAGCGGCTCGGGCAGCGCGTAGCCGGGCAGGTAGCGCTCGTTGCGGTGCTCGCGGTTGATCTCGTCCACCAGGTCCGCGCGACGCGCCCACAGAACCGTCTGAGTCTTGCGCGAGGCGAGGCTCGCCACGGTGGTTCCGAAGGATCCCCCACCCAGCACCGCAACCCGCAGTTCCATGCTGCTCCCCTTCTTCAGCCCTCGAGGACGTCGAGGTACTGCTTGCGGATGGCCTCGATCTCGGCATCGAGGGACTCTTTCGTCCAGGCGCTTGTGTCCACCGGCGGCAGAACGACCGCCTCCACGGTAGCCGGACGCACCACCAGGGCGTTCTTGGGCAGGGCATCCAGGGCGTTGCGGAAGATGACGGGCACGATGGGCACGCCGGCCTGCATGGCCATGTGGAACGCGCCCTTCTTGAAGCGCCCCAGGCGCGGAGTGGGCGTGCGGGTCCCCTCCGGCGCGATCACCAGCGAGCGGCCGCGGCGCAGGGCGTCGACCGCGGGCTGCAGGGCCGCAATCGCCTTCTTGCTGTCGGCTCGGTCCACGAAGACCACCCCCGCCGCACGGAAGAGCGGCCCGAAGATCGGGTTCCAGCGCAGCTCCTTCTTGCCGATCCCGGTCACGTTCTTGCGAACCAGCTTCAGCATCAGCGGCATGTCCAGGGCGCTCTGGTGATTGAAGATGAACACCGCCGGCCGCTGCGACCACAGGTGCTCCTCTCCCTGCACGCGCACGTCGACGCCCGAAAGCGCGGTGGCCACGTCGCCCCAGAGCGAGCCGACCAGGTTGACGCCCTCGCGTTGCGAGCCGGTCAACAGACCCACCGAGATGCCCGCCATGGCCGCAGGCACCAGGCTGCCCAGCGACAGGCCGGTGCGCAGGATCGCCTCGGCGTCCGGGCGGCCGCGGCTTCCGAAGCGCCGCACGGGCCAGCCGTTGTCCTTGCCGATCTGCGCGAGCCGGGCGTCCGGGTTGAGCGGGCGGGGACGACCGACCGACTCCAGGGCCGGCAGATCGTCGCGGCTGTCCGTGTAGAAGTAGCTCTCGTCCAGGTCGAGGTCGCACTCCTGGGCGATGCGCTCCACCGCCACCGCCTTGCCCTTGCCGAAGCAGGTGGGGTGGATCACGTGGCCGGTGAAGACTCCGTCCTTCACCTCGAGCTCGGTGCAGGCCACGATGTCCAAGCCCAGCTCCCGCGCCAGCGGATCCACCTGGTAGCGCGTCGCCGACGACACGATGCCGATCGTGTGACCCTGCTCCTGGTGCGCTTTCACCAGGGCGCGGGACTCCGGGTAGATCTGTGCCGCCATCTGCTTCTCGAAGATCTCCTGGCCGATCTCCTCGAGCACGGACTCCGCCAGGCCGCGGTAGGCCGACGTGGTGGCAGTGACGAAGCCGGAGAAGCCGATGCGGCCCACCGCGAAGCTGAGCGTGCCCAGCAGGCCCTGCGCCACCTCGCGGGGTGACACGCGGCCCGACGTGAGCCGTTCCTTGAAGAACGCCACCGCCGAGAAGCCGGCCCACAAGGTGCCGTCGACGTCGAAGAACGCGCCGACGGCCGGACCGCCCGGGCCCGTTCGAATCTCTCGCGTCAGATCATCGTGTAGCGGCAGATCGGCAGCCTCCGCCCCTCACCCCGGGGCCATTCTACCCGAGGTATCGGCGAAACGTCGGCCGGCCGACAGTCGTAGCGTCCTGACGCACCCGGCTCGGCCTCTGCGGCGTTTGGGCACAGCGGAGGCGCCCGCGAGCGCTCAGGCGCCCCTTCGCGGGCATGGGGCCTTGGTCCCTATCCGGACGGAGAGAGATGCCCGGAGAGGAGCAGCCCTGAAACGCAGGACTCTCGTGCGCCGGATCGGACTCGCCTTGGCGCTGCTCGCTGCAATCGCTGCGCGTTCCGATGCGACGGCGACCCCAAGCCTCGTCTTCCCGCGCATCGCGACCCAGAGCACGAGCATCCCGGGCCATCTCGGCCTGGTGGTGGCTCTGGCTCGCGTGGTGGTGGACCTGGATGCAGGGCCTGTAGATCCGTGGCTCGATAGGCTCCGACCGCAGTCTACCGTGGCTCCGCCCGGATCAGCGGGCGGAGCTCGCGCGGCAAGAGATCCGTCGAAAACGCGAGTCCGCTGACGCTCCGCTCCTCCGCGATACGGCGCAGGGCCGGGCCGCGCTCGTCGCCCTCGGTGAGCGGCACGTCGGACCAGTCCAGGTAGCGCAGGCGCGAAGCAGCGATTCCCGCCGCCGCCACTTCGTCCCGGAACCCATCCAGGTACGCCGCCGCGCTCTCCCAGACATCCTCTTCGCCGGCCGCGGGAGATCCGCTGACGAGCAGCCAGAGGGTGCTCCCCGACGACGACGCGCCGCTGGGGAGCGCATCTCGCAGGAGCTCGATGACGCGGCCGCGCTCGTCCGGATCCGAGACGTCGCAGCGCTCGATCGCCGCGTCGCCGTCGCGCAAGCGTGCGCGCAGCATGGCCGCGCTGCGCGGGGTCCCGGTGCTGACCATCCGCGGGCGCTACGACCCCTCCGCCCCCGTGGATCGAATCGATCACGCCTACCCCGGCGGCCATGACATCACCCTGCGCGAGCACTTCGAAGAGGCGATGGCCGCCGTGGCGGCCTTCCTGGGCGGACTGACCCCGGCGGAATAGGCCCTCGGAGCGCTCTGCGCGGGTAGGACGCGCTGTCTCTCGGTTGCGACAGGCCTCAATTGCCGGCCCCGCCGGGTCGATTCAAAGAGGGTGCTGCAAGACGTAGGACTCCTATGGACCGTTGCGCTGGGGCTCTGGCTGCTGGTGGACGCCTCGAGTCAGCTCCGGCGGCGCTGGGAGGTCCTGCCCGCCGCCCTGCTCGGCGTCGCCACCTCCCTGTGGGCCGGCGGCGAGTTCCTGATCGTCCACTCCCAGGTACCGGGCGATGCCGTGCTGGGGCGGCGCCTGCTCTACCTGGGCACGTCGATCCTGCCCATCGCGTGGGCCTACACGGCGGTCGAGGCGGCCCGTCCGCGCTGGTTCCGCCACGCGCGCTGGCTGGCGGCCTGCGTGGCGCTACCCCAGGCGCTGCTCTACGCGCTCCTCTACACCGACGCCCACGCCTGGTTCGTTCACCTGACCCACGATCCGGCTCGCTTCGGTCCGCTCTTCCCGGTGCACGTGGCGCTGGGCTGGGGGCTCATCGCCGTGGGCGCTTTCTACTTCCTGCGCGCCGCCGCGCGCATGGGCAGGGCGCATCCACTTCGCATCGCAACGATCTCGATCGGCACCGCCCTGCCCTTCCTGGGAAATCTGCTCTACCTGGCCACAGGAGGCGTGGAGCGCCAGCCGGACCCGACACCGGTCCTGCTCGGGGCGGGCATCCTGGCCATCCGCTTCGCGGTGCTCGACTCCGGCCTGACCGCGTTCCTGCCGATCGCCCGCAGCGATGTGGTGGAGCAGC
>CAMYOO010000129.1 GCA_947260035.1 uncultured delta proteobacterium
CGACGAGTACGACGTCGGCGCGGCCCGCGGCGATGTCTCGCGCGGCGCCACCGAGCAGGGTGGTCTGGAGCACGCCCAGGTTGGCGAGCACGGTCCGGGCCGCGGGTGCGCCCACGCGATCGGCCAGCAGGCGCCCCGCGTCGCTGTAGGGCCAGGTGCCGCGGGGCACGCGGATCGAGTCCGCGCGCTCCAGCAGCAGCCGGCTGCCCGCGTCCTGTGCGGCCAGGTCGAGCGCCAGCGCCATGAGCGCCAGCGGTTCGCGCCCCCGAGCCGGGTCTTCCTCGCGTTGCTGGGCAGCGGCGGCGCCCACCAGTACGGGCGTTCGGGGGTCGAGAGGCATGGCGGATCGGGAGTCCTATCGGGTGTTCTAGTAGGTGCCGCCGAGCTTGCGGTGATCCCAGCTGACGATCTTCTCGGGATGGAAGATCACGGCCGTGCGCTTGTTGGCCATCATGTGGGCCGCCTGGCTCACCTGCTCGGCGGTCAGCCCCGGATGATTGCGCGTCATGACCGCCGCGGCGTAGCGCTCGACCTGGGAAGGGTCCTCCACCAGCTCTGCGCGTCCGTTCATGGAGACCCCGCGGAGCTGGTCGTACTCGCGGCCGTCCTCCAGCAGCACCGCCAGGCGAGGATCGCGGCGCAGGTTCACGATCTTCTGCGACTTCGAATAAGTTTCGAAGGCGAGCTTGCCGTCCACCAGGGCGAACCAGAGCGTCGTCAGGTGGGGGGCTCCGTCCCGGCCCAGGGTTGCCACCTGCAGGCTCTTGTGGCTCTCGACGAAGTCCCACAGCTCGTCTTCGCTCATCCGGATCGCGTCGCGCCGTTTGCCCATCTACGTACTCCTGGCTGTGGCGGGATCGAGGCTGTCCAGGATGCGCTCGAGGCCCGTCTCGAAGGGGTAGCGCAGCGCCAGGCGCGCCAGCTGCGGCGCCGTCGCCACCACGTGGGGAAGCTGGTTGCGGGAGAGTCCGCCGAAGCGCGCCTCGATCTGCCGCCCGCGTTCCGCGGGCTCCTCGTCCAGGCCTGCCGCGTTGCTGCGGAGCGCGGACTCGAGGGCTGCCGAGCCCAGGGTGTGTCCCAGGAGCAGGGCGAAGGCCTCGGCCGCCTCGCCCTCGTCCAGGCCCGCGCCGCGCAGCACGCCCAGGACCCGGTCCATCAGCTCCAATCCGGCCGGGCCGAAACGCGGCTCCGCCACCAACAGGCTCAGCGCGCCGGGCGCATCGACCAGCCGGGCATGCATCGCGCCGAAGCTGGCGATCAGCCACGCCCTCCAGTGCTGGGGGTCGACGCCGTGGCCGGTCATCTCGGCCTCGCGGACGAAGGCCTCCAGGACCTCCGCCAGCAGCTCGGCTTTGCTGGGGAAGTAGCGGTACAGGGCCATGGGAGTGACGCCCAGTGCGTCGGCCACTTGCTTGATGGTCAGGCCGCGCAGGTCGCGATCCCTGGCCAGGCCCACAGCGGCGGCCACGATGGCGTCCTGGGAGAGCCGGCCGTACGTCCGTTTCGAGCTGGGCATGGGCGCCTCGTGTATACGTAATAGTTTATAGCGTATACGCAAAAGCCGCGGCCATCGCGAAAAACCCGCGTTCCCCGCTGCAGGTCACTGCCGTGTTGGGGATGCAAGGTGCGCGGCCGGCGCCGCGCTTCGCCGTGAGCTGCCGGACCCGATCTCCGGGCCCAGGGGTCAGGCCCCGGTTCTAGTAGCGGCGACCGCCACCGCCACCGCCGCCGCGACCACCACCGCCGCCCCCGCGCTGCTCGCGCTCGCGGGCTTCGTTGACCCGCAGCGGACGACCGTCGAGGTCGCGCCCGTCGAGCGCCTGGATGGCCTCGTCGGCCGCTCCGGCATCCATCTCCACGAAGCCGAAGCCGCGTGAACGGCCCGTCTCGCGGTCGGTGATGACCCGGGCCGAGTCCACCTGACCGTGCTGGGCGAAGAGCTGTTCCAGGTCTTCGTCCGTGGTCGAGAAGGGCAGGTTTCCTACGTAGATCCTCTTGCTCAAGCCGTCTCTCCCCTCCGACCCCTGCGCTCATCCCGCGGTCGAAGGATCGGGGGAGGGGGGCAGAGGCAAACGCGATCATCGTACCACCGACGGCGCCCAGCCGGGAAACGCGAATCTCCCCGGGAAAGGCGTCTTGCGGCCCTCTTCGGTCCCGGAGGAGGCCGGCTGTTTCGCCGGGTGTGCGGGTGTGCGGGTGTGTGGTGCTGGACGCCGTTGCTGCCAATCTGGTAAGAGCAGTAGGAGGGAGGCCTGTGATGAACGAGGGCGGTGCCGCGGCACGGGGCGCATTCGGCGAGCGGCTGGTCCGGGCGCTCCGGCTCGACGCCAGCCTCTACGAAGAGGTGGAGCACGATCCGTCGGCCCTGCCCCAGGCGGTGGGTGTGGTGACCCTGGCGGCCATCGCCGCAGGGCTGGGGAACCCCACGACCCAGGGCCTGGCATCCGTGTTGGGAGGCCTGATCGGCAGCTACCTGGGATGGCTGGCCAGCGCGGGGCTCATCTGGGTCGTCGGCGTGCGCATCATGAATCTCACGTCGGATTACGGCGAGCTGCTGCGCACCTTGGGCTTCGCGGCCGCGCCGCAGATCGTGATGGTGGTGGGCGTGGTGCCGGTGCTCGGCGTGCTCGCCGTTCCGCTGGTGGCCCTGTGGGGCCTGGCGGCCTACGTGGTGGCGGTGCGGCAGGCGCTGGACGTGTCCACCGGGCGCGCGCTCTGGGTCTGCGCGCTGGCCCTGGCCCTGGCCATGCTGTTGATCTTCTCGCTGGCGCGACTGCTCGGCGGCTAGCCTTCCGGAGCCGCCGGGGGCTGTTCGTCGGAAGTCGGTTGCCCCCGCTTGCGCCAGGTGCCCAGGGCCACGGTGAGCGTCGCGAGCAGAAGCTCGTCGAGCATGGGCACCGGGTCCGGGAAGACCAGGTTCACGGCCAGCAGCGCCGCGGCCAGCGCGAAGAGCGCCGGGAAGCGCAGCCTCGACAGGTAGCGGAGCGCCAGCGCCATGATCGGCGTGCGCGCGGCCCCGGCCATCAAAAGCACGCCGCGTTGCAGGTGAGCGAAACCGGCATCCCGCGAGCATAGCGTCGCGGGCGCCCGCCCGACCGACCTCGCTACTCTCGCCGCCTCGAAGAAGGAGAGCGACATGAAGCGCATTCTGGCCGTTGGAGCCGTGGTGCTGGTGCTGGCCGTGGCGGGCATCGCCTGGTTCTTGTCCACCCGGCTCGATTCACTGGTGGCCCAGCTCATCGAGAGCCACGGCAGCCAGGCGACGGGCACCGCGGTGCGCGTGGGCTCGGTGAGCATCGACGTGACCGGGGGCCGCGGCACCATCCGCGGTTTGCGCGTGGCCAACCCGAAGGGCTACTCCCGCGGCGATGCCTTCCAGCTGGGGGAGATCACCCTGGGCATCGACCTGGGCTCGGTCCGCTCGAACCCCATCGTGATCGACGAGCTGACGGTCAGCGCGCCGAAGGCGAGCTACGAGGTCGATGCCAGCGGGCGCTCGAACTTCGACGCCATCAAGGCCAATCTGGATCGCGGCTCCAGCGGCGCAGCGCCGGACGCGAGCGAGGGCGATGCGCCCCCGCCGCGCATCGCGATCAAGCGCTTCGCCTTCCAGGAGGGCACGGTCAGCGCGGACTTCAGCGCCGTCGATCCGAAGCGCCAGAAGCTCGAGGCCGCGCTGCCCTCGCTGCGGCTCCAGAACGTGGGCGGATCCAAGGGCGGTACCCCGGCCGAGCTGGGCAAGACCATCGCGGCCGCCTTCACCCGCGCCGTAGGGAAGACCGTGGCAGCCAACGAGGCGGGCCGGGCGACAGAGAAGGCCGTCGGCGACAAGCTCGGCGGCGAGGCCGGCAAGGCGGCCGGCGACCTGATGAAGAAGATCATGGACTAGCTAACCAGCAGCTCCCGGATGCGCTGCGGCGCCGAGCGGCGCCAGTCCGGCGCGTCGGTGTGGATCGCCGCGTGGCGCGCCTGGCGCACCGGCTCGAAAGACGCCGCGCTCTGCGCGTAGAGCTCGGGTCCTGCGTCCGAGGGATCGGTTCCCTCCCGGGAGCGCCGCACCAGGCGTGCCAGGGTCTCGTCCTTCCCACAGCGGGCTTCGAGCACGGCCAGGGTCGCGCTGCGCGCCTCCGCCCAGCGCTGGGCCGCTTCCCGCTGCGCGGCTCGCGCCCAGGTGGCGTCCAGGATCGCCACGCGTCCGGACTCCACCACCGGTGCAGCCCGCTCCAGTAGAGCCGCGTACACGTCGGCGATGCGGTCCTGCGTGTACAGCTCGGCGCCGCCGCGCTCCCCGGGCGCCAGACCTGCCAGGCGCTTGCGGACGCGGTCCGACGCCACGACGACGCCGTCCAACGCGTCGGCAGCCAGCTCCGCCAGGGTGGACTTGCCGCTGCCGACGACGCCCGCCACCAGCAGCAGCGCTCCCGTTCCCCGCTGTTGCAGCGCGTCCGCCGCCAGCTCCAGGTGACGGCCGGCGCTCTCGCGGGCACCGCGGCGCTGGGCGTCGGGGACCTCCGGCTCGCCGGCGGTCAGCGCCGCCACCTTGGCCCGGACACCGGCGCGGTAGGCGCTGAAATAATCCACCACCGAGTAGAGCTCGAAGTCGTCGCTGGCCCGTGCGTAGCGGCGCAGGAAGCGCGCGCCCCAGCCGGGGTGCTCTCGGTAGGCCAGATCCATGGCCAGGAAGGCCACGTCCGACGCCGCATCGATGCGGCGCAGGCGCTCCGAGAACTCGATGCAGTCGATCAGGAGCGGTGCTTCGGAGCCGGGCTCGAACCACACGTGGTCCAGGTGGAGATCCCCGTGACCGTCCACGGCGCGGCCTTCCCGGCGGCGGCGTTCGAAGCGCCCGCAGTGGTCGCGCTCGAAGCGGTGAGCGGCATCCCGGGCGCGTTTCAGGAGCGCCGGGTCGATCTCGCCGCGGGGCGCCTCCGCCAGGCTGGCGAAGTTGTCGGCCACGGGCCGGGTGATGCGCTCCAGCCAGTCCGCCGGCTCGAAGGGCGCCGGCGTCGCCAGGCGGTTCGCCTGGTGGAAGGCGGCCACGCGCTCGGCTACCGCGTCCAGCTGCTCCACCGCCAGCGTCCCGTCGTGCAGGCGCGAGAGGGCGTCGCTCCCGTCCGGCAGCCGGCGCATCACCACGCAGTGCTCGGGCGTTTCGTCGTCCGGACCTGCGGGCTCCGGCGCGTCCGCCAGGGGGCCGATGCGAATGCGCCCGCCCTGCACCCGAACCGGCGCCACACCCAGGTACACGTCGGGCGCCAGGCGACGGTTCAGCGTCACCTCGCGCTCGCAGTCGGCGTTGCGCGCCGCCGCGCTGGAGAAGTCGAGAAAGCCCAGGTCCACCGGCTTGCGCAGCTTGTAGACGCGCTCGCCGGTCAGGAAGACGTAGGAGATGTGCGTCTGCACGACCTGGACTCCGCCGGCAGCGCTCGGATCGTCCGGATAGGCGTCGGGTCGGGCGAGGCCCTCTGCAATGAGATCGAGGGTCGGGTCGGGGGTCGCGTGCTCCATCCTATTGCCCGTATCATGAATCATGGAGGCAAACGGAGACTGTGGCCACCTCATCCATCCTCGCGTTCCTGGGCGCAGCGCAGACGGTCACCGGCAGCCGTTTTCTCGTGGAGACGGGAGGCCGGCGGCTGCTGGTGGATTGTGGCCTCTTCCAAGGCCTCAAGAAGCTGCGGCTGCGCAACTGGGACGGCTTGGGCGTGGACCCGGCCTCGATCGATGCGGTGGTGCTGAGCCACGCGCACCTGGATCACTCGGGCTACCTGCCCGCGCTGGTGCGCGGCGGGTTTCGGGGCGACGTGTTCGCCACGCCGGATACGGCAGCGCTGTGCGAGATCGTGTTGCCCGACAGCGGGCATATCCAGGAAGAGGATGCGGCCTTCGCCAACCGGCGCGGCTTCTCCAAGCACAAGCCGGCGCTGCCCCTCTATACCGAGGACGATGCGCGTCGCGCACTCGATCGCTTCCGGCTCGTGGACTTTCGCGCGCCCTTCCAGGCGCTGTCCGGCGTCGAGGTCGAGCTGCGTCGGGCCGGGCACATCCTGGGCGCGGCCAGCGTGCACGTCCAGATCGGCGAAGCGGACCTGCTGGTCAGCGGAGACCTGGGCCGCTCCAATCACCCGCTTCTGCTGCCCCCAGAGCCTCCGAGCGGGGCCGCCACGGTGCTGATCGAGTCCACCTACGGCAACCGGATCCACGAGGACGAGGCCGGTATCGAGGCGTTCGCCGCTGCGATCCGGCGCACGGCCGAGCGTTCCGGCGCCGTGCTGATTCCCGCCTTCGCGGTGGATCGCACGGAGGTGCTGCTCTTCCATTTGAAGAAGCTGGTTGCCGAGGGCCGGATCCCGGACCTGCCGGTCTACGTCGACAGCCCCATGGCGCTCGCGGCCCTGCGCGTCTACCGCGCGGCGATCGAGTCGGGCTCGGCCGACGTTCGGCCCGGCCTGGGTGATGCGCCCTTCGATCCCGGAACCCTGATCGAGGCGCGCGACACCGCGGACTCCAAGGCCATTCACGACGCTCCGCTGCCCGCAATCATCATCTCCGCCTCGGGCATGGTCACCGGCGGGCGCATCCTCCACCACATGGAGCGCCGCCTGCCGGATCCGCGAAACACCGTGGTGTTGGTCGGCTTCCAGGCTGCGGGCACGCGGGGCCAGAAGCTCCAGAACGGCGCCAACAGCCTCAAGCTGCATGGACGCTACGTTCCGATCCACGCCGACGTAGTCTCGATTCCGGCCTTTTCGGTGCACGCGGACCGGGACGAGCTGGTGGCGTGGCTGGCGTCCGCCGAGCCGGCGCCTCGCTCGGTGTTCGTGGTTCACGGTGAAAAGGAGGCGGCGGCCTCGCTGCGGGACGCGGCCGAGGCGGCCCTGGGCTGCACCGTGGTGGTGCCGCAGTTCGGGGAGCGCATCCGGCTGGACTAGGAGCGTGGCCAGACAGGGTGCATAATCGCTGCCGCGTGTCACCCACGCGTGGCAGGTCGAAGCCGATCGACTAGAGGAGGACGGGTCCATGCCGCAACAGGCCCCGGATGAGCTGGCTCGCCAGGCCTGGAAAGCGGTTTCCGATGGCGACGCTGCGGCGCTGCATGATCTCTGGCGGGAGGACGTGGTCTGGCAGGCCATCGGCAACCATCCGTGGGCCGGCCGCTTCGAAGGAATCGAGAACGTCCTGGAGCACATCGCCCTGATCGGTGATTCCGTCGAACGTTTCGATGCGCGGCTCGATGAGATCTTCGCCAGCGAGACCCGTATCGTCTACTTCTTTCATGTCGCGGCAGCTCGCGGCGCCCGGGTTGTGCGAGTCGACTACATCATGGCGGCGCTCCACCGAGATGGGCGAATGAGCCACATCTGGCTCGCCCCCCTCGATCCCGAGCTCCTGGAGAGCCTCTGGAGCGCCGGGTGAACGTGTAGGCGCAGGTACCCTGGGGTTCGTTTCCCTGTGAATCCTTGGATGCCTGGCCACCAGGCGCAGGAGGAGAGAGGGAGCCATGACGGCGGATTCGGCCCTCGAAGCAGCGCGGATCCTCCGCGATGGAAGCCAGTTCCAGTGGTACGTGATCCCGCTGCTGGCCTTGGTGCTCTACGTCTACGCCGTCGAGATCGAGCGGCGAGCCTGGAGCGTAGTGTTCGCCGGCCTGGCGTTCTGGGGAATGGACTGGTTCAACGAGATCTGGAACGCGCTGGTCTTCCACTTCAGCCAGGTGGCGCCCGTATGGGGCGCTCCCAAGGACACGGCGTTCCTGATCCTGATCGGCCTGAACATCGAGATCTGCTTCATGTTCGCGATCGCGGGCGTCGCATTCTCGAAGACGCTTCCCGCCGATCCCAGGCTCCGCGTGCTCGGACTGCCGAACCGGCTCTTCATCGCGCTGCTGGGCAGCATCTTCTGCGTTGCGGTGGAGATCCTGCTCAATGGGGTCGGCGCGTTGACCTGGGAGTGGCCGTGGTGGAGCGCCCGCGCGCCCTGGCTGATCCTGCTGGTAGGCTATCTGCCGTTCTTCCTGGTGGCCTTCTGGGTCCACGACATGACCCACGTGCTCCGTCAGGCCGGCGTCGTGGGTGCGATCTTCGCGTTCGATATCCTCTGCCTGCTCGTCTTCGGCGCCGCGCTCGGCTGGATCTGATCCGGCGGCCCGGCCCAGCGAAACCGCTTTCTGGTGCGGGCATCCAAGGAGCCGCCATGGAAGAGCCCCGCTACCGCATCTCCGTCGAACCCGCGCCCGGCCGGGTGCAGGTGCGCTTCAACGGCGTCACGGTCGCCGACAGCGACGGGGCGCTGATCCTCCACGAGACGCGCCATGCGCCGGTCCACTACCTGCCCAAGGCCGACGTTCGCATGGACCTCATGGAGCCCAGCGAGCACCGCACCCACTGCCCCTTCAAGGGCAACGCCTCCTACTGGAGCCTGCGGGTCGATGAGCGGGTTTCAGAGAACTCGGTCTGGGCCTACGAGAAGCCGCTCCCCGAGGCCGAAGAGGTGCGCGGCTACGTCGCGTTCTACCGCGAGCGCATGGACACCTGGTACGAAGAGCGCGAGGAGACGGCGGCGCCGCCGCTCGCCGAGGCCCATGAGCACGGCAATCCGCTGGTGGACTGGCTGATGCGAGAGGCCTGGGACGCCAAGGACGTGGGCCAGCTGGTGTACCGCCTGGCGCATCGTCTCCAGGCCGAAGGGGTCGAGCTCACGCGGGCCACCCTGATGCTGCGTGCGCTGCATCCCCAGGTGATGGGTACGGTGAACGCCTGGACCCGAGCCGACGACACCATCCGGACCGTCGAGCTGGGCCACGCAGAGGGCGCCGAGGAGCGCTTCCTCTCCAGTCCCTACGTGCCCATCTTCGCCGGCCGGGGTGGCGTGCGCCGGCGCCTGGAAGGGTCCGACGCCCGCATCGACTTCCCGGTTCTGGAGGACATCCGCGCGGAAGGCGCCACCGACTACGCAGCCCTGCCGTTGGCGTTCTCCGACGGGCAGATCCACGCCCTGACCCTGGCCACCGATGCGCCCGGCGGCTTCCGCACCGAGGACCTGGGCCACATCCACGAGATCCTGCCCCTGCTGGGCCGGCTGGTGGAGGTGCAGTCCCTGCAGCGCACGGCGCGCACCCTGCTGGACACCTACCTGGGTGTGCACACCGGGGCGCGCGTTCTGGAAGGTCGCATCCGGCGCGGCGACGGCGAGCGCATCCCCGCCGTGGTGTGGATGGCGGATCTGCGCGGCTCCACCACGCTGCAGGAGACGCTGGATCGCGAGGTCTACCTGGACCT
>CAMYOO010000130.1 GCA_947260035.1 uncultured delta proteobacterium
AGCGACGACCCCGCGTCTCCCTGATACGAAGGCCGCGCCCCGTAGGGGTGATCTCCGGTCTGGCCCAGGTTGGTGGTCGTCAGGGTCGGCGGAGCGAAGCGGTTGTAGTTGGAGCGCAGCAGGTTCAGGCCCTGATGCGCGCCCGCCTCTGCCGCGAAGAACGCGATCCGCGTGCGCTTCGTGTAGCCTGCCACCTGCCGGTCCCGGCTCACCGTGTCCATGGCCGAGAGGCCGATCGCCCCCATGAACACCAGGAGCAGGACGGCCACGAGCAGGGCCGATCCGTCTTCACGCTTGTGCTGGTTGTACGTTTGCATGGCTAGTCCCGGAACCCCACGTTGCGCACGCGGACGTTCGATTGGTACACGCGGCGCCGGAAGCGGTCGTTGCCCGCCGGCGCCACGCGATTCTCGGTGGCCTGGAAGACCCCCTCCTGGAAGTTCACGTTGGGGTCCTGATCTCGGGTCCGCACCACGACGGAGAGCCGCACTTCGCGCAGCGCGTTGCCGCGCCAGAGCCCGGTAGCGGTGTCGTAGACGCTGGCTCCGGCCATGGCGCTTCCCGGAACCTCGTTCGCGCCGGTCACGGAGCCGTTGCCGTCGCGATCGTAGAAGTAGGAGACCTGGAAGTCCTCTACGTCCGGCGCCAGCAGAACGCCGTCGCGGCGCAGGTTGTTGTTCCCGTCCAGGTCGTACACGTGAGCGGGCACTACGTGAATATCGGCTGTGCCCGACGCGCCACCGTCCATGGTGGCTTCGTAATCCACGATCACGTTCATGTTGACCGGCGGGGTACCGCCCGTGGGTACGCCGCTCACCCGGCCACAGGCGGCTCCACGGCTGGAGTTGTTCAGGTCCACGACGATCACGCCCATCCCGTCGATCAGGTCCGAGTCGTTGACGCCGTTCACGTCCGTGTCGAAGACGCCCAGGGAATCGCCGTCATCCAGGATCCGGTTGTCCAAGCGAAGCGGCTCCGAGACGCCCCCGTCCCCTTCGTTGAAGCCCACGGACGCTCCCGAAAGGCCCCAGCCCAGGTCGGGGTTGTTGACGCCCGAGGGATCGATCAGGTCCGAGGCGCTCACGTAGAGGACGTCCGAGGTGTTGGTGTTGTCCACGCCGCAGACCGCTGCGTTCTCCGGGATCAAGAAGCCGGCGGAGCGGATCTCGCGTTCGATCAGGCCGGCGATGGCCGTGGAGTTCTGCTGGGTCTCGGTGACCTGCTCGACCACCGTGTAGGTCCGGTGCTGGACGGTGAAGGCCTGGGTGAGCCACATGACCACGACGACCATCAGGGCCATCGCCACCATGAGCTCGACAAGCGTGAATGCAGCGTTGTTTCTACGAGGCATCAGTAGTCGTACCTCAGGGTCGAGATCACCAGGGCCCGGTTGGGATCGTCCGCATCCGCCCAGGTGACCCGCACGTCGACGGTCTTGGTGAACCCGACGGTGACGTTGCTGATGCGCTGGTCCACGGTGAAGACCACTTCCTCGCGCGTACCGGAGTTGGTCACGATCGAGTTGGTCACCGTGGTTACGGTCTGCCAGCCGGCGGTGGGAAGAATCGCCGCGAAGCTCGAGCGCATCAGGTTCTCTACCTGGTCCTGGGCCAGGATCGACGCCTGGGTGGTGTGCTTGCCCACCTGCCCTTGCCGCAGCGAGTAGAGCTGCATGGCGGCCACGCCCAACAGGCCGAAGGCCAGCACGCCCAGGGCGATCACCACCTCCAGCAGCGTGAAGCCCCCACTTCCTTGCTCCCGGCGGCGACGTTGCGCAGTTCGCAGTCGGCGAATCATTGCCATGCCCCCTCTTGCGCCTCCCAGGCCGACGCACGCACGGCGCCCAGCTGGGTAAGGCTTACGGCGTAGTCGACGCGCCCGTTGGTGACGTAGGCGGCGCCGCCCCCAGTTCCGATCCGGCCGAGGCCACAGGTGTTGGTGACGCCCCCGGGTACGCCGTCGGGCCCGAATGCGACCCATTCCGCCGCCGGGTTTCCGGGCCGGGGCTGGGTGAACGTCACCGGCGTAGCGCCCACACCCGTGTCGCTGGGCGCCGGCGCCACGCCGTTGGTCACGCCCAGGCTGACGCCGGTTTCCAGAATGTAGTCACGCACCGGCTCGGTGCCCGTAACCGCGCAGTCGCCCGTGCCGGGTCGCCCATCGTTGAGCACACGAATGATCGTGTTCCCGTTTCCGTCGACCAGAGGATTGAACGCGATGTCGCCGCCTAGGAATACGATGTGCACGTTGCCCGTGCGCATCGCTTCGGTTCGCGCGACGTGGAACGCATCGGCCACGCTGCGTGCGGAGGTACGCACGCGGGTGTCGTCTCGCCAGACTCGCAGCTGAGGCACGGCAAGCGCCGAGAGAACGCCGATGATCCCGACGACCACCATCATCTCGACCAGCGTTACGCCGCGTTGGTTTCGATTCGTCACGAGAGCAGTTCCTCTTCCAAGAGAGGCGGTGCACAAGCGCACCGCACGGAGATGGAGCAAGCCCCATGCCATGCGTGATTCATCGGCCAAGCCCGCGGCCGACTTGATGAATCCAGATCAGGGTTGGAGCTCGGGAGGCGGCAGTTCTACGCAAACGGGTGCGGACCCCGCAGAAAACTTCACAGTGTCACGTGGAACGAATCCGCTGCCCGCGCGCCCCGGGTTCGCCCTCGCCGCCCACGCGCGGAAGGCGCAGCAGGAAGCACGCGCCCCAGCCGGGCTCGGCCTCCACCAGGTCCAGGCGCCCGCCGCTTTCCTCTGCGAGCCGCAGCCCGTTGGCCAGCCCGAGCCCCGTGCCCTCCCCGGGGGCCTTGGTCGTGAAGAAGGGGTCGAAGATCCGTTCGTGGTCCTCGGGAGCGACTCCCGGACCCCGGTCGCTGATCCGGCAGGCCACAGCGTCGAAGCCGCGCCGGTTTGCCGCGGCTTCCGGAGCCTCGCCGGCACGCTGATCCAACGTGGCGGGCTCGATGCGGACACGCACCCGGGGCTCGGCGGCGCCCTGCACGGCGTCGGCCGCGTTGATCACCAGGTTCAGCAGGATCTGGGTCACTGCACCGGCATCCGCCCAGACCGGCCCGGCCTCGGGGTCGCGCTCCACATCGATCGCGACGCCGTCATAGCGCCGCTGGGCCTGGACCAGGGCCGCCACCTCGTGTGCGACGCTCTCCAGATCGACGCTCGCCGGCACGCCCCGGGACGGCCGGGAGAAGTCGAGAAGCTGCCGGAGGATCTCGCGCACCCGCTGGCCCTGGCGCCCGGCGCGATCGAGATGCGAACGGGTCGCGTCGGAGATCTGCGGATCCCGCCCGGCCAGGTCCAGGAACGCCAGGATCGCACCCATTGGATTGCCCACCTCGTGGGCCACCCCCGCGGCGAGCCGGCCCACAGCGGCCATGCGTTCCGCCCGATCGAGCCCGGCCCGGGCATGGCGCAGCTGGCGATTGGCGGTGCGCAGATCCGCCACCGCCTTCTCCAGCGCCTCGGTGCGGGTCTCCAGCGCCTCGGTCATGGTGTTGAACGACTGAGCCAGGTCCGCCGTCTCACCGGCTCCTTCCACGGCCACCCGCGCGCCCCACTCTCCCCGCGAGATCGCCTCGGCGGCATCGCGCAACCTGCGCAGGGGCAGCACCAGGCGTCGCCGCAGGACCGTGAATCCGAAGACCGTGAAGACCACCGTATCCGCCAGCAGCACCACCAGCGCGACTCGGCGCGGCGTGCCCTCGAGCCGTTGCGACGCCTCTGCTGGAAGCCGGCCCATCGCCACTCGCCCGCCCTGCCCCAGCGGTACGGCGATGCGCATGGGCTCGCCGCGGCCGCCGGGCCGCAGCAGCGTCGCGTCCACACGTCGCGCCTCTTCGGCAAGCGCCAGCGTCTCTGCGTCCGGCGGTCCCGCGACGCCACGGGCCCGCGGAGGCGCCTGGGGCGAGACGGTCCACCACACGGTTCCCGGCACCACCGGGCGAAGCACGGGCCCCGTGGACCGGGCCTCCTGGGCCAGAGCTCGCGCCAGCAGCGGGCGCACCACCGATTCGTTGGAAGCCACGAGGACGACGGCCAGCACGGCGGTGGCGGCAGTCATCACCAGCGCCAGGCTCGCCAGCACCTCGGCCTGCAGCCCGGCGCGGCGCGCCATCGCCGGGCCTACGGCTCGCCCGCGGACGAGTCGTCGAGACCGAGCTTCTCCAGCCGATAGCGGAACGACCGGAAGGACACGCCCAGCAGCTGGGCCGCCCGCTTCTTGATCCCACCCGTGCGCTGCAACGCTTCCGTCAGCAGGCCCCGCTCGTAGCTCGCGAGCATTCCCTCGAGATCCACGCCATCGACGGGGATCTTCGACTCCGCGCTCAGGGCGGGCGGGTTCAAGACGGTCGGAGACAATGCCTCGCGTTCGATCACATCGGATCGCGAAAGGGCCACGGCGCGCTCGATGACGTTCTCCAGTTCGCGCACGTTGCCCGGGAACCCGTATCCCATCAGGCACTCCAGGGCGTCATCGGCGACGCCTCGAAACGGCTTGCCCAGCTCCGCGCTGTACTTCTCCACGAAGTGGTGCACCAGCAACGGAACGTCCTCCGTCCTCTCCCGCAAGGGCGGCAGGCCGATCTGGATCACGTTCAGCCGGTAGTAGAGGTCCTCGCGGAAGCGCCCCTGGCTGACTTCCTCCTCCAGCTCCCGATTGGTCGCGGCCAGGAGACGAACGTCGACACGCCGATCTCCCGTGCCACCAACACGCCGAATGCACTTCTCCTGGATCACGCGCAGCAGCTTCACCTGGAGCGTCGGCGAGAGCTCTCCCACTTCGTCGAGAAAGAGCGTCCCCTGGTCGGCGGTCTCGAAGAGGCCGGCCTTGTTCTGCACGGCGCCCGTGAAGGCCCCCTTGACGTGGCCGAAGAGCTCCGACTCCAACAGGTTCTCCGGAATCGCCGCGCAGTTCACGGCCACGAAGGGCCGCTCGGCGCGATCGCTCTGCTCGTGAATGGCCCTCGCCACCAGCTCCTTGCCCGTTCCGCTTTCTCCGGAGATGAGCACGTTGCTCTTGGTGGCCGCCACCTGCGCCACCAGGTCGTAGATGCGCTGCATGGCGGGGCCCGTACCCACCAGGTTGCGGCTCCGCGCCTGGCTGCGGAGCTCCGTCTTCAGGCGCTGGTTCTCCCGGGTGAGCGTCTTCTTCTCGAGTGCCTTCTCCACCACCACCCGGATCTCGTCCACCTTGAAGGGCTTGGTGATGTAGTCGTAGGCGCCCTGCTTCATGGCGGCGATTGCGGTCTCCGTGGTCGCGAAGGCGGTGATCATGACGACCGGTGTCTCGGGAGACACCTCGCGGACTTCGTAGAGCAGGTCCAGCCCGCTGCGCTCCGGCATCTGGATATCGGTGATCACCAGATCGAAGTCGTCGGAGTCGACCGCGAGCAAAGCGGACTCCACGTTGTCCGCGGTGGTCACGTCGTAGCCTTCCCGGCGAAAGAAGATCTCGAGGAATTCCCGCATGCTTCGTTCGTCGTCGACGACCAGGATGCGCGATTGCTCGCTCACGATGCCTCCTGCGCCTCGGGCAGCAGCACCCGGAAGGTGGTGCCCTGTCGAGGAACGCTTTCCACACGAAGAAGGCCTCCGTGGCCCTCCACGATGCGGTGCACCGTGGCCAGCCCCAGGCCCGTGCCTTCACCCTTGGTCGTAAAGAACGGATCGAATATCCGCTCGCAGTCCTCGGGCTCGATTCCGACCCCGGTGTCCGCGACGCAGACCTCCACCCAGGAAGACCCCTCCATCTCCGCATCGTTTCGGCTGAAGCTGCGTTCGCCTTGAGGGCTCGTCTGCCCCGCCCGCGCTCCCAGCACCAGGGTTCCGCCCTCGGGCATCGCCTGTACGGCGTTGACGCAGAGGTTCCAGAGCAGTTGACGCACCTGATCCGCGTCGGCGCGGACCCGACATCCGGGCTCGATGCGTGTCTCCACCGTGACCAGCCGCGAGGAATTGGACGCCATGCGGCCCAGGTCCTCCAGCAGCGAGTCCAGGGAGATGGCCTCCAGCTTGGGGGGACGCGGGTGGGCATACTGGAGGAAGTCGGTGATCAGCGTATTGAGACGATCCGTCTCGCGCAGCACGATCTCCATGAGCCGCGCCCCCTCCGGCGAAGGCCCCCCCGAATCCGAGTCGAGCAGCATCTGGATCGAGCCCGAGATGGCCGCCAGGGGGTTGCGAACCTCGTGGGCGATGGCTCCGGCCAGTCGGCCGGTGGCCGCCAGGCGTTCCGAGCGCCGCAGCTCTCGCTCCATCTGCACCACGCGGGTGACGTCCTGGAAGATGACCACGGACCCGCGCGGACGGCCCTCGGCATCCCGGAGCAACGAGCCTGCCAACCCGAGGTGGAGCTCCTTCCCGCCCCGGGTCGTGTAGGTCAGCCGCAGCCGAAGCTTGGAGGGCTCCTCGCCGGACAGAGCCGGGCTGACGACCGCCGCGCCCGAGCCCGGGATCACGTCGTCGATGTCCAGGCCCCAGGCCTCGTCGGCCGCGAAGCCCGTGATCTGCTCCGCCTCGGGGTTGAACGAGGTGATGCGACCGTTCTCGTCGGTGGTCAACAGGCCCGAGAGCAGGCTGTCGACGATGCGCCGGTGAAGGCTGCGCAGCAGCTCCAGATCGCTGCGGCTCTCCTCGAGCTCGGCATCGGCGGTAGCCAGCTCGCGGGTCAGGTGGCTGCCCAGGAACGCCACCACGGCCAGGGCCCCGGCGTGCACGCACCAGAACGTCAGCAGCAGGGAGACGTCGCCCCCCGGCGCGCTGCCGTAGTCCGGTAGCCAGCCGTTGTGCTCCGCCGCCAGCAACGCTCCATGGAGGCCCGCGCAGAGCGCCGCGGTTGCGAACGCCCCGCCCCGCCGCGCCACAATGGCGCCGAAGACCACGACCAGCACGTAGAGGAAGCTGAACAGCGACTCGTCGCCGCCGGTGAAATGGACGAGGGCCGTGACGATCGCGGCATCCGTCGGAATCTGGATGGCCCCGAAGGTGCCCGGGTGCCGGATCCGGCCCAGGCAGGCGGCCATCACCACGGTGCTGAGGAAGGCGAAGGCCAGGGTGGCGTAGAGCCCCTCCTGGCTCGCGTCCCAGGTCACTCCTCCGCGCCCCAGCTGCAGCAGCAGCGCCGCGGCGAAGAGTGCGACCGACAGCACCAGCCGTGCCGCCATCAGGCGCGTCAGCCGGGCCTGGATTCGCCCGTCCGCCGCTGCGGCGACGACTCCCCCCGCGCGCGCCGCCATCGTTGGGCCTACTTGATGTTCTCGGCGATCTTGAAGATCGGCAGGTACATGGCGATCAGGATCGAGCCGATCGAGCCTCCCAGGAAGACCATCATCACCGGCTCCAGCAGAGCCGTCAGGCCATCGACCGCCGCGTCGACCTCTTCATCGTAGAAATCGGCGATCTTGCTCAGCATCTGGTCCAGGGCGCCGGTCTGCTCACCCACATTGATCATCTGCACGACCATGCCCGGGAAGACCCCGATCTCCTCCAGGGGCTCCGACATCGTCTTCCCCTCGGAGATCGCCGAGCGCACGTTGTACAGACCCCGCTCGATGACCTTGTTCCCCGCGGTCTTGGCCACGATTTCCAGGGCGTCCAGGATGGGAACGCCGCTCGAGATCATGGTGCCCAGGGTGCGGCTGAAGCGGGCGACGGCGACCTTCCTCAGCAGCGGTCCGAAGACCGGCGCCTTCAGGAACGCCGCATCGCTGTAGTAGCGGAACTTCGGGCTCCGAGCGCGAGCCTGCCCAAAGGCCACGATCGCGACGGCCGAAACCACCAGGAAGATCCCGATGTACTCCTGCATGAAGTTCGAGAGGTTGACCACCGTCTGCGTCGGACCCGGGAGCACGCCGCCGAAGTCGCTGAACATCTTCTCGAAAACCGGGATGACCTTCACCAGCAGGAGCACCAGAACGCCGATGGCCACCACCAGCACGGTGACGGGATACACCATGGCGCCCTTGACCTTGCGGCGCAGCGCGTCCGCCTTCTCCAGGTGAACCGCCAGGCGGTTCAGGATCGTGTCGAGAATACCGCCGATCTCACCGGCCTGGACCAGGTTCACGTAGAGCTCATCGAAGACCTTCGGGTGCTTGCGCAGGGAGTCGGCGAAGGTCGAGCCCTGCTCCACGTCCGCCTTGGTGGCGCGCAGCGCATCCTGGAACTTCTTGTTCGGCTGCTGCTCGCTGAGGATCTCGAGACACTGCACCAGCGGAAGCCCCGCATCGATCATCGTGGCGAACTGGCGCGTAAAGACCACCAGATCCCGGATCTTCGGCCCCGGCTGCAGCCAGGGCATGTACTCCATCACGTCCTTGGCGCGCGGCTTGACCTTGAGCGGCAGGATCATCTGCGCGCGCAGCTGTGTCATGACGACCTGGTCGGTGGCCGCCTCCATGACACCCTTCTTGATGGTGCCCTGTCGGGTTCGGCCTTCCCAGATATAGACGGGCATGTGTCTTCCCCCTCCGCTCGCCCGGCGCGCGCCCCGCTCGCCTCCAGGCCTCGGTGCTGTTTCTTATCCCGCGGCGGCGGCGCGGCGCTGAGGCGCTCCGCCACCCAGCATCCCACGCAGCTCTTCCGCGTCGCTGCTGCGTCCCAGTGCCTCTTCCATCGTGATCATCCGGCGCTGGTAGAGCGCCGCCAACGACTGGTTGAACGTCTGCATCCCGAACTTCTGCTGACCCACCTGCATCGCCGAGTAGATCTGGTGGATCTTGTCCTCGCGCATCAGGTTCCGGATCGCCGGGTTCGGGACCATCACTTCGATCGCCAGCACGCGGCCCGGGCCGTTGGCCCTCGGCATCAGCGTCTGGCAGACGACCCCCTCCAGCACGAACGAGAGCTGGGCGCGCACCTGCGCCTGCTGGTACGGCGGGAAGACGTCCACGATTCGGTTGATCGTCTGCACCGCCGAGTTGGTGTGCAACGTCGCGAAGCAGAGGTGACCCGTCTCCGCCAAGGTGAGCGCGGCCTCGATGGTCTCGAGGTCTCGCATCTCACCGATCAGCACCACGTCCGGGTCCTGGCGCAGGATGTACTTGAGCGCCTGGGTGAAGCCCTTGGTGTCCGCCCCGACCTCGCGCTGGTTCACGAGGCAGCCCTTGTGAGGATGCAGGTACTCGATCGGGTCCTCGATGGTGACGATGTGCTCGCTGCGCTCCTGGTTGATCTTGTCGATGACGCTGGCCAGGGTCGT
>CAMYOO010000131.1 GCA_947260035.1 uncultured delta proteobacterium
CCGGCTAGGCGCTCGCGGCCTGCAGCTCGAGCGCGATCCGTGTCCCTGTCCGTGATCAGGATCCATCCTCCGCGGTCTCGAGCCTCAGGCGGGGACTCCCCTGGAGTCAAGCCCTGCTGCGTTTCAGGACCTCCTGCCTATCCGACTCGCTCAGCCACCCGTCGGTTGTAGGGCAAGGGCTCGCCATGGGCGGCTCGGCGGAGGACGAAGCCGAAGAGCTCCTCCTCCCGCCATCGGCGATCGAAGCGGTAGCTGAACTCGGCGAGGTAGCCGGGCATGTGTTTCCGGCTCACGCCGTGGAACGTCCCGCGCAGCCAGGTCTTGAGGTTGCCGAAGACGCAGTGGATCCACGGCAGGATTTCAGCGGATCGAGCAGGGTCCTTCCCCTGAACGATCCGTTCATGGCCGATCCCGACCTTGCCGAGACTGCCGTAGCCTTGAAACGCATCGGTGCACACCGTGGCGTGGTTTGCATCGACGGACCCACAGACGAAGGGGCCCAGGTCGTTCTGGAAGGTGAGCCCCCGAGGCACAGCGAGGCGAACCCGCCCGGCCGTGTGTTCTCGATGCTCGACGGCTCCTGCCTGTCTGTTCTCAGAACTCATCGCGTGCCTCCGGCGGGCCGAGGGCCACGGAGTCAAGCTGCTTTAAACCATGCGTAGCGATGGTGAAGACCTCCCCCGCCCCGGACGGCGACAACCTGGCCGAGTTCCGGTCCCTGGATCAGGCGGCCTTGCGGGGTCTCCTTCAGCAGCCGGAGGTGACTCGCAAGTCTGCAACGTCCTGCGACATCCCACCTGGAACGCAAAGTTCCGAAAGTGGTCAGACCGCAACAACTTGCGCGATTCCGAGTCTTGGCTTCCCAAGCCGAGGGTCGCGGGTTCGACCCGCGTCTCCCGCTCCAGGTAGGCCTGCTTCCGGTGCGGCCAACGCCCTCGACCTGGGCGACCCGACCGCGCAGCCGCAGCAGTAGCGCCGGCCTGGGGCCGCGGGCGCGGAGCGCCTCGGAAACCTCCCGATTTCCGAGCAATCCATCCGGAAGCACTTCGGGCGGCATCGGCCGACCGGCTCCGCAGCCTCGGCACCGGCGGCCCTGGTAGCCTGAGGGGCCGGCTTCCACCCGATCATTGGACGACGCGGGAGGGCTTCGTCAATCTCCCTCCTCAGGGCGCGCGGTGAAACGCGGTCGGCGACCAGCGAATGGCTGCACGGCGGGATCCGCTGGCCCATCGAGCGCGAGCGGGAATGGAGAAACGAGATGCCCAAGGTCTTCGTCCACGGTAACCCCGAGACGAGCGCCCTCTGGAGCCCACTCTTCGAAGAGCTGAAGAGCCGAGGGATCGAAGACCTCGTTGCGCTGTCGCCACCCGGGTTCGGCGCCGCGGTACCCGAGGGCTTCGAGCGGACCTGCGTCGCCTATCGGGACTGGCTGATCGGCGAGCTCGAACGACTGGGAGGCGCGGTCGACCTGGTGGGGCACGATTGGGGCGCGGGCCACGTATACGGCGTGCTGGCGGAGCGCCCCGATCTGCTCCGCTCGTGGGCGGCCGATTGCGCCGGGCTCATCCACCCCGACTACACCTGGCACGATGCCGCGCAGGCCTGGCAAACGCCCGAGGTGGGAGAGCAGGCCGTCGCCGCGATGTTTGGGATGCCTGCCGCGCAGCGCGCCGCAACCTGGGCGTCTCTCGGGATCCGGGAGGACGTCGCCGACGCGATCGCTGCAGAGCAGGATGACGAGATGGGACGCTGCGTCCTCTGCCTGTATCGATCCGCGAAGCAGCCCGCGATGGCCGCGCTGGGACAGCGGCTCCTGACGACGCCGAAGCGACCGGGCCTCGTGATCATCGCCAGCGACGACTCCTATGCCGGGTCGCCGGAGATGGCCAGCTCGGTCGCGTCCGCCCTCGGCGCACGGACCGTCACCCTGCAGGGGCTCGGACACTGGTGGATGTTCGAAGGTAGCGAGATCGCTGCGAACGCTCTCGTGGAGCATTGGCGATCGGTGTAGAAGAAAGCCGGGAGCGAGTTCTGCGTACGGCTTTTTCGAGATGACCGCCGAGGTCAGCGAAGAAGAGGGCGACTTCGAAGGTCGACTTACCTGTCAGCGCTGCTTGCTGTTAGCGTAGATCCTGGCTTCTAGGGGCACTTGTCACATCGAGGACACAGGAGTCGCTCCGTCCCAGCAAGGAGAACCCATGGCCCTCCACCGCCTGCTCGAGATGGAGATCGGCGTGCCCGATCCCGCCCGGCTCGACGACTTCTACCGTGAGATCGGCTTCACCGGTGGCCACGGCAGCTGGGGCGCCGCCGACCAGCCCGGACAGATCAAGGTCGTTGAGGCGCCGTACCGCCAGCTGCGGAGCGTCCGCCTCGGTTGCGAGCACGAGGCCGACCTGGCCGCGACCGCCGCGCGCCTGGACGGCCTGGGCGTCAAGTACCAGAGTGGAGGAGGGCGCCTGAAGGTGACCGACCCGATCAACGCATGGGACCTCGTGGTCGAGCCGGCAGCGCCCTTCGACGTCTCCCCGCAGCCGGTTCGCGCAATGAACCGGCCCGGCGAGCGCAACCGCCTGGGCGCGCGCGCCGAGGTCGTCACCGAGGCGACGCCCCGGCCGCCGCGCCGGCTGGGCCACCTGGTCGTCGGTACGCCGAAGCCCGTGGAGACCATCCGTTTCTTTACGGAGGGGATCGGCTACCGGGTTTCGGACACCATCGGCGGCGGCATCGCCGCCTTCCTGCGCTGCTCGCCGGATCATCACAACATGCTGGTCGCGCCCGGTGCGGTTCCCTACCTGAACCACTACGCCCTGGAGCACGACGACTTCGACGCGGTGATGCGCGCGGCGACGCTGTACTTGCGCGCCCACGGCGACGAGGCCAATCTAGCCGGGCCCGGCCGCCACCAGATCGGCGGCAACATCTTCTGGTACATGCTCGACCCCAGCGGAAACATCTTCGAGTACTTTGCGGACATGGACCGCATCGTCGACGACGAGGCCTGGGTCCCCCGGGATGACTGGGATCCGTCCGACTCCTGGTCGATCTGGGGCGACAAGGACCAGCCCGAGGTCTTCTTCCAGCCCGCGGACATGCAGCAGATCATCGACGGCTGGGCCCGGGCCCACTCTTAGGGAGAGCGCGACCATGGCCCGCCCGGACTTCGACGTTGCGATCGTGGGCTTCGGCCCGGTGGGCGCCATGGGGGCGCTGGTGCTGGCGGACGCCGGCCTGCGCGTGGTCGTGATCGAGCGGGAGACTGGCGTCGTCGACCTGCCCCGCGCGGTCGGCATCGACGGGGAGATCGTCCGGGCCTTCCAGGCGCTGGGGCACGGTGAGGAGGTCGCGGCAACGACCCAGCCGCCTCGCGTCAAGGATGAGGTGGCCTTCACCAATTCCCGGCGCGAGCCCTACTTCACGGCGGAACTTCCTCCCATCGGCCACAACGGCTTCCGGGACGTGGCCTTCTTCGACCAGCCCGAGCTGGAGACGCAGATCCGCGAGCTGATCGCGCAGCAGGGCAAGGTCGAGCTGCGGCTGGGCCACGAGGTGACGGCGCTGGCCGACCGCGGCGACGAGGTGGTCCTGGATACCCGGGATCTCGCCGCTGGCGACCGGGGCCGCGTCTCCGCCGCCTACGTCATCGGCTGCGACGGCGCCTCGAGCTTCGTGCGCGAGGCCATGGGCGCGGCGTGGCAGAGCCTGGGCTACGACCAGGACTGGCTGGTGATCGACATCGTGGTGGACGACACCGACCTGCTCCCCATCCTGACCATGCAGGTCTGCGATCCGGAGCGTCTCACCACGTACGTGTGCGTGAAGGATCCGAACCGGCGCTGGGAGTTTCAGCTTCGTCCCGGCGAGACGCGGGAGGAGATGCTGCGACCCGAGACCATTCGGAAGCTCCTGGACGACTGGCTTCCCTCCGACCGCTACCGCATCCGTCGCGCGGCCGTCTACCAGTTCCACGCGGCCACCGCGGAGCGCTGGCGGAGCGGGCGGGTCTTCCTGGCCGGCGACGCCGCCCACCAGACGCCGCCGTTCCTCGGGCAGGGGCTCAACGCCGGCTTCCGCGACGTGGTGAACCTGGGCTGGAAGCTCCCGCTGGTGCTCGACGGCACCTGCGCAGACGCGCTGCTCGATACCTACGCAGCGGAGCGCGACGCCCACGCACGAGACCTGGTCGAGTGGGCGGTCGCCATCGGCAAGCTGATGGAGACATTCGCCGCCCAGGAGGCCGGCCTGCCGCCGCCCCACCAGGTGGATTCGAGCTCGGGATACGGCCAGGGCCGCACGGCCCCGCCGCTGCACGGCGGCGTTATCGCCGTGGAGCAGGTGGGCGGGGAGAGCTCGACCGGCTTCCTTCTGCGTCAGCCCACGGTGCGAACCGCGGACGGCAGCGTGTGCCGCCTGGACCAGCTCCTGGGGCGAGGCTTCTGCGTGGTCGGCCGCAACCCGGCGGCCCTGGCGCTTTCGGAGGCGAGCCGCGCCTTCCTTGCGCGGATCGGCGCGAGGATCGTCTCGCTGCACGACGTCGACGTCGTCGAAGGCAGGCTCGACGATCTCTTCGATTCCCACGAAGCGGCCATCGTGCGGCCCGACCGCTACGTGTTCGGGGTGGCCGATCCGGACTGGAGTCTAGACCGGCTCGTCGCCTCTCTCGAAGCCCGGCTCGCCGTGCGCGTCTGAACAGCCGCGAGCCTCTGGGAATCGATCGACGCTGCGGAGGGTGGTCCGTCGCTTCAGCGCGGCTTCGACACCCTGGCGGACGTCGGCGCGCAGGTCGCCGCGGAGTCCCTTGCGAAGCGCCTGCTCGGCCTTCGGGTCGTCCAGCTCGGCCAGCGCCCAGGCTGCGCGGCCCTGGATGCGCGCCACGTAGTTCGCGCGATACAGCTGGACGAACGTACTCTGGTCGAGGGTGAAGAGCGTGTCGGGTGTCTGATTTGCGAATGAACTCAGCTCCCGGTAGCGGAGCTGAAGCTCGCTCTCCACCCGCAAGCGGTCCTGGACAGACGGCCCGCTCAGCAGGGCGTCGGCGAGGGCCGGCACCACCTTCGGTCCCAGCGCCAGCACCGCCTGGAGCTCGCCGTCTACGCACTCCTCACACTCGAACCAGGCTGTCAGGGCTTCGTGCGCGGACGTCAGCCGAACGGAATCGGCAGGCCGCTGGGGTTTTTGCGGCTTCTTCGGGCAGCCGGCTCCCAACCAAAGACAGGCCACCAGTGCGACGCCGATCGGCGCAGCGCGCCTCACGGCCTTTTCCAATCCAGGCCCACGGGGGGACAGAGCCGATCCGGCCCGGAGGGTTGCTTGGCGGGGCAGAGCCGGGTGGGCCCCTTACGCACCTCGTTCTCGTTCAGCCAGCTGCGCTCGTCCACGTTGAAGCGGAACGCCTGCCCCAGGGAGACGTGGCTGCGGGTCGGGGGGCCGCCGCCGGCCATGAGGTTGTTGTTGTCGAAGCCGTCCGCAGGGTCGCTATGCCCGCCGTCCTTCTTGTTGCCGAAGAGCGAGAAGGCGTGCCCGAACTCGTGAGCCAGCGTGGCCAGGTTGGCGGCGGGGCCGATGAAGATGACGCTGCGGTCCTTCTTGCAGCTTCTGCCGGTGTAGAAGGTGCTCGCCAGCCAGGGTTCGTTCACGTAGTAGACGTTGATGCGCCCTGGCTCGTAGAAATTGCTTTGCGAAAGCTGGAGGACGTTCTCGCAGCTGAGGGCCGTGACCTGTCTGGCCAGAGGGTCGTCGGCCACGTCCTGGATGCGGTGGGTGAACGCGATGCCGGTCTTGTTGTCCGCGTAGACGGCGCCGGCGTGGGTGAGCGCGGCGTTTGCTTCCGCCTTTGCATTCGGCCGTACCAGCCAGACGCTGACCTTCACCTTGAGAGGCGACTTCAGGGCCACCGTCACGACGTCGCCGGCCGCTTCCGGCCAGGAGTCCTCGGGGGCGTACATCGCCATGGCATGCCCGGTGGAGAACACTGCGATCTCGGAGCTGCATTCGGAATCGCCCGGGATCATGTTGCCGACCTTCAGCGATCCGCGCGCGCGAAGGACCTCGTCGTTCAGGCAGGTGCGGTCCCGCATGCCGTCCAGCAAGACGATGGATATCTCATTCGCGCTCTGGTCCGTCAGCTCCACCACATCGTACGTCTGGCACGCTGCGTCGTCCGGCCGGGCGAGCAGGATCGACAGCAGGAGCAGGCCGAGGAGAAGCGAAGACGAGCCTCTGTTCATGCGCTGGAATACCTCGGGTGGCGGCCGGCGGCGTGCCCGAATTCGCCGGATGGCGGGCGATCGAGCCGGGGTTCATCCTACCATCCGTGGTGGCGGCGCCTGGCTGTTTCGGTTCCTGTTACCCTGGTGCCCAGCCATTGGAGGGTTTCGCATGTCCACGTTCAAGCGCACGCTGCACGGGGCGGTCATGGGGTTGAGCGGCACGCTCTCGAAGCTGCTGCCCGATCGGGTTCCGGTCACCTTCGTGGGTGCGGATGCCGCGGCCGAGCTGTGTGAGGCGATCGCCCAGAGCGGTACCGGCAAGGTCCTGCTGGTCACGGACCAGGTGCTGGTGGACCTGGGTCTGGTGGGCCGAATCACCGCGGCGTTGGACAAGGTGGGCCTGGCGCACTCGACCTACTCCGGCGTCGAGCCGGACCCGACCACCGATCAGGTGGAGGCGGGCCTGGCCCAGCTCAGCCGCGAGGGCTGCGACGCGGTGCTGGCCGTAGGGGGCGGCTCGCCCATGGACGCGGCCAAGGTGATCGCAGCGGCCGCGAGCAACGGCGGCGACGTGGGCAAGCTGGAGGGCATGTTCAAGGTGCGCCGCCCGCCGTTGCCCATCTTCGCCATACCCACCACGGCCGGTACGGGCTCCGAGGGAACCGTCGCAGCGGTGGTCTCGGATCCGCAGAGCCACGCCAAGAAGTTCTTCGTCGATCCGAAGCTGCTGCCCGCCATGGCGGCCCTGGATCCCACGCTGATGACGGGCCTTCCGCCTCATGTGACGGCGGCCACGGGCATGGATGCGCTGACCCACGCCGTGGAGTCGTTCATCGCGCGCACGGCCAACGCGCAGACCGAGGCCTGGGCCAAGACGGCGGTGCGGCTGATCTTCGCGAACCTGCCCACGGCCTACGCAAACGGGGAAGACCTTGCGGCGCGCAAGGCCATGGCGCTGGCGTCTTTCTACGCCGGGCTGGCGTTCACCCGCACCAGCGTGGGCTACGTGCACGCCATCGCCCACACCTTCGGCGCTTTCTACCGGACGCCGCACGGTCAAGCCAACGCCATCGCGTTGCCCTGTGTGCTGGAGTTCTCCATGGAGTCGGCCACGCCGCGCCTGGCGCAACTCGCCGACCTGCTGGAGCTTGACGGCGCGGACGATGTCGCCAAGGCCCGCGCCTTCGTCGCCTCCGTGCGCCAGCTGAAGGAGAAGGTGGGAATCCCGGAAACCCTGGATGCCCTGCGCGAAGACGATATCCCGCGCATCGCACAGCAGGCCGTCGCCGAGGCCCACCTCAACTATCCGGTGCCCCGCTACATGAGCCAGGCGCAGTGCGAGGGCCTGCTTCGGGAGATGCTGGCCTGAATCGAAAAGCGGGCGCTCTCAGCCCGCGTAGAAAGTCTGGGCGATCATGCCCGCGTAGAAGAGCGCCTTCTCCGGCGCGATGCCATACGCGGGCGGCACGATGCAGAGCGAGTCGGCCAGGCCGCCCAGCCGGCCGATGCGCTCGCGCACCTTCTCGGGCTCTCCCAGGGTGACGAAGGTGCGCACCATCTCGTCGGGCACCAGGTGGGCCACGCTCCGATAGTCACCGCGCTGCACGCCTTCCTGCAGCTTGCGCGCCACGTCCAGGTAGCCGTGGGCCTCGAAGAACGACTCGTACTGCTTCACGCCGCCGTAGAACGCGATGGTGGGGCGCGAGTCCTCGATGGCCTCGGCTTCGTTGGGGTTCGGTGCGGCCCAGGGCCAGATGCTGATCTCGATGGAGTCCCGGCTGCGCCCGGCCTTGGCCAGCGCCGCGTCCAGCTCCGGCGCCATCTGCTCGAGCGCCCACTCGATGGACCACATGGGGTGGCCGATCACGCCGTCGGCGATGCGGGCCGCCATGCGCACCATGGGCGCGCGCAGGGCGGCGATCCAGATCGGGATCTCCTCGCGCAGCGGCGGCTCCGTGGGGGAGAGCTCCTTGAAGTCGGCGCGGTAGTACTCGCCCTCGAAGGGCTCGAGTCCCTTGTGGGCACCGCGCATGATGTGGCGAACCGCCTCCACGGTCTCGCGCAGGTGCGCGAGGGGCTTGTGGTCCGGAGCGCCGTAGATGCCGCGGGACCAGGAGAGCACGCTGGCGCCCATGCCCAGGGTGAAGCGTCCGCCCGAGATGCGGTCCATGTCGAGGGCGGCCATGGCCGTCTCGAAAGGGCTGCGCGTGGCGGCGATGGCGATTCCCGAGGCCAGCTGCAGGCGCTCGGTCGCAGCGGCGGCCACGGCCAGGGGCAGGAAGGGCGGGCCATAGACCTGGGGCGCGAAGCAGCCGTGAACGCCCTGGGCCTCGGCCTGCTTCGCCATCGCGACCAGGATCGGCGCCGGCAGCGCCTGCAGCACGCTCCAGTGACGGGGGCTCGCGGCTTCGGGGGGGGACATGGCAGCGCTCCTTGGCGTGTGTTCGAGGAAGGGAGGTTGCAGCCGCTTCAGCCGTCCGCTCGCCCCAAGATGCGGTTTGCGGCGAAGAGGCCCGTGATGAAGGAGTCCTCCAGACCGCAGACGTTGCCGCTCAGGTAGAGGTTCTCACCTTGCTCGCATTCGAGCAACGTGTCCCGCGTGGCGCGTCGGCGTCCCTAGTCGGACGAGCGGCCGGCGGCGGCCATGCACTCGATCTCGAGGCGTGCGTTCAAGGCCAGGCCGCTGGCGGCCAGCGCGCTGCGGGCCGGTGGGTTCTCGGGGAAGAACGTCACGTAGACCTCGTTCATGGCGGGCCACTCCGCCATGTCCGCCAGGAAGACCGTGCACTTCACCACGCGATCCAGGCTCGACCCGTGGCGCTCCAGGATGGCCTGGACGTTGCTCAGGGCCTGGCGCGTTTCGGGGCCGATGCCGCCGGGCACCAGATCGAGGCTCCCGGGCCGGTTGCCGATCTGGCCGGACAGGATGAGGAGATCGCCGCTGCGAACCGCCTCGGAGAAGGGCAGATCCGCCATGGCGGGATCCGGGGAGCG
>CAMYOO010000132.1 GCA_947260035.1 uncultured delta proteobacterium
GTGATCCTGGTGGACAACGTGCTCTGGTTCGGCAACGTGGTGAATCCG
The DNA here is from genome assembly GCA_947260035.1 of uncultured delta proteobacterium. Classification (GTDB taxonomy): domain Bacteria; phylum Myxococcota_A; class UBA9160; order UBA9160; family JAFDET01; genus JAFDET01. Next base: position 49 of record CAMYOO010000132.1, read on the forward strand.
GATGCCGACGACGAGAGCACGAACGCCATCCGCGCCTTCAACGACAGGGTTGCAGCCGACGAGCGCGTGGACCGCGTGATGCTGGCCATCTCCGACGGCCTGACCATCGTACGCAAGCGCTGAGCGCCGGGCTCAGCGGCCCTCGAGCTGCTCGGCTGCGCGCAGCAGGTCCGGATCGTCGCAGGAATCGCCAGGGAAGTCGAGGGCCGAGTAGGCCCGGGTGATGTCCGACTGGTCAAGCGCCGACCGCTTGCGCGCTGTGGTTCGGCATGTAGTGAACGACGACCGCGCGCCGTCAACCGCGCAGCCGCTCCAACGCAGCGCGGAAGTCCGGCGGGTCGGGGCTCTCGACGCGGACCTCCTCGAACTCCAGCGAAGCAGCGTGCAGCATGTGGCGCGCGGCGCCGCTTGGATCGGCTTCGGGCGCCGGCCCGTAGACGCGGTCGCCCGCCAACGGTGCGCCCAGATGCGCCAGCGTGACGCGCACCTGGTGCAGGAAGCCCGTCTCCATGTCCACCTCGACGAGACAGCCTCCCCGCAGCCGTTCCACCACGCGCCAGACCAGCCGGGTCGGACGCACGTCGCGGTCCGCACCCGCGCTGCCCGGCTTGGTCACCGCCACGCGCGCGGGCCGGTGCTGGGCCACGCGCAGGTTCAGCTCCACGCGGCCGCTGTCCTCCAGGTCGCCGAGGGCGATGGCGCGGTAGCGCTTGGCGATCTTGTGGCGGCGGAACGCGCGGCGCAGGCGGCGCCAGGCCGCGTCCTGTGTCGCCAGCAGCAGCACCCCCGAGGTGTCCACGTCCAGGCGGTGCACAACGCCGCTGCGCAGCCCGCCTTCGCCTACGCCCTGCATCTCCGGGTGCAGGTGCACCGCGTAGCCGGCGGCCGTGTCTCGCTCGTCCTCGCGGTAGGGATGCACCGGCATGCCCGCCGGCTTGTCCAGCGCCAGCCAGTCGGCCCCCTCCGCCAGCACGGTCAGCGCGAGGTCAGGCGCCGGCAGGATGCACTGGTCGGCACGCGGCGTGAAGGGTGCCACGTGGACCCGCGCGCCCAGCAGCAATCGCTCGCCCTTGGCGCCGGCATCCCGGGCGCGGCCGTCCACGCTGACCACGCCCCGGGCCAGCAGGCGCCGGGTCTCCGCGCGCGAAAGCCCCAGCCGCTCGCTCAGGAACGCGTCCAGACGCGCGCCCGCGGCACGGCCATCCACCTCGAAGTCCTCGCCTTGCATGGGAAAAGTGTACCGGGTACGCTGACCGCGATGTCTGGCAACCGCCCCCGCACGATCGAATTCATCGCGATCGGGTCGATTATCGGCCGGGGGCCCCGGTCCGCCGGACTCTAGACGCGAACGCGTCGAAAGGTTCCGGAGGCCGCGGGCAAGCAGCCCGCGGCCTTTCTTTTTTTGGAGCCGAGAATCGCAGCGAACGGGAGACGCCGGAGATGACCACCGAGCCCGATGGACAGCGAATCCAGGTGATGGACACGACCCTGCGCGACGGCGAGCAGACGCCGGACATCGCCTACACGCCGCAGGAGAAGCTCCAGCTGGCGCGGCTGCTGCTCTCCGAGGTGAAGGTGGACCGGATCGAGATCGCCCAGGTCAAGGTCTCCGAGGGTGAGGCCTCCGCGGCCCGCCGCATCACCAACTGGGCACGCAAGCAGGGCTGGATCGAGCGCATCGAGATCCTGGGCCTGGCCGACGGCACATCCTCGGTGGACTGGATCGCCAGCGCCCGGGGCAAGGTGCTGAACCTGCTGACCAAGGGCTCCGAAGCCCATTGCCGGGGCCAGCTGGGCGTGACGCCCAAGACCCACCGCGAGCGCGTGGCGAACACGATCGCCTACGCCCGGCGCCGGCGCATGAAGGTCAACGTGTACCTGGAGGACTGGTCGTCGGGGGTGCGGCAGTCCTACGACTACGTATTCGCCATGGTGGAGTGCCTGCGCGAGGCGGGCGTGGAGCGCGTCTTCCTGGCCGACACGCTGGGCATCTTCTCACCCCACCAGACCCAACGCTACGTCGAGCTGATGACCTCCACCTGGCCCGACATCCACTTCGAGTTCCACGCCCACAACGACTACGGCCTGGCCACCGCCAACTGCCTGGTGGCCGTGGAGGCCGGCGCCCGCGGCGTGCACACCAGCGTCAACGGGATGGGCGAGCGCGCCGGCAACACCCGCCTGGCCGAAGTGGTGGCCGCTCTTCACGACCAGACCCGGTTCCGCACCGATGCGGACGAGTCCAGGCTGCGCACGGTCTCCAGCATGGTGGAGAGCTTCAGCGGCAAGGACATGCCGGGGAACACGCCCATCGTGGGGCGCGACGTCTTCACCCAGACCGCGGGCATCCACGCCGATGGCGATGTGAAGGGCGAGCTCTACCACAGCAAGCTGGCGCCGGAACGCTTCGGGCGCCGCCGCCGCTACGCCCTGGGCAAGCTCTCGGGGAAGGCGTCGCTGAACCAGAACCTCAAAGATCTCGGCATCGAGCTGGCCGACGCCGACCGCGATCTGGTGCTGCAGCGCATCGTGACGCTGGGAGACAAGAAGCACGCCGTGATGCCGGAAGACCTGCCCTACATCATTGCCGACGTGCTCCAGACCCCCCCGGAGCAGCGCGTGCGCGTGGAGTCGTACGCGGTGAACGTCTCCACCGACGCGCTTCCCTCCGCCGAGGTGTCAGTGGCCTTCCAGGGCCAGGTCTCCGGGGCGCGGGCCCGTGGCGACGGCGGCTACGACGCCTTCATGAACGCGCTCAAGAAGGCCGTAAGAAAGTTCGGGATCCAGGTGCCCCGGCTGGCCGATTACCGGGTCCGGATCCCTCCCGGGGGGCGCACGGCGGCCTTGGTGGAGACGGTGATCACCTGGCAGGGCGACAGCGAGGGCACATTCAAGACCCTGGGGGTGGATTCGGACCAGATGGGCGCCGCCGTGATCGCATCTGAAAAGATGCTGAATCTGGTGGCCGCGGAGAGCCCCGGCCGTCGCCGACGCTTCGATTGACGCGAAGGGGACCGGCCCTACCTTCTTCTGCTCTGCGGATGGACACCTCCCGTGACCGAACCCCGCGTTCTCATGTCGCTTCTTGCGCTGCTGCCCGCCCTCGGGTGCGGGAAGCAGGCGCCCGACCCGCACTATCAGCCGACCGAGTCGGTCCTGGAGGTGGTGGCCGTGCTGCGCCGCCACGTCCCGGACGACACCTATCGCTTTCCGCCCGCGGTAGACTTCACGGGCCGCAATGTCTTCCGCGCCTCGTTGGTGCGCTTGGAGAACCTGGAGTTGGTCCACCGCGATGCCCTGCGTGCGGGTTACATGGACGAGGTGATCGCCTTCGCCAAGGGCCGCTCCCTGGAGCGGCTGCGGGCATTCGCCCTGGCGGCGGAGGCCTATCGTTCTTCAGCCACCCGCAAGGGCAAGCTCGAGATGGAGGCGCTGCGCGGCGCGTCGGTATGCGACACGCTGGAGGAGTCGGCGCGCATCGGCTTCGACCCCACGCGTCCGGACGACGTAGAGGCCCTGGACCCGCCCAGCCCGACGAACGAGGATCAGGTGATGGAGGCCTTCGAACGGCGCCTGGCCCTGTTGGAGGCGCTGGACGAGGACGTCGAGAACACCCACTACCTCTACGTGGTCCAGGAGGAAACCGAGCGCGCCGACATGGCCCGGGCGCGCTGGTTCGAATCGGTGCGGCGCCTCTCGCCCGACGGCGACGTGCGGGCCCTGGCCGAGCGGCAGCGGCTGGTGGTGCGCCACCGCGAGAGCAAGAACGCCAACCGACACATGCTGGCACTGGCCGACCTGTACGCGGAGCTGGCTGCGGAGTACGTGGAGGCGAATCCGCCCGAGGGACTGCGCTTCGATCCGCCCACCTTCCAGGAGCTGGTGGAAGGTGCGTCACGCCTCTACGAGGCCGTGGCCAACCAGGACGGCACGCCGGAGAAGCTCGAGGCCAAGATGCGCCTCGAGGCCTTCCTGGCTTTCACATTGCGAGTGGATCGTGGCCGCTTCACCCGCTGACCGGATCCTTCGAGCCCTGACGGCCGCGCTCTTCAGCGCAGCCGTGTCGGCCTGCGCCACGCCGGCGCCGACCCCGGTCGGGTCGGCGCTGGAGCCCCTGGCGACCGTGGGCGCCCAGGTGCCCGATGATGCGGACATCGTGGCCCGCGACCTCGCGGCCTCGGCTCTGGCCGAACCGCGCTGGACCTCGGAGGCCCTGCTGGCACGCCTGGAGCTGATCGAGCATCAGCGCGAAGCGGCCGGCGAGCTCCCGACCGGGCTGGTCCCGGCGGCCACGGATCTGGTGAACGCGACCCTGGACGATCCCATCGCCTACCGCACGGCGACCCGCGAGCTGCTGGAACGCGACGACCTGCCCGAGGGCCTGGAAAAGCGCCTCGAGTCCTACGTGGACGACGACCCCCTGCGCCTGGCGGACCAGCGCATGCGCGACGCCCTGGTCAAGGACACCGCGGAGGTCTTCAACGCGCTGGCGCGGCCGCTCTCGAAGATGGCCCTGACGCCGATCGTCGGCGGCATCAGCCTGGCGCGCTCGCTCTTGAACCTGGCGCTCAACGAGCGCATGGAAGATCCGCTGGAGTTCCGCGAGCGCCAGGCGCTGGCGCACTGGAAGCACTTCCTGGACTCCCACCCCGACTCGCCGGAAGCGCCGGGGATCGCGCTGCGCGCCGAGGAGACCCAGCTGCGCTGGAACGAGACGCGCCGCAACCACTATCTGCGCGACGCGCGCAGGGCGCTGCGCCGCAAGAACTGGGATGCCGCCTTCCTGCTGGCGGACCGCGCCGAGCGCTACGCGCCCGAGGACCACGACGCCATCGAGATGCGCGAACGGGCCGCCGTCGAGATCGCCGCCATCCGCACCGGTGAGGCCCGCTCGTTGCAGGCGGACCCGATCGCGTTGGAGCTGGACGCAGCGCCCGGGGCACGCGAGCTGGCCGTCGCCCTGCTGCTGCCGCAAAGCGATCTGGAGGGTGCGGCGCTCGATCTGCTGGAGAACGATCCCGACGGCCCCCTGGCCGACGAGGCACGCTACGCGCTGGCCCTGTCCCACCACGAGGTACGCGGCGGCTCGCCGGGAACCGAGGACGGCGGCTGGGATGTGCTGGGCGATGTATCCAGCCAGCTGGGCCAGGCCAACATGGCGCGCCACGCCCAGGCGCTGGTGAACAGCCCGCGAGCCAACCCCTGGGCGGCGTTCAAGAAGGCTCGCGCCCGGGACCGCATGAACAAGGTCAAGTGGGTGCTGTTCGGGCCCATGGCCAACGGGCCACGCCAGCGCGACCTCCCGCGCCCGGTGGAGTGGCTGATCGACCTGCCCGGGATCATCCAGTCGATCAGCTCGTTCCCGACGCGGCTGGCCCAGTTCTCGTTCATCAAGCCCTGGCCATTCGGGAGGGCGGCGGCCATCCACGCACGCCAGTACCTCAACCGCCGGCCCGAGGGCGCGCACGCCGATGAGATCGCCGGCTGGCTCAAGGACTGGCACGGCGACCGCGGCAACTGGCTGGCGGCCTGGGAAGTGGCTACCGACAAGGAAGAAGAGAAGGCGGGTGGCGGCGGCTGGTTCCCGGATCTGCGGGCGCGGGCGGCCCGCCAGGCGCTGGACGGCGCCAAGAAGCAGAAGGCCGGGGACGTGCGCCTCTCGTTGCTGCGGCGCGTGGCCGGCTCTTTCCACGACACCGACGCGGGCCGCGAGGCGGCCGGCCTGGCGCGCGACGAGCTGATGAAGGCCACCACCCAGCGCATCCGCATCTCGCGGGGCTTCCTGCTGGAGAATCCCGGCGTCGCCGGCCCCGACGGGCTGGCGTTGCGGCCCGAGCTTCTCGATGGGGATACCAGCAACGGCGAGCTTCACCCCCAGGGCGTCGTCATGGCGGGCGGGCAGGTCCTGGAGTTCAACTACGTGGGCAAGAGCGGCCGTATGCGCAAGCCGGCCACGATCCGGCGACAGAAGGTCTCCGGGGAGCGACTGTCGCGGCTGGTGGCGCTGCTGGACGAGACAGCGCACAACAACTACCTGGAGGATTCGGGCGACATCCTGGGGGCAGACTCGAAGCGCGACCTGTTCTTCGAGCGCGCACGCCTGGGGGTCGCCGACACGCCGGATCGCCGCCCGGAAGCACGCTCCACCTACACCTTCCTGGGCATGCGCGAGCGCTACGGACTGGTGCGCGGCCGCGAGCCTATCCTGCCCTTCGACATCGTCTTCACGGGTTCGCTTCCGGATCTCTCCTTCAACGTCTACCCGCGCATGCGCGCCCCGCGCCCCACCCCGGACTCCGTCCTCTTCCGCTAGGGAACCTACGGGACAGTCCCGCTGGTTCCGCGCCTTGGCGTCAGCTGCGGAGCTTGCGGTTGCCCCAGAGCAGCAAGAGCGCGCCGCCCGTTGCGATCACGAGGCTCCCGGGGTTGAAGCCGGTGACGCTTCCTAAGCCCAGGAACGTGGAGATGTAGCCGCCGACGAAGGCGCCGGCGATTCCCAGCAGGATCGTCATGATCATGCCACCGGGATCCTTCCCGGGCATGATCCACTTGGCGAGCACGCCCACGATGAGTCCCAGCACGATCCAGGAAAGAATGCCCATGGCCACCTCCTTGTCGGTCCCAGCGTACCACGCACCGCTGCGCTCAGTTGGCGTAGGCCTCGTCCAGCAGCTCCACGGGATGAACCACCCGCGCGCGCAGGCCGCGCTGCGTGACGCCGGCGCGGATCTGCATCAGGCAGCCCGGGTTGCCCGTCGCCACCACATCCGGATCGGCCGCCTGCAGCGCGTCCATCTTGCGCCCGAGGATCGCCGCCGACATCCCCGGCTGGGTCAGGTTGTAGGTTCCGGCGGCGCCGCAGCAGCCGGTGGGGTCCGCGTGAGGAACCAGCTCCAGTCCGGGGATGGCTTCCAGCAGCTTGCGCGGCGCGGCGTCGACACCCTGGCCGTGGACCAGGTGGCACGGGTCGTCGTAGCAGACGCGCAGGCGCAGCTCGCCCTCGGGCGCGCGCAGCCCCGCCTCATCGAGAAACTCCGACACGTCGCGCACGCGCGCCGCAAGGCGCTCGCCGTCGGGCCCCAGCCAGTCGCCGGCTTCACGCAGGAAGGCGCCACAGCCAGCCGAGTTGACCACGATGGCATCGAGCCCGTCGGCGGCAGCGAAGGCGCGGGCGTTGCGCTCCAGCAAGCTGCGCGCGAACTCCTCGTCGCCGGCGTGCGCCTGCAGCGCGCCGCAGCAGCCCTGGCCCGCTACCTGCACCACTTCGAAGCCGTTGCACGCCAGCACCCGCGCGGTGGCCGCGTTCACGGCGCCGAAGAGCTCCGGCATGATGCACCCTTCCAGCAGGGCCACGCGACCCCGGCGCTCGCCGCGGGCGGCTACGAGGCCGGGCAGGCGACGACGCTCGCGGAGCGGAGGAACCCGAGGTGCCAGACCGCGCAACCACTCCGGCAGCAGGCGCAGCACGGGCCGGTCCAGGCCCAGGCGCTGCCCCAGGCCGACCAGGCTCAGCGCCCAGTGCAGACGGGTCTTGTGCGGAACCAGCTGGCGCAGTGCGAATCGTTCCAGTCGCTGGGCTGGAGCGTCGCGCAGGCCGGCGCTCGTCACCCGGGCGCGCGCCCTCTCGATCAGCGACCCGAAGCGCACTCCGGACGGGCATGCGGTCTCGCAGGCCCGGCAGCCCAGACATAGCGCCGCCTCCTCGGCCACCACGTCGCCCAGCGGGATCTCGCCCTCGGCCACGCCGCGCAGCAGGTACACCCGGCCTCGGGGTGAGGAGGTCTCGCGCCCGGTCTCGCGGTAGGTGGGGCAGACCGGAAGGCACAGGCCACAGTGCACGCAGTCCAGCGTGCCCGGATGCAGCTCCGCCAACGGCGCCGCGCCCTCACCCATCAGATCCTCCCCACGAAGCGCCCCGGGTTGAGGACACCCGACGGATCGAAGCGCTGCTTCAGCGTACGCATCAGCGGCAACGCCTCGGGCGGGTCGCCGAACACGTCGCGGGCCGCCTTGGCCCAGGGCGGCGCGGCTTCCAGGAGGAATCCGCCCCCGCCTTCGCGTGCGGTGGCGCGCGCGGCGCGCCAGGCGCCGTCCACCGCCAGCTCGTCCGCACCCTCGTAGAGCGGAAAGCCCGCGTACAGGAAGCCCGCGCCCGGCCAGACCAGCAGCGAGGCACCGGCCCGCGCCAGCCGCTCGGCGGCAACCCCGATCCGCGCCGGCCGCACCACCACACGGAAGCGCAGGCCGCTGTGTGCGTCGGGCTGGCGCTGAAGTGCCGCGATGCGATCCAGCAGCTCCGCGTCGGCTTCCTCGGGTTCCAGGTCCGTCAGCGAGGCCGCGCCGTCGCGCACCAGCTCGGGTGCGCCGCCCAGCTCGACCGCCAGGAGCGCACGGCCGTAGCGCGGCCCCGCATCGTCCACCTGCCGGGCCAGGGCCGGGTCCACCACCACCGCCGCGCGAGCGGCGGGCTGCCCGGCTGCGGCGGCGGCTCGCTCCAGGCCGGCCTGCCCCTCCGGCAGCCAGGCGTGCAGCACCCGGCGCTCTTCGGGCCGCGGGCGCAAGCGCAGCCACGCTTCCTCCAGGACGCCGAGCGTCCCGAAGCCACCGGCGTGGAGCTTGATCAGGTCGTAGCCGGTGACATTCTTGACCACGCGCCCGCCGCAGCGGGCACGCTCGCCGCCGGCCAACGCCACGCGCAAGCCCAGGATGTGGTCCCGCGGCGGACCGAAGCACTGAAGCCGCGGGCCCACGGCTGCCGAAGCGAGCGTTCCGCCGACCGTGGCCGCGACGTCGGGCGATTCCAAGGGAAGCTCCCAGCCGGCTTCGTGGGCCGCCTTCCGCAGCACCTCCAGGGGCGTTCCGGCGGCGACCCGAGCCACGCCCTCGTCGGCGTCGAGCTCGGCGATGCCGTCCAGGCGCCGGGTCGAGAGCAGCGCATCGGCGCGGCGCGGCGGAGCCCCGCAGGCACCCAGCCGAGTCGCCGCGCCATGCGGACCCGAACATCGTCGGCGTCCATCCCCCGGGATTCAACGACTCGGGCCACGGCGACCTCGGGATCCACGTCGACCACGAGCATGCCGGCCATGTCGTCTCGCCCGGACTCGACCAGCAGGGGCACGTCGAGGATCACGACGTG
>CAMYOO010000133.1 GCA_947260035.1 uncultured delta proteobacterium
TCCGTCACGGAGCGCTGCTCGGGCAGCAGGTCGATCACCGCGTGGGGCGTCGCCTCGTCGATCTCGCGGGAGTTGGCTCCCGCCAGGCCGGCCACGTGACGCGCAAACTCGATCACCCCGAGCTGCATGCCGTAGCAGATGCCCAGGTAGGGGACGCGATTCTCCCGGGCCCAGCGCACGGCCGCGATCTTGCCCTCGGCGCCACGGCCGCCGAAGCCGTGAGGCACCAACACGCCGCTGGCCGAGGCCAGCACCTGCGGGTCGGTCAGCTTCTCCGAATCCACGTACTCGATGTGCACGCGCGCCTTGTGCGCGATCCCGGCGTGGTGCAGCGCTTCGTTCAAGCTCTTGTAGGACTCGGTCAGATCGACGTACTTGCCCACCATGGCGATGGTGACGTCGCGATCCGGGTGCTTCACCCGGGCGGCGAGCTCTTCCCACGCATCCAGGTTCGGCCGCCCCGTCCAGATGTTGAGGATCTGGGCGATCTTGTCGTCGAGCCCCTCGTTGTGGAGGATGATCGGGACCTCGTAGATCGACTCGACGTCCTTGGCGGTATGCACCGCGTCCTCGTCCACGTTGCAGAACAGGGCGATCTTGGCTTTCACCGCCTTGGGCAGGAAGCGGTCGCTGCGGCACAGGATGATGTCGGGCTGGATGCCGACGCTGCGCAGCTCCTTGACCGAGTGCTGTACGGGCTTCGTCTTGAGCTCACCGGCGGTGGCCAGGTAGGGAACCAGGGCGATGTGGATGTAGCAGCAGTTTTCGCGGCCCACGCTGGCACGGAACTGACGGATGGCTTCCAGGAAGGGCAGCGACTCGATGTCGCCCACGGTGCCGCCCACCTCGCAGAGCAGGATGTCCACGCCCTGGCCGGCCTCTTCGATGCGCGCCTTGATCTCGTCCGTCACGTGAGGAATCACCTGGACGGTTCCGCCCAGGTAGTCGCCTCTGCGCTCCTTGGAGAGCACGGCATCGTAGACCTTGCCGGCCGTGACGTTGTTCTTCCGGGTCATCACGGCGGTGGTGAATCGCTCGTAGTGACCCAGGTCCAGGTCGGTCTCGGCGCCGTCCTCGGTGACGTAGACCTCGCCGTGCTGGAAAGGGTTCATCGTGCCCGGATCCAGGTTCAGGTACGGATCCAGCTTCAGGAAGGTGACGCGCAGTCCGCGCGCCTCGAGCAGCGCCCCGACGGACGCAGAGGCGAGCCCCTTGCCCAACGAAGAAAGGACGCCTCCCGTGACGAAGATGTATTTGATCGGACGCGCGGTCATGCTCCCCTTCACCCCCTACCGAACGGCGACGGCGCCGCTTCGCGCCTGCGCATCGCTCAATCGCACCCCGTGAATCGGCACGAACGGCTCCGGCAGGCCGTCCGCCTCAAAGTAGCCCGTTTCCAGCGTCTCCTCCGGCGTCGTGGCCGTGCCGGTCCCGACGCAGGTCGCCTCGAAGCACAGGTTCACCGCTTGCACGCGATTGCCGTCCGCGTACTCGATCACCTGGCGTGCGGGATCGGAGTACACGCCGATGAGGCGACCGACCTCGATGCGCGCTCCGGTCTCTTCGTAGACCTCGCGGGCGGCGGCCTCGACGACGGACTCGCCCGGCTCCACGTATCCGCCCGGAAGGCCCCACTGACCATTGTCGCTGCGGCGCATCAGGAGCAGCTCGCGGCGCTTCGGATCACGCCACACCACCGCCGACACCGAGAGACGAAGCTCCTGCGGATCCTTGGCGAAATAGCGCGTCATTGCGCGCTCCAAGCCGCGGCAGCCTCGTTCATGATTCACCTGTAGGGCGGTTCGATGATTTATAACGCGCGCGGCCTCGGGCTGTCAAACGAGTTCCTGCGCCACTTCAGCACGAACGCCGTTATGCCGATGACGCCACCAGGGAGGATTGCCTGCATGCGGCTGACACGACTCGCGCTTGGAGCCCTTGCCCTTGGCCTCATCGCCACCCCGGCGTGGGCCCAGGACGACGAGAGCATGGACGAGGACGACTTTTCCCGGCCTTCCACCTCGCTGAACGCCGACTCCCTGCGCGGGCGCTCCGAGCGCCTGGATGCGCTGGACACCGGCAAGGCCGACGAGCTGGACGAGATGGACACCGGCCGCGCGGAAGAGCTGGACCAGGTGGACACGGGCCGGGCGTCTTCTCTGGACGCCGTGGACACCGGCACGGCTTCCACCATGGAGCAGGTCGACCGCCGCTGGCAGCCGCCCCCGTGCGACGGGACCCTCCCCTCCGGCCTTCGCGCGCCCGTGGACGCGGACGAAGAGGGCTGGAACACGGCCCTGGAAGAGGCCCAGGCCAGGCTCACCAAGAGCCAGCAGACCTGGCGCAGCGTGGAGACCGGCGCCATCGTGCCGAAGTACGACACCCTGAACCCGCAGATGCGCCAGATCCAGCGCGACAAGCTCATCCAGAAGAGCCGCGACGACTACGCCGAGGCTCGCTGCGGCCTGGTGGGCCTCCTCGAGCAGGCCCGCCGCGCCGGCGTGGCCCCGGGCGTGCTGCGTGGGCCTCCTCGAGCAGGCCCGCCGCGCCGGCGTGGCCCCGGGCGTGCTGCGGCCGTACCGGAACCAGCTGCCGGCGGATCTCCGGGACTAGGGGACCAGCGGGGCTTCCAGGAGGCCTTCGGTTTCGGGCCAGCCTTGCATGAGGTTCAGGCACTGGACGGCCTGGCCGGAGGCGCCCTTGACCAGGTTGTCCAGGGTGGCCAGCAGGACCAGGCTGCCGGTGCGCTCGTCCACCACGGCCTGCACGTCGCAGAAGTTGCTGCCGCGCACGGCCGCCAGGCTGGGTGTGGCGCCCTCGGGCTGCACCCGCACGAAGGGCTCCTCGGCATAGGCGCGCTCCAGCACCGCTCGGGCGTCCGCCCCGGACAGCGGCCCGAGCGGCCGGGCGAAGACCGTCGTGGCGATGCCCCGGATCAGCGGCAGCAAGTGGGGCACGAAGGCGATCCGCACCTCGCCGCCGGCGGCCAGGCCCGCCTGCTCCTCCATCTCGGGCACGTGGCGGTGCCCGCCGCCCACCTTGTAGGCCGTGACGTTGTCGGCCAGCTCGGCCAGCAGGTAGTCATCGGCCAGCTTGCGGCCGGCGCCGGAAACGCCCGAGCGCGCGTCCACGTGGACCGCCGGCTCCACCAGCCCCTCGCGCAGGAAGGGTGTCAGCGGGAGCAGAACCGAGGTCGGATAGCAGCCCGGGGCGGCCACGAAGTCGGCCCCGCGGATCCGCTCCCGGTGGAGCTCCGGCAGCCCGTAGACGGCTCGCCCGAACAGGTCCGGGGCTCCGTGCTCCCCGTAGGCGGCGGCATAGGCGGCCGGATCCCGGAGTCGGAAGTCCGCGGACAGGTCCACCACCGCCGCCCCGCCCTTGCGCAGCGCCGCCACCGTGGGCGCGGAGGCCGCGTGGGGCAGGCACGTGAAGCAGGCGTCGGCGCGCTCGGCCAGGGACGCCGGATCCGCCGCCTCGAACACCAGGTCGGTGAGCCCGGCCAGGGACGGAAAGGCCTCGCCCACGGACCGCCCGGCCCGCTGCTCCGAGGTGGCCGCCACCAGCTCCACGCGCGGATGGCGCAGCAGGATGCGCAGCAGCTCCAAGCCCGTGTACCCGCTGGCGCCGACGACCGCGACCTTCATGGCTGTCTCCTCGATTCGACCGTACAAAAACAGAACGGGGCGCCGCGCGGGCGCCCCGTTCGGGGAAACGACTCGACGCGCCCGTCTAGCGCTTGGAGAACTGGAAGCGCGCACGAGCGCCGCGCTGCCCGTACTTCTTGCGCTCCACCTTGCGCGCATCGCGGGTCAGAAGGCCCGCCTTCTTGAGCGGCGGCCGGTTGCCTTCGTCGAACTTCTCCAGGGCCCGGGCGATGCCGTGGCGCAGGGCGCCGGCCTGACCCGAGGGTCCACCACCGTCCACGCGGGCGATGATGTCGAAGCGACCGACGCTCTCGGTGGCCTCGAGGGGCTGGCGAATCACGATCTGGAGGGTCTCCCGAGGGAAGTAGTCCTCCATGGTCTTGCCGTTCACCAGCAGGCTTCCGGAGCCGGGCGTGAGCCGCACGCGCGCGCAGGACGTCTTGCGCTTGCCGGTTGCGTTGATCATCGGAACTTCAGCCAAGGGAGAGCTCCTCGGGCTTCTGGGCAGCGTGGGGATGCTCCGGGCCCGTGTAGATCTTGAGCTTGCTCAGAAGCTTCCGGCCGAGCGCGTTCTTGGGAAGCATGCCGCGCACCGCGTTGCGCACGACCCGGTCGGCGTGGGGCCCCTGGAGCAACCGCCCCGCGGTGGTCTCCTTGACGTGCCCGGTGTAGCCGGTGTGCCGGTAGTAGGTCTTCTGCTCGAGCTTGCGCCCGGTGAGCTTGACCTTCTCCGCGTTCACCACGATGACGAAGTCCCCCACGTCGGCGTGGGGCGTGAACTGGGGCCGGTGCTTGCCGCGCAGCACCATGGCCACGCGCGTGGCCAGGCGGCCCAGCACCTGATCGTTGGCGTCGACCACGAGCCAGCGGGGATCGATGTCCCGCCGCTCGAAGCTCTGGGTGGCTTTGTGGCTGGTGGCGCTCATGGAGCCGGGATAGGTACCCCACGGCCCGCGGGGCGTCAAGCGCGTTCCCGCGTCCAACTTCTCGATTTCGCAAGGGAACTGCAGATAGAGCCCGGGAAAGGACCCGGGGGCCCGGGCATGAAGCCCGGGCCCCACCTGCGGCCGGGTTGGACCCCGGCCGCCCGCGCATCGGCTCTGCTCAGCTCGGGAAGGTCCGCTCCAGGATCAAGGTCCCGCCGTCGAAGACCTCGATCAGCTGTCCTCGCGGGTCGAAGTCCAGCAACAGCTCGCCCCACGCGGGTCGCCCGGAAGCATCGGTGCACCCGGCCCCTTCGGATGGGAGTGAAAGACCCGCTTCGCGCGGCCTTCGCCGTCGGTCTGGAAGCTGGCCCACTGCGTGCCGTGGCAGGACAGCGTGTAGGTGGGCCCCGGATCCAGATGCTCGAACTCGAGTTCGGACTTGTGGGCCTTGCCCTGGAACTCGACCTCGCCTTCGGCCTCGGGCTGGACGCCCGTGTTCTCGAAGGAGGCCTTCGCCTTGGTCTTGCCGTCGGAATCCGCGCCCGCGACGGGCGCCGCCAGAAGCCAGGCCTCCGCCACCGACCAGCCCTCCTCAAGAACGCGCCGAACGAACAGCCTGCGCTGGTACGGGTTACCCTTTGCCTTCGGATGAGGCCTCATCGGGGATCTCCTTTGACTGCAGGTGTGGTTACCCACAGTCTTCCAGAGAGCCCTCGGTGGGGCCTCTCCCCTAGTGCTGAATAAGATGCGCAGGACTCACACCTAGGGCAGCGGACCGGCAGGGTCCGCGTAGCGGACCTCCACCAGGGTGAGCCCGTGGGCCGGCGCCGTGGGGCCGGCTGCCTGCCGGTCACGCCTGGCCAAGACCTCAGCCACATCGCCCGGCGGGCGAGCGCCGCGGCCTACCTGGAGCAGGGTGCCCACGATGATGCGGACCATGTGGCGCAGGAAGCCGCTTCCCACCACCTGGAAGAGGATCTCCCCGTCACCGCGCGCCTCGATCTCGAAGGACAGGATCGTGCGCTCCGTGGTGCGCACGGCGCTCCTGGCCGCCATGAAGGCGGCGAAGTCGTGACGCCCCACCAGGGCCTTGGCGGCGGCTCGCATGGCCGCCACGTCCAGGCGCGGCGCCACATACAGGTGGGTCCGCTGGCGCAGCGGCGAACGCGCAGCGGCATTCCAGACCGCGTAGCGATACCGCTTGGAGTGGGCGTCCCGGATCGGATGGAAGTCGTCGGGCGCGAGACGCGCGTCACGAACCGCCAGGTCGCGGGGCAGGACCCCATTGAGCGCCCGGAGCAGCGCCTCGGGCGTCATCGAAGTCTCCAGGCGCACGGCGGCCACCTGGGCCTCGGCGTGTGTGCCCGCGTCGGTGCGCCCTGCCCCCAGCACCGCGGCCGCCTCGCCGGTAACACGCGCCAGCGCCTCGCGCAGCGTTCCCTGGACGGTGCGGCTCTCGCCGTGCTGAACCTGCCAGCCGTCGAACCCGGAACCGTCGTACTCGAGGGTGAGCCGGAACGTCCTCACGACACCAGGCGCGCAAAGGGCCGCGCCTCGGCGAGGAGCACCGCATTGCGGGCCGCCAGATGCAGGCCATCGGCCGATATCCAGAGGCTCAGCCCGCTGCCGGAGGCGCGCAGGCGGCCCACCAGCACCACGTCGCGCTCCACGGAGGCGCGGGTGCTGGGCCCGGCCGGCTCGGGCCAGAGGGTCACGCCCGGGGCCTTCTCCAGAGCCGCCTGCAGCCCCTGGGGATCCAGCGGGCGCTCGGTCTCGATCCAGACGGAGAGCCCGTCACCGCTGAACGTGGGCACCCTCACCGAAGTCACGGCTACGTCGAGCTCGCACGCCAGCAGCCGCTGCAGACCCGTCACGACCCGGGTCTCGTGGGGCGTAGCCCCGGCGTCGCCGGGGGACCCCACGGCCGGCCGGCAATCGAATGCAGCGGAATCATCGGAGACCGGCTGCTGGTTGAAGAGCGCGATGCTCTCCTCCGAGAGCACTTCCACACCCAGGCGACCGCCCACGGAGGCGGCCTCGAAGGTGGTGACCACCGCGCGGCGAAGGCCGGCCGCGCGCTCCAGAGGCGCCAGCACCAGGGCCAGCGCCAGGGTCGTCCCGCCGGGCCCGGCCACCAGCGGTCGCACCGGCTCCGCGGCCGACTCCAGCCAGTCGCCCACGAGCAGGCCGACGTCGGGCTGGTCCGCCAGGGCGCCGGAGAGATCGATGGCGGGGACCCGCGCGCGCAGCGCCTTTCCGGCGTAGTCCAGGGACACATCGGGCGGCGCACACAGGAAGATCAGGTCGACACCGTCCAACGAGGTCAGCTCGGCCTCGACCGGGATCTCCTCGCCGCGCAGCTCGACGCTCTCCCCCAGGCTACTCTCGCTGGCGATCGGACGCAGGCGCCCGACGGGAAAGTCTCGCTCGCTCAGCACCGCGATGAGCTCGCTGCCCAGGGCGCCGGTGGCCCCGATCACGGCGACCTCGAGCATCAGGTTGCCGCTCATGACGATCCCAGCGCCTCCAGGACGCGATCGCCCATGGCTCGGCAGCCCAGGGTCGCCGTGTCCTGTCCGGGCAGAACCAGATCCGCCGTGCGATGGCCCGCGGCCAGCACCTGGGACACCGCCCGGCGCACGTCGCCGGCGGCCTCGGGGGCGGACAAGGAGTGCTCCAGGAGCATGGCGGCGGACAGGATCGTCGCCAGCGGGTTGGAACGATCCTGGCCGGCGATGTCGGGCGCCGAGCCATGTACCGGTTCGTAGAGGCCGACGCCACCCTCGCCCAGGCTGGCCGAGGGCAGCATGCCCAACGAGCCCGTGATCATGGCGGCCTCGTCCGAGAGGATGTCGCCGAACAGGTTTCCGGTCACGATCACGTCGAAGCGCGCCGGCTCTCGCACCAGCAGCATGGCGCACGAATCGACGAGCTGGTGGTGGAGCTCCACGTCCGGGTACTCGCCCGCCACCTCGTCCACGACCTCGCACCAGAGCTGCGAAACCTCCAGCACGTTGGCCTTGTGGACATGCGTCACATGCCGGCGGCGACCCCGCGCGGCGTCGAAGGCCGCGCGCGCGATGCGCGCCACCTCGGACTCGTCGTAGAGCATGGTGTTGCGGGCTTCGCGGCGGCCCTCCACCAGGGCGCGGCCGCGGGGCTCACCGAAGTAGATGCCGCCGGTCAGCTCGCGCACCACCAGCAGGTCGATGCCTTCCACCACCTCCGGGCGCAGGGTCGATGCGCCGGCCAGGGCGGGGAACACCGTCGCCGGACGCAGGTTGGCGAACAGGCCCAGCTCCTTGCGGATGCGCAGCAGGCCCCGCTCCGGGCGCGTGTCCACGGGCATGTCGTCCCACTTCGGGCCACCCACCGCGCCCAGCAGAACGGCGCCGCACTCCCGCGCCAGCCCGATTACCTCGTCGGCCAGGGGGGTGCCGTGGGCGTCGATGGAGGCGCCTCCGATCAGGCCTTCCTCGAAGGCCAGCTTGCGCCCGTGGCGCTCGGCGACGACCTCCAGCACCCGACACGCCTCGCGCGTCACCTCGGGTCCGATGCCGTCTCCAGGCAGTACCAGAATCCGATCCATGCGTTAGATCCCCCGCGGCTCGCTCTCGGCGTGGCGCCGCTTGTGCCATTCGAGCTTGTTGAGGGCGTGCACGTAGGCCTTCGCACTGGCCACGATCACGTCCGTGTGGGCACCGTGGCCGATCACCTTGCGCTCTCCGTCAGCCAGCGTGACGGTCACTTCGCCTTGGGCGTCCATTCCGCCGGTGATCGCGTTGACCTGATAGCGCACCAGCTCGGACTTCGTCTCCGTCAGCTCGGCGACCGCCCGGAAGACGGCATCCACAGGGCCGACGCCCTGGGCCGTCGCCTTCTTTCGCTCGCCCTCCACCGTCATCTCCACGGTGGCCGTGGGCGTGGCGAAGCTGCCGGACATGATCGACAGGTCGCCGAGCTCGTAGGTGTCGTCCCGCACCATCACGGCGTCGGAGACCAGGGCCTCGAGATCCTCGTTGAAGATGGTCTTCTTGCGATCGGCCAGGTCCTTGAACTGCTTGAAGACCCGCGCCAGCTCGTCGCCTTCCAGATGGAAGCCCAGCTCCGCCAGCCGCTCGCGCAGGGCGTGGCGCCCCGAGTGCTTGCCCAGCACCAGGTCGTTGCTGGTCCGCCCGATGGACTGGGGCGTCATGATCTCGTAGGTGATGGCGGCCTTGAGCACGCCGTCCTGGTGGATGCCCGCCTCGTGGGCGAAGGCGTTGTCGCCGACGATGGCCTTGTTGGGCTGGACCGCCACGCCGATGATCGAAGAGAGCATGCGGCTGGTCGGGTAGATCTCCTGGGTGACCACCCCCGTGTCCACACCGCCGTACACGTCGCGCCGCGTCTTGAGCGCCATCACGACTTCTTCCATGGCGGTGTTGCCCGCGCGCTCGCCGATGCCGTTGACGGTGCACTCCACCTGGCGCGCGCCGGCCCGGATGGCGGCCAGGCTGTTGGCCACGGCCAGCCCCAGGTCGTCGTGGCAGTGCAGGCTGAAGGTGGCCCGCTCGCTTCCGGTCACCTGCTCCTTCAGGAAGCGGATCAGGTCGTAGTACTCGGTGGGGGTCGTGTAGCCGACGGTGTCCGGCACGTTCAGCGTCGTGGCGCCCGCATCCAGGGCGGCCTCGAACACCGCGACCAGGAAGTCCCAGTCCGAGCGCGTGGCGTCCTCGGCGGAGAACTCCACGTCGTCCACGTAGCCCCGCGCGCGGCGCACCGCCCGATCCACCTCTTCGAGAACCTGCTCCCGGGTCATCCGCAGCTTGTGCTCGAGGTGGATGTCGCTGGTGGCGATGAAGGTGTGGATCCGCGGTCGGGCCGCGTCGGCCAGCGCCTCCTGGGCGTGCTCGATGTCCGCCGCCGCCGTCCGCGCCAGGGCGCAGATCACCGGCTCGCGAATCTCGCGCGAGATCGCCTTCACGCTCTCCAGATCGCCTTCACTGGCGATCGGAAAGCCCGCCTCGATGATGTCCACGCCCAGCCGGGCCAGCTGGCGACCGAGCTGCAGCTTCTCGGCCAGGTTCATGCTGCAGCCGGGGGACTGCTCACCGTCGCGCAGGGTCGTGTCGAAAATCAGGACGCGGTCGTCGCCGGCCTTCACGGATGGGCCTCTTCGACCGGCTCCGCGACCTCCAGCTCCGGCAGCGGGCGCTTGGCAAGCTTGCGCCAGACCCATTCCAGCGGCCCGGAGACCACATAGCCCGCACAGAATACGAACAGCGAGAGCATGGGCTCCTGGGCCACCACGGCCAGGACCAGCACCACCAGCACCAGCGTTCCGAAGGGATGCTTGACGTCCGCTTCCTTGGAGGCGCGGTACGGAATCGAGCTGACCATGAGCAGGCCCAGCGTGGCGATGCCCACGGCGATCGCGGCCTCGGGTGCACCGACGGCGAAACCCTCCCCGCGCACCAGCGACACGACCCACTGGGTCGACGCCACCATCCCGGCCGCCGCCGGGCTGGGCAGCCCCTGGAAGCGGTTCTTGTAGCGGCCCGGCGAGACGTTGAAGCGTGCCAGACGCAGCGCAGCGCAGGCGGTGAACAGGAACGCCATCACCAGCCCGGTACGGCCCAGGGCCTGCAGGTTGCCGGACCAGAACGCGAGCATCGCCGGCGCCACGCCGAAGGAGACCGTGTCGGCGATGGAGTCGTACTCGGATCCGAAACGGCTCGTCGTGTTGGCCAGCCGCGCCACCCGGCCGTCCAGGACGTCGAAGACCACCGCCAGCACGATCCCCAGGGCGGCGCGGTCGAAGTTGCCCAGGCTGGCGTGCACGATGGAAAAGAAGCCGAAGAACAGGTTCCCCGTGGTGAAGAGCTGGGGCAGCAGGTAGACGCCGCGCCGCCGCCCTCCCCGTCCCCGACGTCGCCGGCGCCGTCGGCGCGGCTCCTCCGAACCGCTCATGCCGACTCCTCCAACCAGGCAATGGCGGTGCTGCCGCCGTGCACCCGCGCTCCCGGCGCCACCAGCGCCACGGCTTGGCGCGGCAGCACCACGTCCGTGCGCGACCCGAAGCGGATCAGGCCGTAGCGAACGCCGCGATCGACCCACTGTCCCACCTTCGCGTGGCAGACGATGCGCCGCGCGATCAGGCCCGTGATCTGGGTGACCTGGAAGCGGGTACCGGCCTCGGTCTCCAGGGTCAGCGTGCAGCGCACGTTCTCGTGCTCCGCATCCCGGTTCATCGCAGCCAGGTAGCGGCTGCCGGTGCGCTCCACGTCCAGCACGCGGCCGGCCAGCGGCATGCGGTTTACGTGCACGTCGAACACCGACAGGAAGATCCCGATGCGCAGGGCCTTGTCGCCGCCGGGCGCCTCCACCTCGCCCACCTCAAGCACCCAGCCGTCGGCGGGCGCAACCACCGTGCGCGCGTCGCCGGGCAGAGCGCGAGACGGGTTGCGGAAGAACGCCACTACGAAGAGGGTCAGCAGTGCCAGCACAGCGGCGGCCAGACCCCAGCCCAGCGCCGCGCAGATCAGCGCCCCCGCCACGGGCGCGGCCCCAAGCAGCCACGCATCGGGAACGATTCGCTCGGTGGGCCGCTCGGCGAAGCGCTCCACGTCAGTTCTTCGAGCGGTCGACGAGCCGGTTCTCCTGCAGCCAGGGCATGAGACCGCGCAGCCGGGCGCCGACCTCCTCCAGGGGGTGCTCCTGGCCTCGCCGACGCAGGGCGTTGAAGGAGGGCTCGCCGGCCTTGTTCTCCAGGATGAACTCGCGCGGGAACTGGCCCGTCTGGATCTCGTCCAGGATCCCCTTCATACGCGCCTTGGTGTCCTCGTCCACCACGCGTGGGCCCCGGGTGAGGTCGCCGTACTCGGCGGTGTTGGAGACCGAGTACCGCATGTTGGCGATGCCGCCCTCGTAGATCAGGTCCACGATCAGCTTCACCTCGTGGATGCACTCGAAGTAGGCCATCTCGGGGGCGTAGCCGGCAGCCGGCCTGCATCAGCGCCGTCAGGCCGCCGCACAGGACCGCCTGCTCGCCGAAGAGGTCCGTCTCGGTCTCCTCGCGGAAGTTGGTCTCGATGATGCCCGCCCGGCCGCCGCCGATGCCCGAGGCGTAGGCCAGCGCGATCTCCTTGGTGTCGCCCGACGGGTCGTCGCCGATGGCGATCAAAGTGGGAACGCCGCGACCCTCCTGGTAGTGCCCCCGCACCGTGTGCCCCGGGCCCTTGGGTGCGGCCATGAACACGTTGACGCCTTCGGGCACCCGGATCGTGCCGAAGTGGATGTTGAAGCCGTGGGCCACCGCCAGGCAGTTGCCGGGCATCAGGCCGGGCTCGATGTCCTCGCGGTAGATGTCCACCGCCAGCTCGTCGGGGACGGTGAGCATGATGACGTCGGCCTCGCGAGCCGCCTCGGCGGGCGT
>CAMYOO010000134.1 GCA_947260035.1 uncultured delta proteobacterium
GGGGCTCGGCCGCCTAAGGATGGGCGTGCCGCCTCCGACTCACGGACTCACCTCGCAGCGCAACGTCCCGTCTTCCTGCTTCTCGCAGCGCGGATCCGCGTCGGGGTACGCGGGCTCGATCTCCAGGGTGCGCTTCACCAGCGGGCAGATCAGTACGTCATTCTGGACCCAGCAGCCCTTGCCCACCTGGGGCGCCACGGCGCGGAAGGCGCAGTTGCACTCGCAGGGCTGGGCCGGGACGTTGACCACCGGCGGCGGGCGATTGCAGCCAAGCGCCAGGCCGGCGGCCATGACGAGCGAGACGAGAGACGGCCGGAGCATCCCAGTTCCTCCTAGGGCATGGCGCGAGCGCCGATGTACACCACGTAGATCAGCAGCAGCACCACCGCCTCGCGGCGAATGATCTGTTGGCGGTGGCTCAGACACATGAAGAGCAGCAGCAGCGACAGCAGGGTCAGCACCACCAGGTCCCAGATGCCTCCGAAGGGGATCGGGATCGGCCGAACCATCGACGACAGCCCGAGGATGAAGAGCAGGTTGAAGATGTTCGAGCCGACGATGTTGCCGACGGCCAGATCGGTCTGCTCGCGCAGGGCGGCGATCACACCGGTGACCAGCTCGGGCAGGCTCGTGCCCAGTGCGACCACGGTCAGGCCGATCAGCACCTGGGGCACGTCGAAGGCCTCGGCCAGGCTCACCGCGGCGTGGACCGTGAGCTCGGCCCCGGCCACCAGCGTGGCCAGGCCCACCAGGGTCATCACCACGTTGAGCCGCACCGAGCCCCAGAAGCGGCTCGGGGTGCTGAGGCCGGTCTGCACCACGAACGGATCCGCGCCGCGCTGTCGGAACACGTCGGCCACCGTGTAGTAGATGAAGACCGTAAAGAGCAGCAGCAGCAGCAGGCCGTCGGCGCGCCCGTAGCCGGTCTCGCTGCCCGCCCCCAGCGAGGTGAGGGCCATGACCACCACGGCCAGGGTGGCGAAGATCATCATCGGCACCTCGCGCCGGATGATGGTGCCCTCCACGGGAATCGGACGCAGGAACGCGAAGATCCCGATGACCAGGCCCATGTTCGCGATGTTGGAGCCAACGATGTTGCCGAACGAGAGCTCACCCTGATCGCGCAGCGAGGCGTCCAGGTTCACGGCCAGCTCCGGGGCGCTGGTCCCGAAGGCGACCACCGTGAGGCCCACGACCATGGGCGAGACGCCCATGTCGCGCGCCAGGCCGGAGCCGCCGCGGACCAGGGCTTCCGCCCCGCCCACCAGCAGCACGAAACCCGCGATCAGCAACGCTCCGTCTACGAGCAACTGCCGCCCTCACCCCCGACGAACCGGGGGTCTTCACTGTACCCGATGCCTCAGGCGTCGGCGTCGTCGATGCGCGCGTCGAGGACGCGCTTCAAGCGAGCGGGCTCCCGGCGCAGGCGCAGGCTGCGCCCCCCGGTCACGTAGACGAGGCCGGGCTTGGCGCCCCGGGGCTTCGAGATGTTCTTGACCGGCACCACGTGGACATCGGCTCGCGTCACCTTGCGGTGCTTGGAGAAGTGGACGGCCAGCTCTGCGGCCTCGAGAAGTGCCTCGGAGGGAGGGTCATCGCGCCCTTCGGTGCGCAGGATGACGTGGCTGCCCGGCGACCCCTCCAGATGCAGGAAGAGGTCCTTTCCCCGCGCCAGACGCATGGTCAAGTGGTCGTTTCCCTCGTCGCTGCGCCCGACCCATATCTCCAGCCCGCCGCTGGCCGCGTAGCGACGGGGACGCAGACGGGCCGGCGGGCCGGTCTCGCGTCGCGGGCGCTTCTGGGGGAGAGGCCGGGGGGCGTAACGAGCCAGCAGGCGCCGCGCGTCCGGGCGCTCCGCCAGGGCGGCCAAGGAGGCCACATCCCCGCTCTGCGCCTCCAACGCCGTCGCCAGCTCTGCGTTCTCGGCCAGCCGCGCCTCCACCTCGCCAAGCTGGGCGGTGACGGGCTCCGCCGAGCGGATGCGCTTGCGATAGCGCTTGAAGACGGCCTCCATGTTCTCACGGGCCGATCGCGACGGGTCGAGCGGAATCTCGACCTCCTCCCCGGTCTCGAAGTCCTGGACGCGCACCGCGTCCGCCCCGGGCTCGACCCGGTCCAGCGCGACCTTCAGCAGCTCCCCCTGGCGGCGCAGGCCGTCGGCCTCGCCGGCGGCTTCCAGGTCGCGACGCAGCGAGGCGTGCCGCCGTTCCAGGGCCTTGCGCTCCCGGCTCAGCGCCTGCCCCAGTCGCCGGGCGTGGTCCTCGGCCTCCTCTCCCGCCTCGAGGCCGGAGTAGTGCGCCTCCACGGCCTCGAAGAAGCCCGCATCCGGCACCTCGGCGAAGCGGTCCTCGCCGCGCGCCGGGACCGGCGTGTCGGGATTGCGCCACGCCTCGCCCACGACCAGGGTGCGCCGCGTGCGCGTCAGAGGCCGCAGGGCTTGGAGCAGAATGCTGTCTGCATCCAGCAGATAGACGTTGCTGCGCGGCCCCAGCTCGCCCTCCTTGGCCGCCAGGGTGAGGGCCACCTGACGGTCGCCCCCCACCAGCCGGATGCCGGCCAGCGTGGCGCGCCCCACGCGCTTGCGAACGAACGCCAGGAACGCCGGCGGCGTGCGCTGGCCCTGGGGACGCTCGGCCAGCCGCGAGAGCCGGGCCGAGCCCGGGCGACACGAGACCAGCACGTGGGGCGCATCGCGCAACGAGAGGACCAGGCTCGTGTCGTCGGGCTGGACGATCTTCTCCACCCGCGCCCCCCGCGCCTCGGCATCCAGGATCCGGACCGCCCGCTCCAGCTCGCGCAGCGACAACACGGTCAGACTCCTAACGTTGACAGCCCGGGCAGTAGTGGGCGGAGCGCTGCCCGATGACCACGCGCCGGATCGGCGCCGAGCACGCTCGGCACGGCTCGCCGCTGCGCGCGTAGACGTGGCGCTCGTCCTGGTAACGTCCATCGGCCCCGTCCGGCGCCACGTAGTCGCTGATGCTCGAGCCCCCGGTAGCGATGGAGCGGTGCATACAGTCCTGCACGCCCCGCACGATGGCAGCGCACTCGGCGCGAGAGAGACGCCCGGCGCGCCGACGGGGACGCACGCCGGCGCGGAAGAGACCCTCATCGGCGTAGATGTTCCCCACCCCGGCCAGCACCGTCTGGTCCAGCAGCAGGGACTTCACGGCCACGCGCCGGCCCCGTGAGGCGCGATGCAGGTCCGCACCCGCGGCGTCCAAGGCGTCGATGCCCAGGGGATCGAGCCGCGCGCTCGGCTCGCCCGGCTCCAGCAGCTGCACCTTCCCGAACTTGCGCACGTCTCGGAAGAAGACGCCCCGCCCGCCATCCGCGAAACACAGTCGCAAGTGCGTGTGTCGATCGGCGCGGAAAGCGCGCTGCTCCTCGGGCGCCAGCGAGGCGCGGGCCGTAGACGAGAGCAGCCGCGGACTGCGGGCGCCGTCGGCAAAGAGCTGCCCAGTCATGCCCAGGTGCAGGAGCAGGCGGCGGCCATCGTCCAGATCGGCCACCAGGTACTTGCCGCGGCGCTGCAGCTGCGAAACCGTGCGCCCAGCCAGCTGCCGCGCCAGTCGGCGCGGCGGCGTCAGGAAGAAATAGCTGGGCGCCGTGGTACGCACGCCCGCCAGCTTGCGGCCCACCAGGAAGGGCTCGATCCGCCGGCGCGTGACCTCGACCTCCGGCAGCTCCGGCACGTCAGCTGAGGTCGGGCGACGGCGTGTCCGGCCCGCTGGCGGGAAGCTCCGGCTGCGCGATATAGGCCTTGTCGGGCTCCCCGGTCAACGACTCGAGGAACGCGGTGATCGCCTTGGCGTCTGCGTCGGTCAAGGTCTTGCCCAGCTGGAAGCGCGCCATCACCCGGACTATCAGATCCAGGCTGTCCACGCTGCCGTCGTGCAGCCAGGGCCCCGTCTTCGCGACGTTGCGCAGCGAAGGCACCTTGAAGAAGTACTCATCCGACT
The DNA here is from genome assembly GCA_947260035.1 of uncultured delta proteobacterium. Taxonomy (GTDB): domain Bacteria; phylum Myxococcota_A; class UBA9160; order UBA9160; family JAFDET01; genus JAFDET01. The sequence goes on from CAMYOO010000134.1 coordinate 3,963, forward strand.
TGGAGCCGGTCGCCTCGGCGCGCCCGCGGTCGTCGGTGGGGTACGGCTCCACCAGCCCCAGCTTCTGGTACGTCGTTCCGCCGAGCACCGCCCCGTTGTGACACGTGGGACAGCCGGTGGCGATGAAGGTCTCCAGGCCCTTCTTCTGCTCGTTGCTCAACGCGCCGTCGTCGCCGGCCAGGTACTTGTCGAACGGCGCAGGCGTCACCAGCCGGCGTTCGAACGAGCCGATGGCCTTGGCCATGTTGTCGTAGGTGACGGCCGGGTCTTCGCCCGGGAAGGCCTGAGTGAAGAGCGGCGGATAGCCGGGGATGGAGAGCAGCACGGCCACGACCGACGCCTCGTCGGGCATGGCCATCTCCACCGGGTTCAGGATGGGCCCCTTGGCCTGCTCCTCGACGTCGGCGGCCCGCCCGTCCCAGAACTGCGCCAGATGGAAAGCGGCGTTGTAGGAGGTGGGGGAGTTGCGGCCGCCCAGCTGCCCCTTGTGCCCCGGCGAGAAGGCCTGGTTGTCCACGCCGAAGTTGTCGAGCTGGTGGCACGAGTTGCACGAGATGTCGTGGTTCTTGGAGAGGCGCGCGTCGTAGTAGAGCTTGCGGCCCAGGTCGATCTTGGCCGGATTGGACGGGTTGGCCGGGTTCACGGCCTCGGCGGGCGGCGTGCCGAAGAGCTGCTTCGCCTGATCCCGGAGAGCGTCGGCTCCGGCCGCTACCGGCACCGCGATCGTGCTCAGGGCGGCCAGGGTGAGTGCAATTCGTGCTGCCCGCATGGGGTCCCCCTCGTTTCGCTGCGGGCGGGAGGGTAGCAACCCAGCACCCGGGCCCAAGACGGCCCGGCCTGTCGGCTAGCTGACGGGGACGAAGCGCTCGCGGCCCAGAACGCGCAGTCGCGCGACCTCCTCCATGCGCGACACGGAGAGCGGGACGGTGGCGTTGAGCTCTGCGACCAGGTGGCCGGTGGTCAGGGGCTCGCCCCGATGCAGCGCGCCATAGAGGGACGCCACCACCGCCTGCTCGATCTCGGCGCCACTGAAGCTCTGACTGGCATCCAGGAGCGGGGCCAGGTCGAAGTCCTCGACCCGCTGGCGGCGCTGCGCCAGGTGGATTTCGAAGATCGCCCGACGCTCCTCGGCCGTCGGCAGATCGACGAAGAAGACTTCGTCGAAGCGCCCCTTGCGAATCAGCTCGGGCGGCAGGCTCGAGAGGTCGTTGGCGGTGGCCACTACGAACACGTCGGCGCGCTTCTCCTGCAGCCAGGTCAGGAAGGCGCCGAAGATGCGGCGCGAGGTCCCGCCGTCCTCACTGCCTCCCCCGCCCTGGGCAAAGGCCTTCTCGATCTCGTCGATCCACAGCACTACCGGCGCCATGCTCTCGGCCAGGCGCGTGGCGCGGCGCAGGTTCTTCTCGCTCTCGCCGATGTACTTGTCGTAGAGGCGGCCGGCGTCCAGCTTGACCAGCGGAAGCTCCCACTCGCGCGCCACGTACTTGGCGGCCAGCGACTTCCCGCAGCCCTGCACGCCCACCAGCAGGATGCCCTTGGGCGGCGCCAGATTGAGCTCTCGCGCCTGCTCGCTGAAGCCCATGCGAGCGCGCTCCAGCCAGCTCTTCAGGCGTCCGAAGCCCCCGAGCTGGAACGGGTTGTCCTCGGCCGGGCGATACTCCAGCAGGCCGTCCTGGCGCAGCGTCTCCGCCTTGCGCGCCAGCGCCGCTGCGATGTCCTCGACGTCCAGGCGACCGTCGGCAAGCACGGCCCGGGCCATGGCCTGGCGCGCCTGGTTCAGCGTCAGGCCCGACAGCGCGTCGAGGAAACGATCCATGCCCGCGTCATCCATCTGCACCGGAACCGGCTTCCGCTCGCCCAGCGAACGCAGCACCGAGCGCAGCATCGGGCGCAGCTCTTCGCGGCCGGGCAGCTGCAGCTCGTAGGGGACCCCGTGGTGGGCCACCTCGTCCGGGAGCTCGATGCGACGCCCGGTGAGGATCAGCGTGGAGCGCGTGGCGGAGAAGGTCTTGGCCAGGTCGCGGAGCTGGCGCACCACCTGGGGCGTATCCAGGTGGCGTCCGAAGTCGCGCAGGTGATAGAGCGACTCGACGGTCATGGCCTGAATGTGGGCGAGGAGCTGCAGGGGATCGGTGGTCCACTGGGTGGCGATGGGCTCGTCCCCGGGCACTCGCTCGAGCCCGCGGTTGATGGACCAGTTGAAGTGGGCCATGGAGAGCTCGCCCGCCACGGCGTCCAGCAGGGCGCTCACCCGGTCTTCTTCCAGCGTCTCGATCACCACGATGGGATGGAAGGACTGGATCAGGAGCTTCAGGTCATGAAGGCTCGTCGAGTTCACCCGGCTCCGGCTCCCGCTTGAGTCCGTAGTCGTCATCGGACAGAAGCGGAGGGCGCTTGATGCCGGGGCCGACCAGCTCGCGCAGCTCGGCCAGCTCCTCGTCCAGCTTGTGAACCCGCTGGTCCTTGCGAAGCTTGAACTCGATGCTGCGGATCAGCTCCAGGAGCCGGGCATAGGCGCAGTACTCGGGGGTCAAGAAGCTCGCATCCCCCACCTGGGCGTAGCCCTCGCAGAACGCGTACCACTCGCGGGTGCGCTTGGGGCTGCCCGGGCGGACGCCGGGATCCGCCAGCAGCTTGCCGAGCCCCATGCCGCGCATGGCGTAGTGGAGCCCGTCCTCGTCCACGTAGTGCAGGCGCCCGTCGTCGCCGATCAGGAAGTTGGACTTGTGGGCGTCCCACAGCTCCAGGGCCACGGGAATTCCGTAGCGCCCACGCCAGCGGTTCATCTGCGCACGGACCTGGCGCGCCAGCCCGACGTCGACCCGCGCCAGGACGCGAAGCTGGCGCAACAGCTGAAGCCGGATACGCAGCGACTCCAGCAGGGTGCGCAGCCGGCCCCCCGCACCGCGGCGGGCGCCCCGACGGTGGATCTCGGCGTAGAAGCGGCCCAGGTCCGGCGCGTACGGCCGCAGGCGCTTGCGGTCGGTCGGAGCTTCGCCGTCCAGGTACTCGATCAGGAGCAGCCGGCCCTCTCGCGCCACCAGGGCCGGGAAGAACTCGGGAACGGCCCGCAGCGTGGTCTCGAGCTGCCGCGCCCTGCGCCGGCTGCGGCAGACCCGCAGCTTGAAGCGACGCCCGTCCTCGGCCTCGGCCAGGAAGGCGCCTCCGCTGTGGGCGCCGGCTCCCGACAGAGGGGAGATCCTCACCAGCGGGGCCACGGCCGCGAAGGGACGCCGGCGCAGCAGTGCCTGGGGATCCGGCATGGCGCGAGTCTACCCCCGCTTCTGCGCTCGGGGACCCGAGGGAGAGTAGGGCTTTCACCCCAGCAAGGGTCGTTTGCGCTGCGATCCCAGGCCACTCGAGCTGCGCTAGCCCTTCAGAACCGGGCCGTTCCGGCCGATCTAGGCTGCGATGACCCGACGTGCCAACAAGCACTCGATCTTTTCCCAGAAGCTGGATCGCGCCGTCTTCGTGGCGTACTTCCTGGGCGCCGTGGTCCCGCTCGTGGCGTTGAGTGCGATCTTCGCGCGGCCCGCCATCGAGAACGCCGCCGCCCAGGGCGGGTATCTCTCCCAGGCCGGCGCGCTGGCCCAGATGGGCATCCTGGCCTCGGCGGCCGCGCTCTGCCTGGGCTCGTTCTTGGTGCTGCGCCGTTTCGCTGTCCAGACCCTGCAGCGGCTGCGGGCCGACCAGGAGCGACTGGCCCGCCTGGTGGATGTCTCGCAGTCCGTATCCGAGGCCCAGCACACCGGCGACGTCGCACGCACTGTGGCCCAGGCGGCGCTGGTGGTGTGCGAGGGCAGCGCTGCCTACGTCTTCATGGCCGGCGAGAAGGGCATGGACCTCGAGCTGATCGACCACGCCGGGCGCGGTTCCGACAAGCTCTACACCCAGGCGCAACGCGCCGTGGATGCCATGGTGCGCATGGCCCTGGAGACCCACCGCCCCGCGCTGGTAGGAAACGACGGCAAGAGCTCAGCGGGGCTGACCGCCGCGGCGGCCGTGCCGCTCGCCATCCGCTCCGGGCAGCGCGGCGTGCTGGTCGCCGTGCACACCGAGCGCCATGGCCGATTCGACACGCAGCACGTGGGCGCACTCACGACCCTGGCCGGCATGGCCGGGGTCGCGGTGTCCAACGCGGACCTGCGCGAGGCCCAGCGCAACTTCTTCGCTCACATGACCGACCTGCTGGTCGCCGCCCTGGACGCATACCTGGACTACCAGGTGGGTCACTCCCGGCGCGTGGCGCAGTTCGCCAACGTGATGGGCCGCGAGCTGGGCTTCGACGACGAGCGGCTCCAGGGCCTTCACTTCGCCTCGCTGATGCACGACGTGGGCATGTTCCGCGTCCACTCCGACCACTGGGGGATTCCCGCCGGATACCAGAAGCATCCGCGCCACGGCGCGCGCATGCTGGAACGCATCCGGCTCTGGGAGGACCTGGCGCCCTTCGTGGCGCACCACCACGAGTGGTGGAACGGCGCCGGCTACCCCGACGGCATCCAGGGAGAAGCCATCCCGCTGGAAGCGCGAATCATCGGCACCGCCGAAGCCTTCGACAGCATGATCAGCGCCAGCTACCGGCCTGCCCGCTCCGTGGAGGAGGCGCTCACCGAGATCGAGTCCGGCGCGGGGACGCAGTTCGATCCGGAGCTCGCCGCGCTCTTCACGCGCCTGGTTCGGGCCGGCTCCGTCCGCCTGCCGACGGACTGAGACCCCCGCCCTCGCGGTTCAGCGCAGATCGATGACGCCCTTCTGGCGCCGACTGCGCGGGATGCGGCACTCCTTGGGCAGGTCCGCTTCATTGAAGCGAAGACAGTCGCGCAGGGCCTCGCCGAACCCGGCGGCGGGGCAGATCGCCCGCTGCACCCGGTAGCAGTCCGCCGCGTCCAGGGTCTTCTTCTTCTTCTTGACCGACAACGCGTCCGAGCATTCCAGGGACACCTCGTCGCGATGATCCTTGAGGCAGGCCACCACCCGCTTGCGCGACGCCTCGGCGCCCACCTTGGGGCACAGACGCTGAAAATCCTCGCGACAGGCCTCGCGCAGCTCGCGCGGCGGCTCGGGCTCGGGTCGGGTCAGGGCGGCGTCCCGACAGGCCTGGGAGACCTTGTCGCGGTGAGTGTCCAGGCACTTGCGCATGGCCGCCGACCACCAGGCGATGCGCGGGCACACCACGCCCACCTCCACCACGCACACGTCGTCCGGCTCCTGGGCCGCGGCGGAGCCCGCCCCCAGCAGGAGCACGGCGAGCAGCGCGAGGATCGGAGCACGGCGCGGCATGTGATCCGCCGAGAGTCGCCCGCACACGCGCCCCCCGCTGCGGGATGTGGTCGGACCTTGAGAACGAGATTCGACGGCGGCCATGCCTTCGGACACCTACACCACCTGTCCGATGCGCTCGAGGGCATCCTCCACGTCCTCGGCGCTGACGTCCAGGTGGGTCACGGCGCGGAAGGTGTGAGCGCGGATCGGATCGATGCGGAGGTCGCGTTCTCGGGTGGCGCGCAGGAAGGCCATCTCGTCGTCCACGTGAAAGAAGACCATGTTGGTCTGAGGCTCGGGCTCCACCCGGAAGCCCAGCTCGCGAAGCCCAGCGGCCAGCCGCGTTGCGTTGGCGTGGTCGTCGGCCAGCCGCGCCACGTGGTGCTCCAAGGCGTGCAGCCCGGCCGCCGCCAGCATCCCCACCTGGCGCATCCCGCCGCCCAGGCGCTTGCGCATGCGATGAACGCGCTTGATGGTCGCCTCATCGCCGCAGACCAGGGATCCGACCGGAGCCCCCAAGCCCTTGGACAGACAGAAGGCGATCGTATCGAAGGGCTCGGCCCAGTCTCGTGCAGACACTCCCGTGGCCACCACGGCGTTGAAGAGCCGCGCGCCGTCCAGATGCAGCGCCAGGCCGTGCTCGCGAGCCGCTTCGGCCGCCGCGCGGATCTGCTCCAACGGAAACACCACGCCCCCGCTCACGTTGTGGGTGTTCTCCACGCTGAGCAGGGTCGTGGGTGCGTGGTGCTGCTCGTCCGGGTGGACGGCGGCGCGGACCTCGTCCGCATGGAAGAGGCCGCCGCACCCGATCGTCTTGATCTGCACGCCGGAGAGCGCCGACGCTGCGCCGCCCTCGTAGAGCAGCACGTGGGCGTTCCGGCCGGCCAGGACCACGTCGCCGGGCCGGGTGTGCACGGCGATGGCCGCCTGGTTGGCCATGGTGCCGCTGGGCACGAAGAGCGCGGCCTGCTTTCCCAGCAGCTCCGCGGCCACCGCCTGCAGCCGGTTCACCGTCGGGTCTTCGAAGTAGACGTCGTCGCCCACCTCGGCCTTGACCATCGCCTCGCGCATGGCCGGCGTGGGACGGGTGACCGTGTCGCTGCGCAGATCGATGGTCTTCATCGCGGCTAGGGTATCCTAGCTGGGCTCCCTGCCCGGAGGACCCCATGATCGGAAGCCGCGTCCACCACGTCTCGTTCCCCGTCACGGACCTGGAGCGCGCCCGCGCCTTCTACGAGGGCGTGCTGGGCCTGGAGGAGATTCCGCGCCCGGAGATGGGCCTGGGCGGCACGTGGTACCGCATCGGCGACGCGGAGGTCCACATCATCGTGACGCCGGAGGGCGCCGACGTGGGCACGCGGTCGTCGGGCCTGACCCCGCTGGGCCCGCACACCGCCTTCCAGATCGACGACTACGCCAAGACGCTGGAAGGGCTGGAGTCCCGGGGCGTCGAAGTGCTGAAGACCAGCGCCGAGAACGGCCAGATGTGGATCCGCGATCCCGACGGCAACGTCTTCGAGCTGATCGAGCCGGGCTCGCGGTAGCCGGCGCTGCAATGCCGGAGAAGGCCATCCCGCTCGACCGGCGGCGCCGCGTCCACCTGGGCATCCTGCGCCGCGAGCTGCGCGGCCGTTCCTACGAGCGCTTCTTCCGCTGGGAGATGGATCCGCTTCCGGAGTCCGTGGAGGTGGCGCTGCGCAAGGGCGAGAGCCGGGCCGGCGACGCCCTGCCCCGCGCCGAGGCGGCGCAGCTGCTCGAGCCGGGGTACCTGCCGCTGGAGACGGGCTGGGCGCGCCTCGCCGACGGCCGCGTCCACGTGGCCACCCTGACGCGTTTCCCCGGAGCCAGCGGGGCCATGATCGACTGGTGGTTCGGCTGGCACGGCGAGGATACCGAGCGCTACAAGCTCTGGCACCCGCAGGCACATCTCTACACCCAGATGCGCCACCCCCGAGGCGCCGTCGCGAATCTTTCCGACCGGGAGCGCTACCTGGGAAACACGTCCTACGTGGACGAGTACGTGGGACCGGACATCCTGCGCCTGGCCATCAGCTTCCGCGATCCCAGCAGCCTCGGTCTGGACGAGGCCGCCTTCGGGCGCGCGGGCATCCAGACGGCCATCTGCGCGCGCGTCGGATTCACCGATCGCCCCGTCGACGGCGGCTACCTGGTCCACCTGATCCGGGAGACCGAGGACGGCTGCGAGATGCGCAGCCGCTTCTGGCTGGGCGAGGCCCACATGCGCGGGCTGCCCGAGGGAAACCCCCTGGACCGGCTCCTGGGGACCCGCGCGGCACGAGGCCTGCTGCTGCCGAAGCG
>CAMYOO010000135.1 GCA_947260035.1 uncultured delta proteobacterium
TGGCGCGGTCCAGAAGCTGGTCGCGCGGCACGACCTCGTCGTAGAAGCCCCAGTCCAGCAGGGTCGTGGCCTCCTCGTTGCGCCCCAGCGCGATCATGCGCTTGGCCCGGGACGGGCCGATCAGGTGGACGCAGAGCGGCAGGCCGACCCACTGGAGATTCATGCCGCGGTTCACCTCGGGGTAGCCGCAGAAGGAGCCCTCGGCGCCGATGCGGAAGTCGCAGGCGCTCGCCATGCAGGCTCCCCCGCCGAGCGCCGCCCCGTTGATCGCGGCGATGGTGATCTGGTCCACGCCGTAGATGGCGCTCACCAGCTCTGCGCCCAGGCTCAGGCTGCGCCGCAGCTCGAGCCGGGTGGAGACGTCCGGGCGCTCGCCCTCGGCATCCCCGGCGCTGAGGTCGGCGCCGGCGCAGAAGTGCTTCCCGGCGCCGCTGAAGATCACGACGCGGGTTTCCGTATCCGCTTCGAAGGCGCGGGCCGCGTGGATGACCTCCTGCATGATCCGGCGGTTCAGGGCGTTCAGCTTCTCCGGGCGGTTCAGCGTGAGCGTCGCGATGGGGCCGTCCTTGCGGATCTCGATGTGCTGGTAGTCCACGCGTCGCCTCGCCTTCCCCGCGGCCTCAGTTGACGGCCTTGGCCCCGATCAGCGTCTGCACCGCCTCGGCGATGCCGTCGGTGGAGAGGTGGAACATGGGGAAGATGCGGCGGATCACCTTCACCGTATGGTACTCGTCCCAGATCTGCGGAAGCTCCGGGTTCATCCACACGCAGCGGTCGAAGTGATCGGCGATGCGGTGAAGCCAGGCGATGCCCGTGGACTCGCTGGTCTTGCGCGGGTCGATGTTGCCGTAGGGCTCCATCAGCTCGGCGGGATGCATGGCCGCGTCGCCGACGATCATCACCTTCCAGCGCGAGTCCAGGGTGCGCAGCAGGTCGCCGGTGGGCAGCGCCTCGCGGCGCAGCAGGCGCGCCGTCCGGCCCAGCAGCTCGTAGGGGCAGTTGTGGAAGTAGTAGGCCTTGAAGTCGCGCAGGCCGCGCTCCTCGTGCAGCGCGGTCAGCAGCCGGCTCACCGGCTCGTAGAAGGGATCCATGGTTCCGCCCACGTCCATCAGCAGCAGCAGGCGCACGTCGTTCTTTCGCTCGGGGCGGAAGACCAGCTCGATCTCGCCGGCGTTGCGACAGGTCTCGTCCACGGTCTCGTCCAGGTCCAGCTCCGTGGCCGGGCCCGTGCGGGTGAGCTGCCGCAGGCGGCGCAGCGCCACCTTGGTCTGGCGCAGGTCCAGGGTCTCGTCGGTGCGGTAGTCCTTGTAGCGCCGCTCTTCCGCCACCTTCATGGCGGAACGGCTCTTCGCCGGACCGCCGATGCGAATGCCGGTCGGGTGCTCGCCGCCGTGGCCGAAGGGCGAGTGACCGCCGGTGCCCACCCACTTGCCGCCACCGTCGTGGCGTTCGGTCTGCTCCGCGAGCCGCTCGAAGAGCTTCTGCATCAGCTCGTCGCCGCTCAGGCGCTCCAGCATCTCGCGCTGCTCGTCGGTCAGGCCCTCGAAGTTCTTCGGGTCGTTGAGCCACTGCTGGAGCTCTTCCTCGATGTCGAGGGCGCCCTCGACGCCCTCGAACACCTTGAGGAAGGCCCGGTCGAAGGCGTCGAAGTAGGTCTCGCTCTTGACCAGGCAGGCGCGGGACAGGTTGTAGAAGTGGTCGAGGCTGGAGCCGTGCAGGCCCTTGGCCATGCCGTCCATCAGCGTGAGCCACTCCTGGATGCCGACGGGGACGCCTTCGTCCCGCAGCTCGTAGAAGAAATCCAGGAACACCCGCGCGCCTCTAGTTGTTGTACCGGGGCCCGAGCTGGCTCCAGTCGGAGGGGTAGTTGCCGCCTCGCTCCTGGAACTGGTCCAGGGCTTCGGTGTCGCGCTCGTTCTTCAGCAACGCACCGAGGAACGGGATGTGGTGCTCGATGTCGTCGGCGGTCATGCCCGAGCGCAGCAGCACCGAGATCCAGTCGATGAGCTCCGAGGTCGAGGGCTTCTTGCGCAGCTCGCTCTGCTCACGGAGCCAGTAGAACTTGACCAGCACCTGATCGAGAAGCTGGGTCTCCAGGCGCGGGTGGTGCACGTCCACGATCTGGCGCATGAGGTTCACGTCCGGGAAGTCGATGAAGTAGAAGACGCAGCGGCGCAGGAAGGCGTCCGGCAGCTCCTTTTCGTTGTTCGACGTGATGATCACCAGCGGGCGCTTCTTCGCCAGGACCTCGTCGCTGGTCTCCATGACGGTGAAGCGCATCTCGTCCAGCTCGCGCAGCAGGTCGTTGGGGAACTCGAGATCGGCCTTGTCCACCTCGTCGATCAGCAGGACGTGGCGATCCTCTGCGGCGAAGACCCGCCCCATGGGGCCCAGCTTGATGTAGTGGCGAATGTCCGCAACGTCGCCGTCGCCGAAGCGCGCATCGTTGAGGCGCTGCACGGTGTCGTAGACGTAGAGGCCTTCCTGGGCCTTGCTGGTGGACTTGATGTGCCACTTCTCCAGGGGCATGGAGAGGCCCTCGGCCACATGCTGGGCCAGCAGGGTCTTGCCCGTGCCGGGTTCCCCCTTCACCAGGAGCGGGCGCTCCAGGGCAATGGCGGCGTTGACGGCATCCACGAGGGCCGGTCCGGCGATGTAGCCGTCGGTCCCCTGGAACTGGAGAAACGGGTTGGAAGTGCTCATGGCGCCGGGATTCTGGCGAATCCGGGCCTCCGAGCCAAGCCGATCTCGGGTAGGGTGGGGATCGGCAATCTCAGGGGGATCCCATGCACCTGGAACTCCACCTTCCCCGGCTGGCCGGGGCGCTGCTGGCGCTGGCCCTGCTGATCCCGGCGGGAGCCGCCGCCGCCGACGACGACTGGGCGCCCTTCGCCGAGACCAAGACCATCGAGATCCACACCCAGGACGAGGACGGGGAGGCCCGCAAGACCAAGGTGTGGATCGTGGTCGTGGATGGGACCGGCTATGTGCGCACCAACGACTCGCGCTGGCTCGCCAACATCCGCCGCGGCTCGACCATCGAGATCCGCGCCGGCGAGACCACGCTGGCGGTGGGCGCCAGCGAAGTGGAGGACGAGGCCGTCCGCGACCAGGTGGAGGAGGCCTTCAAGGCGAAGTACGGCGCGATGCAGAAGTTCATGAGCTTCTTCCGCATCTCGGAGCCCACCGTGCTGCGGCTGGACGCCGGCTCCTAGCGCAGATTCGGATCGAGGCGCTGTACACCGCACGACTGCGGCAGGCTGCCCCGCTCCTGGATGCTGCGCTGCTGATGGCTGCGCACCGCCGCCACTAGCCCCCCGCACGCGTCATCTGGCACCATGGCCCGGCATGGAGCCGATCATCGACGCCCACGGGCATCTGGGCGACATCCTGTATCCGAACGGCGGCGAGCTGATCGGCCGCCGCGGTGTGGAGAAGGAGCCGGTCTTCGACCCGGCCTCGCTGGCCGAGCGCCGCCTGCACCGCGGACCACCGCGTCTGGCGCGGATCGCCTACCGGCTCCTCTCGCGCCAGATCACCCGCGCCGAGCGGGCGCGCAACGCCACCGCGACTCTGGAGAACTTCGCCGGCTCCCTGGACGAAGCGCGCATCAGCCACGCGGTGTGCCTGCCGATCCCTCCCCACCTGTGCTTCCGCGACCTGGCCCGGGCTCGCGAGCAGGACGCGCGCATCGTCCCCTTCACCGGCGTCGACTACACCCGCTCCGAGAACGGAGCGTTCCCCGATCCGAGCGCGGGAATGGCGGCGGACGTGGCGGCCGGGGCGCGCGGCCTGAAGCTGCACCCGATCATTCAGAAGGTGCCGCTCACCAGCCCCGAAACCCGCGCGGCGCTGGAGGCCTTCGCCCCGCACGGCCTGCCCGTGCTCTTCCACAGCGGCATTTCCTCGTACTACCTGGGCGCCGAGCGGGAGAAGGAGGAGCCGCGCTATGGAGCCATTCACTACGCCGCGGAGCTGGTGCGCGACTTCCCCGGCGTTCGCTTCATCGCCGGCCACTCCGGCCTGCTCCAGGTGGACCAGGTGATGAAGCTCCTGGCGCCTTTCCACAACGTGTTCGTCGACACGTCGTTCCAGTCGCCGGAGCGCGTGCGCGAGCTCGTAGCGGCCTTCGGAGCCGAGCGCGTGCTCTACGCCTCGGACTGGCCCTACGGCAACCGCCCTCCCGCCCTGGCCATCGTGCGCGAAGCCTGCCGCGGCGACCGCGGCCTCGAGCGGCGGATCGTGTTCGAGAACGCGGCGGAGCTGTTGGGGATCGGCGCCGCTTCGGGCTGAGCCCCGGCTGCGCTCTCAGGACGACGGGGCGGCGGCGAGCCGGTCCTCGGCGTCGGGGATTCCCGCGCGGTCCGGGTCACCCCACAGGCAGTTCGGGCAGTCGCGGCCTTCCACCGGCTCCGGCATGGGACGCTCCGGGTCCAGGTCGTAGACCCGGGCCGGAAGCAGGTCGCTCCACGCCAGGTCGGAGACGTTCGGAACCGCGACCGGGCCGCCGTGGCCCCAGTCGTGAGCGAAGACCGCATCCCAGCCTACGTGGAACTTCGTCGCGAGGGTGACGCCGTTGACCAGCACCGCGTCTTCGTTCTCGTACGTCATCCCGCCCGTTGCGGGGTCCAGCGACAACCCGCCCAGCTTGTCGCTCGCGTTGCGCAGCTTGGTGTAGAGATCGATGTCGCCCATCTCCTTGGCCACCCAGAGCCCGAACACGTGGGCGATCTCGTCGGGGGCGCCGCCCTTCTCTCCGTCCACGGTGGCGTAGGGGCCGAACTCGCGCACGAAGACCTCCTTCCACACCGGGTAGAGCCGCTCCGACCACTCGGGACGGATCGGGCGCAGGAAGGCGATGATCCAGGCGTTGTTGTAACCGAGCAGGCGCGTGTCCACGACGTCGTGGCTGGGGTGGTACTGGCGGTAGAAGAGGCCGGTCTCCGGATCCATCATGCGCTCTTCGATGAAGTCCAGGCTCCAGGCGACCTCGTTCTCGGTGTACTGGGTTCCGAACAGGCGGTCGTATACGTACAGGCTGAGCATGCCGATCGTGTTGCACTCTACGAACCAGTGGTCGGGCTCGCAGGTGGTGCCCTCGTAGACGCCGCGGTGGTGCAGCCGCATCTCCTCGACGATCTGGTTGGTGAGCCAGGTGTACTCGCGTGCGTAGCGGAGATCGCCCGTGGTGAGCTGATACAGGCCGTACATCAGGTTCAGGTGGCCCTTGTACATGATGTTCTGGTACGAGATCGGGTCCTCGCCGAAGCCCATCTCGGTGTAGTCACCCCACACCAGCCGCGACTTCATCTTCTGGATCATCATGAACAGCAGATGCTGGAGCTGCTCCTTCTGCTCGGGGGCGATCAGCATGGCCGAAGGCAGCCCGTACGCCGAGAAGGCGATGGTGTACTTCCACAAGAGCCGCCGATCCCGGTTCCAGCCCCGGAAGAGGTCGCCGCTGGCGCTGAGGCTCCGGTACTGGTTGATCACCTCCGTGAGCTGCCCGATCTCGTCTTCCTGGAGCCGGCGTTCTCCCGGCGGGTCGAAGTAGCGCTCCGACTCGGGAAGTCCGAAGGGCAGGTAGCGGGTGCCGGCCCACACGAGCGCACCGAGCGCGAGAAGGGCGACCGCCGCGATCACGCGTCGAGATCGTTTCATGGCGATCCTCCGGCGGGGCGACGAGCGCGCCCCGGATCAGCTCCAGAGCAGATCGTAGCGGTTCTCCAGGACCAGCCGGACACACACGTAGAGGCCCACGGCCGGGAAGATCAGCCAGATGCCGTTGCTTCCGCCGACGATCGGAATCAGGCGTCTGATGGGATGCCCCTCGTAGCGGCGGTTGAACAGGTAGGTGAAGAAGTAGAGACAGGTGCAGTAGAACTTCTGGTAGAAGATGAACGCGCCCACCAGTCCCAGCACCAACGGCGAGACGAACCCGGCGGTCATGCCCACCAGGAAGAAGAGGCTCGGCAGCAGCGTGCTCCAGCCGTTGCCCACGTCGATGGCGAAGCCGAACGAGCGGCGGTCGGCGTAGGACGGATCGTACAGCGCGTACTCGGACCAGACGCGCGCCCAGAGACGCGTGGAGAGCAGGTCGCGCGGCGCGGCGGGGGCCAGCCAGATCAGTCCGCGCGGCCGCTCGCGTCTTCCATCCGGATCGTGGTGCCAGCGCTCGATCTCGCTGATCTGCACGCCCAGCGAGATCTCCCAGATGCAGATCAGGATGTTGATGGCGAGAAAGAAGCAGAGCGCCAGGTGCCACGGGTTCACGACCCCGTGCACCGCTCGGTGCGCCAGCACCGGGACGCCGACCCAGGTCGCCATCCACAGCGTGAGCCACACCCACACGGGCAGGGTGAAGCCCGTTGAACCGGCCCGGCGGGCGGGTGCAGTGGAATCCGTCATGGCGCTCTCCTCCGCCGGGCTTCCGAAGCCCGATGGCAAGTCTTTACACGAGTGCGTACGTTCGGGGCAACCGATGCCCAAGCGCCGCGTGCCCGTCGCCCAGATCAACATCGTCGTGATGACGGCGGTCGTCTACTACCTCTACTTCGGAATCGCGTTCAACGGCGCGCGTCTGTTGCCCGGCTCGGCTTCCGACTGGAGCGGCTTCTTCGCAGCCATCGTGCCGAGCGGCACGGCCTTCCTGGTGTGCGTGGGCTGGTTCGCCTTCCAGGCCGCCCTGGAGCGGCTGCTTCCCGCGCGGAGCGTGCAAGGCACGCCGCTCCCCGACGGCTCGCGGCTCTCCTACCGGATCAACGGCTCCCTGGCGATGGCGGTCAGCCTCGGCGCCGTCCTGCTGGGCTACCGCGCGGGTTGGCTGCCGCTGGCCTGGCTGCACGCCCACTTCGGCGCGCTGCTCAGCGCAGCCGCGGTCTTCTCGTTCTCGCTGGCACTCTTTCTGTGGTGGTGGGGGATCCACCGGCCCGGCGGTCCTTCGAAGCGGAGCGGCAGCTTCGTCCGCGAGTACTTCTACGGTACCGCCTTGAACCCCCGCACCCCGCCGGTCACGGGCTTCGACTGGAAGTTCTTCTGCGAGTGTCGGCCGGGCCTGATCGGCTGGCTGGTGCTGGACTTCGGCATGGCCGCCGCCCAGTACGAGCAGTTCGGCGAGGTGTCGTTGGCGATGTGGGCGGTCGTCCTGCTGCAGGTGGCCTACGTGGCCAACAACTTCTGGAACGAGGCGCTGCTGCTCCAGACCATCGACATCCAGCAGGAACGCTTCGGCTGGATGCTGGTCTTCGGGGACCTGGTGCTGGTGCCCATGACCTACTGCCTGCAGGCCTTCTACCTGATCGACCACTTCCGCGACGCGTCGCCGCTCTGGGTCGGGAGCATCGTGGTCTTCAACGGGATCGGCTACGCGATCTTCGTCGGCGCCAACCGCCAGAAGGACCGCTTCAAGCGCGATCCGGAGAACTGCCGCATCTGGGGCAAGCCTGCGGAATCCCTGGAGACGGCGCGGGGCACGCGTCTCCTGGTCTCCGGCTACTGGGGCCTGGCCCGCCACATGAACTACCTGGGCGACTGGATGATCGCCCTGTCCTGGGGCCTGCTCACCGGCTTCGGCTCCTTCATCCCGTACTTCTACCCAGCGTGGTTCGCCCTGCTGCTGCTCACGCGCGAGCGCCGCGACGACCGCTGGTGCGCCCAGAAGTACGGCGCCGACTGGGATCGCTACAAAGCGCGCGTCCCCTGGCGGATCCTTCCCCGGGTCTACTGAGCCGGCGGTCGGCTCAGCCGTCGACGCCGAAGGTGAGGCTCTGGTTGAGGCGGACGTTGCCCTGGGCGAAGTGGATCTCGAGGGCGTAGACGCCGGGCTCGGCGTTCTCCGGGAGACGCACGAAGGCGTCCACCCGCCAGCGGCCCGGCTTGAGCTCGAAGTCCGGGATCTCATCGAGCAGCACCACCTCGCCCTTGAAGCGCACGCGCGTGGTCAGCGTCCCGCCCACGACGGCGGTGGGGCTCTCGGGACACAGCGCATACTCGATGCGGTGGTTGATCTGGCCGCCCGGCTCCACGCGCTTCGGGTTGATCTCATTGCGCTCCAGCTTGAACCAGGGCAGCACGCGCTCCTTGCACGCGTAGTGCTTCTCCACCTTGTCCGGGAGGTCCAGGAGCTTTTGGCCCGGATCGCGCGACGCCCGGCGCATCCTGCCGACCAGCTGGCTGGAGGCGCAGCCGCTGAGCATCACGCACAGCACCAGCGCCAGGGTCCTTCGCATCAGCGCAGGATCTCCCAACCCTCGGCCTTGGGAGCGCGGCGGGCGTCCTGCGGCCGTGCGACCGGCGCTGCGGGATCGGTCGGCTGCTCGGATGCGGCCGGCTCCGCGCGATCCACCGGCTCTTCGAACACGAGGCTCGGCTCGGTCCCTTCAGGGCTGACTTCCGCTGCCACCGGGCTCTCCGTGGTTCGATCGGACGAGGCGATCCACTGGATTGTAGCGGCAATGCCGGCCAGCAGAAGCGCTGCGAGCAGCAAACTGAGCCCGCGCGCGCGTTGCCGGCGGGGCTCCGGAGCCGACTCGGGCACCAGCGCGTCGGCATCCCGGACCGTGGCGCAGGGAGGCTCCATGCCCAGGTCGTCGACGTCGGGCCGGGTGGGAGCCATCGCGGCCACGTCGGGCTCGGGGTCGCGCGGCCTCACGTCGAAGAGCGTGATCTCGCTGGCGGCCGACGCCGCGGCCGCGGCCCCGCCGCTGGCGGGCTCCGGCGCACCGGCCTCGATCAATGCGTCCTGGAAGCCGGCGACGCTGGGGAAGCGCTCCTCCGGGTCCTTGGCCAGGGCCCGCAGCAGCACCGACTCCAGCGACGCGTCGATTGCGGCGCCTTGCTCGCGGGGCGGCGGCGGCAGCGTCTCCACGTGGGCCCGCATCACGTCGTACTCGCCCTTGCCACGGAACGGGAGCCCCCCGGTCAGCATCCGGTAGAGGACGACGCCCAGGGAGTAGACGTCGGAGCGAATCGTTCCCGGCTCGCCGCGCACCTGCTCCGGCGCCATGTACTCCGGCGTGCCCATCAGGCCGCCCTCGTGGGTCATGCGTTCGCGGCCCTGCACAGCGCGATGCCGAAGTCGATCCACTTGAGCTGGCCGGTGGGGTCGATCATCAGGTTCGACGACTTGATGTCCCGGTGGACGACGCCGGCCTCGTGGGCGTGCTGGATGCCGTCGAGGGCCTGGTGGAAGAGTGCGAAGCACGCGTTCAGGTCGAGCCGCCCGTGCCGCTCCAGGAAGGAGTCGAGGGTCTCGCCCTTCACATACTCCATCACCAGGTAGAGGCCGTCCGTCTCCTCGACCAGCGAGTAGATCATGGCGATGTTGGGATGGGCGAGCCGCGCCAGGATGCGGGCCTCGATCCGGAAGCGCTCGATGAGGTCGGGATGGTCCGCAAGCTCGGCGCGCAGCATCTTGACGGCCACCGGCCGGCTCAGGGCCTCATCCACTCCGCGCCACACACGACCCATGGCGCCGCCGCCGATCTGCTCGGCGATCCGGTAGTTGCCGATTCTTTTGCCTGTCTGCAGCGTGCTCATACGGGCCCATTCCCGCGGGGCTCGGGCGCACCGCGGCAGCACAAACATCGGCTCCCCGGGGCGGCATCTGAAGCCGTACGGCGCCCTTCGCGGGCTACCCTACGCGCCCGGAGGAAGTATGGAGAGCCGCTGGGACGACGGGGATGCGAGCCGATGCGAGGGCGACGACCTGGCCCTGCGGGTCTATACCTCGCGGCTGCTGGGCCAGGAGGAGGCGCTGGTCCTGCACGGCGGCGGGAACACCTCGGTCAAGTCCGTCTACAAGGACTTCTTCGATCGCCCGGTTCCGGTGCTCTACGTGAAGGGCAGCGGCTGGGACCTGAAGACCATCGAGATGCCGGGCTTCGCGCCCCTGCGGCTGGACGAGACCCGGCTGCTGGCGGAACGCGAGAGCCTCTCTGACGACGACATGGCCGCGCAGCTTCGCAATCTGCTGCTGGACCAGACCGCGCCGGCGCCGTCCGTCGAGGCGATCCTGCACGCGATCCTGCCGGCCAAGTTCGTGGATCACACCCACACGGACGCGATCGTCACGCTGACCAACAACCCCAAGGGTTCGGCCATCCTCGCCGACCTCTTCCCCGACTGCCTGGTTCTCCCCTACATCATGCCCGGCTTCGTGCTGGCGCGGCAGGTGGCGGAGGCCGTGAAGACCCACGACGTCTCCCAGTACCAGGGCATCGTGCTGTCTCACCACGGCGTGTTCACCTTCTCGAACGACGCCCGCTTGGCGTACGAGGGAATGATCGAGCTGGTCAGCCGAGCCGAGGCCTACATCGAGCGGCACGGGGCTCACGAGCACCCGAAGGCGGAGGGCCGCCTGGACCTGCTCGGCCTGGCGCGGATCCGCCGGCAGGTCTCGGCCGCGCGCGGCCGGGCCCAGCTGGCGGTGGTCGACCTCTCGCCGCAGATGGCGGGCTTCGCCGGTCGCCCGGACGTGGCCGAGATCGCGACGCGTGGGCCGATCACGCCGGACCACGTGATCCGCACCAAGCGCGTTCCGGTGATCCTCGACCAGGAGGTGCAGCCCGCGGTTCCCGAGGTGGAGCGGTTCGCCAGCGACTACGCCGAGTACTTTCAGCGCAACGCAACGGCCGGCCTGACCATGCTGGATCCCGCGCCGCGCTGGGGCGTGTGGCGCGGGCGCGGCGCACTGGCCTTCGGCTCCAGTCTCAAGGAGTGCGGCGTCATCTCGGACATCGCGCGTCATACGCAGTGGGCGATTCAGGTGGGCGAGGCGCTGGGGGGTTGGCAGGCGCTCCCGGAGGCAGAGCTTTTCGAGCTGGAGTACTGGGTTCTGGAGCAGGCGAAGCTGGGAAAGCAGGGCAAGGCCAAGCCCCACCAGGGCAAGGTGGCCGTCGTCACCGGCGCCGCCGGCGGGATCGGCCGGGCCACCGGCGAGAGGCTGCACGCGGACGGGGCCGTCGTCGTGGGACTGGACATCGATCCGTCCGTGGAGGAACGCCTCGCCGGAGACGGGCTGGTTGGCCGCACCTGCGATGTCACCGACGAGGCGCAGGTATCCCAGGCGATCGATGACGTCGTGGCGGCCTACGGCGGGCTGGACATCCTGGTCTGCAACGCCGGCGTCTTCCAGGCCGGCGACAAGGTGCACGAGATCGCGTCCGCGGACTGGGACCGCACTCTCGAGGTGAATCTCACCGCGGTCCAGCGGCTCCTCTCGCGCGCGATTCCGTATCTGAAGTGCGCGGTGGGCGCGTCGGTGGTGGTGGTCGGCTCGCGCAACGTCACGGCGCCGGGCGCAGGGGCAGCCAGCTACAGCGTCAGCAAGGCGGGCCTCACGCAGCTTGCGCGGGTGGCCGCGCTGGAGCTGGCCGAGTTCGGCGTTCGCGTCAACACGATCCATCCGGATGCGGTGTTCGACACGGGTCTGTGGACCGAGGAAGCGCTGGAGCGTTCCGCACGCCGCTACGGCATGAGCGTGGACGAGTACAAGAAGAAGAATCTGCTCCGCGCTGAGATCGGTTCCGACGACGTGGCGCAGCTGATCTCGACCCTGGCCGGCGACGCCTTCGCCGCCACCACTGGGGCACAGCTCCCCATTGACGGCGGCAGCGACCGGGTGATCTAGGGCGCAGCGCGGGCCAGGGGCCTCAGCCCAGGCCGGGCGTCACCCTCCAGGCGAAGACGCTCTGCAGGATCAGTAGGATCGTGAGCCCCGCCCAATGGACGCGCGGTTCCCGGCTGACTGCGAGCCCGACGAAGAGGGCCACTGCGATCAGGCGGATCGCTTGTGCGCCTAGAGGCGCCGGGCTCGAGAGTACGAGCTCCGTGAGTGCGTTCAACAGCACGTAGGCGCCCAGGATCCCGAAGAGCAGCGGCCTGACCCGGAAGTAGTGCTCCCCCGCGTCGGTGACTCCGGATTCCGAGATGTGCGGCGTCATGAAGAATGGGGCGGTGGAGAGCACAAGCAACGGCAGGAAGGCGACCAGGAATCGCAGCAGCGTCCATTCGATCTCGCGAAAGTTCCAGTACCCCCAGACGGCTTGGACCAACGCCAGCAGCAGCAGCACGGAGGCCGCGAGCTGCAGTCCTGAGACCTTCACATGCTCGCGCTGGGCGAACTGCCGGCCCCAGCCCGCCAGGATCTCCGAGATGGCGAACGCCACCACGAAGGACATCAACACGATGACAAACTCGAACTGGGACATGCGGCTCCCCGCCCGCTGTTCCTGGGAACGTTGCGCCACAGGGTCTGCCGGTGCCAGCGTCATAGCGGCCGGACTCAGCGCAGGGCGGCCAGTGCCTGCAGGGTCGGGCCGACGTAGCTGGAGCCGAACTTGATGGCGTGGACCACCAGGGGGGCGAGCTGGTTCAGGGGAACGCGCTCCGCCCAGCCGGCGGTCAGCGGGGCGGCCTCGGCGTACGCCGCGAAGCAGTCGTCTCCGTAGCCGCCGAACAGGCGCATCATGGCCAGGTCGAACTCGCGGTGGCCGCCCAAGGCGGCGGGGTCGATCAGCCAGCTGACGCCGCCGGCGCCCACCACCCGGTTGCCGGCCCACAGGTCGCCGTGCAGGCGGGCCGGGGGCTCGGGCGGACCGGTCAAGTCGCCGAGCCGCGCCGCGACGGACTCCAGGTCGCGGATCGCCGCGCGGGGCAGGGCGCCCGCGTCGGCGGCCAGCCGGGCCAGCGGGCGCAGGCGATTGTCTGCGTAGAACTCGGCCCACGTCTCACAGGGCTCGTTGGGCAGGCTGCGGCTACCGGTGGTGCGGCGGTCTTGGCGTCCGAATGCGGGCGCGCCCGCCGCGTGCAACGCGGCCAACGCCCGGCCGAGGTCCCGCTCGGTCGTGCGCTTGGGCCGCCCGGGCTCGATCCACTCCAGGATGAGCAACGGCGGCTCGTCCGATACCGCGAGCACCTCGGGGATCGGAACGGCGCGTGCGTCGCGCAGCCAGGTGAGGCCGGCCGCCTCGGTGGTGAAGAACCCCGGCGGTGCGCTGGGATGCGTCTTGGCGAAGACGGTCGTGCCGTCGCCGAGCAGAGCACGAAACGAGTCGGCGACGTCGCCGCCGCCCAGCGGCGTGAGCTCGACGACGTCGCGGTCGAGGGCGTCGTGGATGTGAGGGCGCAGGTCCATGGTCGGGTTCGCTTCTACTGGATGGCCCGTGTGGGCTGCTAGAAGCGTACCGTTGCCTGGGCGTAGACGTAGGTGGCGTCGCCCTGGCCGTTGGACTGCGGTGCATCGTCGCGGAAGCCCCCGGTGAACAGGTGCGCGAAGCCGCTCTCCAGCCGCAGGTTCCCCGGCAGCACGTCCCAGCGGACGCGGACCTCGATTTGTGTGCCCAGGTAGCTGCCCGACTTCCCGTTGGGATCTCGCAGGCCCGCTGCGACCCAGGCGTCGCGATCCGAGGCCAGCCAGAAGGAGCGCAGGCTGACGAAGCTGGAAACGCTCTTGCTCGGCTTCACGCGCAGGCGCAGCCCGGGGGTGATCAGGTTGGCTCGGGCGAAGGGGCCGTAGATCCCGGTGGGTCCGAAATCGAAGCGCCGCGCGCCGAAGAGCGTGTCGAAGCGCCCGTTATCGCCGTCGTTGGGATCGTCGTCGCCGCTGGCGTAGTCGAACTGGACCAGGAGCCGCGGTGATGCCGGCGCATCGAAGCTCCAGCCCATCTCCAGGTGATGGAAGTAGGCGAAGTGATCCAGGTCGCGAGTGCTCACCGGGTTGGTCCGCGACTGGCCGAACTGCAGCGCCGTCTCGATCAGGTAGTCCAGCGCGCCCTTGGCCGGCGGCTTCCAGAAGCGAAAGCCCGGCGTGACCAGCTGGCGGTTCCGGGTGGGACGCCGGTCCGTATCGTCCTCGTGCAGGCCGAACACGAACAGCTCGCCTCGGTGCTCTCCCGGAAGCGAGTCGCCGTAGAAAAGTCCCCAGAACTGGACGTCGATCGTCTCGCGATCGAACTGGATCTTGTTGTCTTCGGTGTCCTTGGGGAGAAAGGGGCGGCGCTGCAGGGGCAGGGTCCAGAAGGCGCGGGCCTCGCGCCGGCCTTCGCCCTTCCAGCGCCAGTCGATTCCGGTGAAGGCGTTGATGGTGTTGCGGAAGCGGTTGCGGGCGACGAAGCGGCGGCTGCCCACATCCATGGTGATGCGGCCGCCGCGCAGGGTGGAGGTCCCGCCCGGCGGCCACTCGAAGTCGAGCTTCGCGTAGCCCTGCAGCAGCTCCACCGCATTCACGATGCCGGTGCTCACCGGGCCGTTCTGGATGTAGCTGCGGGCGTCGATCATCTCGGCGCCGAAACTGAGCCGGTCGGTCGCCTTGACGCGCGCGTGGATCAGCGTGCGGAAGACCAGGATGTCCGCGTCGCCGCTGGTCCGCACCCGGAAGCGGTTGTGCAGGAACTCGTAGCGGGACCGGGATTCGAAGGTCAGCGACAGACGCTCGGGCAGGTGATCGTCGATCCTCAGCGGAGTGCCGGCGGCCTGGGCCATGCTGGGCACGAAGCTGAAGGCGAGCCGCAGCAGGAGGGCCAGGGAGCCGAAGCGTCGCATGAGGGTGGTGCTCATCGCTATTCCCGATGCACCATAGCGCTGGAATGCGCTCCGTTGGGCGCGTGTGCGATTCTCCCGTCAGGAGGCCGGCCATGGGGCGCATCCGCATCTCCGTCTATCTGGGCGACGCCGGCCACAAGCTGGGGCCGGGCAAGATCGCGCTCCTCGAAGCCATCGAGAAGGAGGGCTCCATCTCGGCTGCGGCCCGCAGCATGGGAATGGCCTACCGCCACGCCTGGGAGATGGTGGATGAGCTCAACCGCTGCTTCGACACCCCCGCCGTGGAGGTTTCCTCCGGCGGCCGCGCGGGGGGTGGGGCTTCGCTCACGTCCCGGGGTCGCGACGTGGTGAAGCGCTTCCGCGCCATCGAGGGCTCCGTAGACCGTGCTGCGCGCAGTCAGGTGGCCGCCCTCGAGGCGCATCTCGATCCTCGGGAACCCTCGCGCCGGCACAGCCGCTCCGGAGGCGGCTGAGCACCAGACCCTGGTCGACCGCCTATTCTCTTGAGCCCAAGAATCTTGAGCCCAAGAACAGAGAGGTCCCCCGTGCCCCATCGTCTCGAGTACTTCTTCGACTACGTGAGCCCCTACTCATACCTGGCTGACAGCCAGATCCCCGCGCTGGTGGAGCGGACCGGCGCCGAGCTGGTGTATCGGCCGTTCTTCCTGGGCGGCGTGATGCAGGCCAGCGGCAACAGCCCGCCGGCCACCGTGCCCGCCAAGGGCAAGTACATGGGCGCCGACATGGCGCGCTGGCTGAAGCGCTACGGCCTGGAGCTGAAGTTCAACCCCCACTTCCCGGTGGTCACCGTGAAGCCCATGCGGGGCGCGCTGGTGGCGCTGGAGGAGGGGTTCTTCCCGGCCTACCACAAGGCCCTGTTCAAGGCGATGTGGCTGGAGGAGAAGAACGTCGGCGACGCGGCGGTGCTGGGGGAGGTCGTCAAGGGCGCGGGGCTCGATGCCGACCTGCTGCTCCGTCGGATCGAGGAGCCGGGTATCAAGGACAAGCTCAAGGCCAACACCGCCGAAGCGGTCGAGCGGGGCGCCTTCGGAGCGCCGACCTTCTATGTCGACGACGAGATGTTCTTCGGGAACGACCGCCTCGACTTCCTCGAAGAGAAGCTGAGGAGCTGAGCATGGCGGAGCCGTCCGGCACTCCGGTCGCACTGGTATTCGGCGCGGGAGCCGGTCTCGGCGGCGCGATCGCCCGGCGCTTTGCCCGCGAGGGCTTTCATGCGGTGGTGACCCGGCGCACGGCGGAAAGGCTCGCGTCCCTGGTCGAGGAGATCGAGGGCGCGGGCGGCGTT
>CAMYOO010000136.1 GCA_947260035.1 uncultured delta proteobacterium
TCGATCTGCTTCAGGTACGTCTGGGTCGCCTGGCGGGAGAGCGCCTCGGCCGCCTTGCCGCGCGGCTTGCGCTCCTCGGGCCGATGCCCCGAGCCGTCGCGCATGCGGTCGATCTCACGCCAGCTGCGGCGCGGCCGCTCGTCGTCGCCGCCGCTCATCGCTTCAGCTCCTGGTCGAGTAGCTCCAGGTTGCTGCGGGCGCTGGGGTTGGAGCAGTTCAGGGCCACGGCCCGCGCGAAGGCGTTGCGCGCGTCGTACTTGCGCCCCGCCTGGAGGTAGGCGATGCCCAGGTGGTTCTGGACCTCGCCGGACTCCGGCATCAGCACCGCCGCCTGCTCGAGATCGCCAATCGCTCGCTCGGTCCGGCCCGCGTCCAGGGCCCGGGTCCCGTCGGCGTAGAGCCGCGTGGCCCGCCACTGGGAGCAGGCGGGCAGCAGGAGGACCAGCAGGACGATCGCGAGGGCGCGGCGCACTCCGACCCTTGTACCTCATCGGTTGCTGCGCGCAATCGCTGGTGGTAGGGTGGCTCGATCGCGCGACGGCTGCGCGAGGGAGCCTTCGATGAGTGGCCTCTGCATCAACTGGAACCAGAAGGGTGGCGTAAACCGCGTCATCCAGAAGGGTACCCTGCGCGCTCGCCCATGAAGCCAGTCCCGTGAAAACGGAGCCACCGGAGGCCGCGAGCGCAAGGCAGCTCGCGGCCTCCGGCGTTTCGGGATGGAGCTTCGGACATGGCCACACCGGCCGAGACCACATACAGGACCGTCCCCCGGGGCCCTCGCGGCGGAATGCGCGAGGTGGCAGCCCTCGCCTATCCGGTGGTGCTGACCAACCTGTCGGCGACGCTGCTGCAGCTGGTGGACACCGCCTTCGTGGGACGCCTGGGAGCCACCGAGCTGGGCGGCGTGGGCTACGGGGGCATCTGGTACTGGACGTCCCTGTGCTTCTTCATGGGCACGTCCACCGGGGTGCAGACCTTCGTCTCCCAGGCGCACGGCGGGGGACGCGAGCGCGAGTGCGGCGCCTGGGCCTGGCAGGCGCTCTACACACTGGTTCCCTTGGCCGGCCTGGCGCTCGGGCTCTTCGCCTGGGTCTTCCCGACGCTGATCGGACTTCTCGGTCCCTCGGCGGATCTTCAGGCCGTGGCGGGGGACTACGTGCGCCCGCGCTCGCTGGGCGCCATGGGCGCGGTCACCGGCATGACGCTGGCGTCGTTCTTCCGCGGTATCGGCGACACCCGCACGCCGCTCTACGCGATGGTCGCCGCCAACCTCGTCAACTTCGTCCTGGACTACGGCCTGATCTTCGGGAAGCTGGGCATGCCCGAGCTGGGAGTCGCCGGCGCGGGCGCGGCCAGCGCCATCGCCGAGTTCACCTACGCCGGGTTGATGCTGTTCGCCTTCCGCCGCCCGCGCGTGGCCCAGCCCTTCCAGACCGCATCGGTTCCGCCGACGCGAACCTCGGTGGTTCGCCTGGCGCGCATCTCGGCGCCCATCGGTGGCCAGTGGTTCCTGGAGATGATCACGTTCGCCCTCTTCACCAACCTGGTCGCGCGCATGGGCGACCTGCAGATGGCCGCGAGCCAGGCCTTCCTGGCCCTGCTGCACCTGTCGTTCATGCAGGTAGTGGGGCTCTCGGTGGCGGCGGGAACCCTGGTGGGGCGCTACGTGGGCGCTCACGATCTGGAAGCGGCTGAGCGCAGCTACGCCACGTCGCAACGGCTTGGGCTGGGGATCGTCGTCGCGGTGGCCGCACTCTTCCTGGGCATCCCGAACCTCTTGATGCGGATCTTCACCGAGGACGCCGAGGTGATCCGGCTGGGGCGGCCGCTGCTGGCGGTGGGCGCCGCCTTCCAGCTCTTCGACGCCGTCGCAATCGTCGCCAGCGGCTCGCTGCGCGGTGCGGGCGACACCCGCTGGCCCTTCGTCGTGCAGACGACCCTGGCCTGGCTGGCCTTCCTGCCCCTGGCCTGGATCTGCGGCGTGTGGCTCGGGGCCGGCCTGATGGGCGCCTGGCTGGGAGGCTGCGGCTACGTCGCCCTCCTCTCCCTGGCCCTCCGCTGGCGCTGGCGCTCCGGAGCCTGGAAAGGAATGGAGATCTAACCCTGCACTGGGGGACGTTCCTGCATAACTGCACGCAGTACCACTCTTGGAGCCAGGAGTGGTACTGCGTGCAGTTATGCAGGAACGTCCCCCAGTGCAGGGTTAGAAGTCTTCGGCGGGGAGGCGCAGGCGGGCGACGATGGGGAGGTGGTCCGAGGCGCGGCGCGCAGCTGCGGACTCGTGCGCTGACAGCTCCAGCGTGCGTGCGCCGCGGGTGTAGATCCGATCCAGCGCCAGCACGGGCCGCACCGCGGGATAGCTGGACGGCCATTCCCGGTTGTGGTGCTGGTCGTGGGCGCGCTCCAGCCGGCGGCTGGCGCGGTCGCGACGCCAGGCGTTCATGTCGCCCAGCAACACCGAAGGCCCCGCGCGAAGCTGCGGATGCTCCAGCAACAGCTCTACCTGGCGCCGGCGCGTGCGGTCCACCAGAGACATGTGCGTGGCCAGCACGTTGAGGCCCGCGCCGCCGGTCAGATCGTCGATGCTCGCGGCCACGGCGACGCGACGCTCGATCCGCGAGGAGGAGATGTCCAGGACCTCGGCTCCTCGGATGGGCCAGCGCGAGAGGATCGCGTTGCCCAGCTGGCCACGGCGGTGGATCCGGGTAACGGCGTAGGCCAGGTGGAGCCCCAGCGCGTCGGCCAGCAGCACCAGCGGATCGTCGCCCTCCCAGGGACACAGCACCTCCTGAAGGCCGATCACATCGGCGCCCAGCTCGGAGATCACGAACCCGGCCCGAGCCGGGTCGGGGGCGGCGCGCCCCGAAAGGCCCGTCCAGCGGTGCACGTTGTAGGTGGCCACAGAGATCTGCCGCGGCATGGGGCCGGTGGTCGAGGGCACCCGCGGCGCGCGCACCAGGCGCAGGTGCGGTGTCTCCAGGATCGCGGGCTGCTCTCGCCGCCTCGCGCTCCGCCGGGTCTTCGTGGAACGGGCTTTGGTGCGCCGGAGCGCGGGCATGGGGCGCAGCATACCGGTCGCCTCAGCCGGGCGCAGGCGAGCACCGCAAGCTGCTTCCGTTGCAGGGGTTCTCGACTTGGGGGCAAGCGACGCCACGATCCGACCGATACGCTCTGTCGATGGCGAAGCGAACCCGGAGCCCCCTGGGGTCGCTGCTCGACGCGCCCGCGGTGCGGGAGGCGGCGCAGGCCCTGATCGAGGCCGTGGCCCAGGAGGCCGCGACCCGCGCGCTGTCGCCCCAGGCCTACACCCGGGCGCTCCGCGAGTTGGAGCGCCTGCGCGGCCGCCCCCTGCCCTATCCCCTGCTGTTGGGCCGCAGCGGCCGTGGCGCCAGGGTGCAGCTGGCCGACGGGACCGTGAAGCTCGACTTCATCGGCGGCATCGGGGTCTACGCCCTGGGTCACGCCGACCGCGACCTGCTGGAAACGGCGGTGGTGGCGGCGGCCGGCGACGAGGTCTTCCAGGGCCACCTGGCGCCGGGCCCCGAGTACCTGCGCCTGTCTCGGGCGCTGCTGCGCCACTCCGGCGACCACCTGAAGCACGTGTGGCTCTCGGTGTCCGGCGCCATGGCCAACGAGAACGCCCTGAAGATGATCCTCCAGAAGCACACGCCGGCAGACCGGGTCGTGGTGTTCGAACGCAGCTTCGCGGGCCGCACCACCAC
Source organism: uncultured delta proteobacterium (assembly GCA_947260035.1). GTDB lineage: Bacteria > Myxococcota_A > UBA9160 > UBA9160 > JAFDET01 > JAFDET01. The sequence continues at coordinate 3,723 of CAMYOO010000136.1, forward strand.
CCTGGCCGAGCTGACCGACAAGCCCGCCTACCGCCAGGGTCTGCCCCTGCGCGGAAACGTGCTGCACGTGCCCTTCTACGACCCCGACGACCCGGGCTCCACCGAGAAGAGCCTGGCGGCGCTGGACGCCCACCTCGCCCGTCACCCCGGGCGCATCGCGACCATGCTCTTCGAGCTGGTGCAGGGCGAAGGCGGAATCGAGGCCGCGCCGGCGTCCTTCTTCCGCGCGTTGATGCAGCGTTGCCGCGAGGCGGAGCTGGCGGTGTGGGTGGACGAGGTGCAGACCTTCGCGCGCACCCAAGAGCTGTTCGCGTTCCGCACCCTCGGCCTGGACGAGTGGGTGGACGTGGTCACCTGCGGCAAGGCGCTGCAGGGCAGCGCGACGCTCTTCCGCAAGGCCTACAACCCCGGACCCGGGCTGGTGGCGGGCACCTTCGCCGGCTCGAGCGTGGGCATGGCCGTGGGCACGCGCATCATCGAACGGCTGGAGAGCGAGGGCTACCTCGGCCCCGACGGGCGACTGGCGGTCCTGGAAGGACGCGTGGCGCGGCGCTTCGAGAGCCTGGCCCAGGCGCTTCCCCGCGCCGTGGGTCGGCGCAGCGGCATCGGCGCCATGCAGGCCTTCGTCCCCTTCGACGGCCGGGCCGAAGTCACCTCCGACGTGCTGCGGGCCTGTTTCGACGAGGGGCTGCTGGTCTTCAGCGCCGGCGCGAACCCGAGCAAGGTGCGCCTGCTGCTTCCCGTCAACGTCACCGACGAGGAGCTGGGGTCCGGCTTCACCATGCTGGAGAAGGCGCTGCGCCGTGTAGCCGAGGAGCGCGACCTGCCGTGTTGATCCTGCGGCCGGTGCAGCGAGGCGACCTGGACGAGCTGGTCGCGCTGGCGCGCCGGCTGGACTCGGTCAACCTGCCCGCCGATGCACCCTTCCTCGAGCAACGCATCGACTGCTCGCTGCGCTCCTTCGGCGATGCGAGCGTCGACTGGCAGCAGGGCCTCTACGTCTTCGTCCTGGAGGACACGGCCGATCGGCGCGTGCTGGGCACTTCCATGGTGCGCGCCAAGCACGGCACGCCGGACGCTCCCTACTACTACCTGGAGGTCTCCACCGAGGAGCGCCGCAGCACGGAGCTGAGCCGCCACTTCGAGCACACCAAGCTCCAGCTCGGCATCAGCAGCGACGGCCCCAGCGAAATCGGCGGCCTGGTCCTGCATCCCGACTGGCGCGGCCACCCCGAGAAATGCGGCAAGGCGCTCTCCGTGGTGCGCTTCGCCTGGATCGGCGCGCACCCGGACCGCTTCGAACGCGAGGTCGTGGCGGAGATGCTCTCGCGCTTCGACGCGGAGGGCCACAACCGGCTCTGGGACGCGTTCGGCGCCCACTTCACGGGTCTTTCCTACCGGGAAGCCGACCACCTTTCGGCGCGCAACCCGCGCTTCATCGCGGATCTCTTTCCCCAGGACCCGGTCTACGCAACGCTCTTCCCGGAAGAGGTGCGTCAGGTCCTGGGCCAGCCCAACGAGACCGCGCGCGCGGCGGTGCACATCCTGGAGAAAGTTGGCTTCCACTACCTGCGCCGGATCGACCCCTTCGACGGCGGGCCGTACTACGGCGCCGCCCGCGACGCCATCGCCTCGGTGCGCGAGCGGCGCGAGCTGGTGCTGCCCAGCGTTCCCGCCGAACGCAGCGCGCAGCCCGAAGGCCCCCTGGCCCTGCTCTCGGCCGAAGGCGCCCACGGTTTCCGCGCCGCCGTGCTCGCGCTGGATGCGGAAGGCGCGCCCTTCGTCCCCGAGGACGAGCGCGAGGCGCTGGGCGTGGGGGCCGGCGACCGCGTGAGCATCACACCGCTGCCGTGACGCTGGTCAGCACCTCACCGGCGAACCCGCACGACGAGCTGGGACGCTTCCACGTCGCCGACGAGGCCGCGGTGAACGAGGCCGTCACCCGCGCACGGGCGGCATTCCCGGCCTGGCGCGACGCGGACCCCGAGGCGCGCGCAGCCGTGCTCCAGCGCTTCCGGGATCTGGCGGCGCGCGCAGCCGACGACCTGGCGCCGCGCATCGCGCGCGAGGTCGGGAAAGCGTTGTGGGACGCGCGCAGCGAGGCGGCGCTGCTGGCGCCCAAGGTGGACGTGACCCTGGCCGAGGGCATGGGCTTCGTAACGCCCATCGAGGCCGGCCCCGGCGCCCAGGCCCGCTTCCAGCCCCGCGGCGTGCTGGCCGTGCTGGGACCCTTCAACTTCCCCGTGCACCTGCCCAACGGCCACATCGTGCCCGCGCTGGCCACGGGCAACAGCGTCGTCTTCAAGCCCAGCGAGCTGGCGCCCGCGGCCGGGCAGTGGATGACGGACCTGTGGCACGAAGCCGGACTTCCCGAGGGCGTGCTGCAGATCGTTCACGGCGGCGCTGATACCGGCCGCGCCCTGGCCGCGGCCCCGCTGGATGGAATCCTCTTCACCGGGTCGTGGGGCGCCGGGCGCGCCCTGCGCCAGGCCACCCTGGACCAACCGGAGAAGCTGCTGGCGCTGGAGATGGGCGGCAAGAACGCCGTCATCGTGCTCGACGACGCGGACCTGGAGCTGGCGGTATCCGAGACCGCGCTCTCCATCTGCGCCACCACCGGCCAGCGCTGCAGCTGCGCCAGCCGCATCTTCGTGGCGCGCGAAATCTTCGACGCTTTCGCCGAGCGGCTGGCCCGCGTGCTGGCCGGCATCCGCATCGGCCCACCGCTGGAGCCCGGCGCCTTCATGGGGCCCCTGGTCTCCGAAGCCGCGCACGCCAAGGTCCTGCGCTACCGCGCGCTGGCGGGAGACGCCGGCGGCCAGCGCATCGACATTCCCCAGCCGCAGCTTCCGGCCCCGTACCTGGGCCCGGGGCTGGTGCGCTTCGCCGACGCGCGCCAGGACCACGCCTACCACCGCGAGGAGATCTTCGGCCCCGAGGCCGGCCTCTACCCGGTGGACGGCCTGGAGCAGGCGATCGCCGCGGTCAACGACTCGGACTTCGGACTGGTGGCCTCGGTGATGACGGCCGACCGCGCGGCGTTCGAGCACTGCGTGGGCCGCGTACGCACGGGCCTGCTCAACTGGAACCGCGCAACGGTGGGCGCCAGCGGCAAGCTGCCCTTCGGCGGACGCGGCCGCAGCGGCAACGACCGGCCGGCGGGCATCACCGCCAGCCTCTACTGCGCCACGCCCCAGTCGCTGCTGGAAGGTTCGGGCCGCTTCGACCCGAATGCGCTGCCGCCGGGGATGCCGCGGCCGTGAGCGCCCGGCGCACCCTCTTGATGGGGGACCCGGCGCACTTCAGCGTGCAAGGCGGCGCCAACCCGCACACGCGAACGCGCTGGGGCACCCGGCGTCATGTGGACCGCGCCCGAGCCATCGAGCAGTGGCAGCGCCTGCGCGACACCCTGCGCGACCTGGGCGCGCGCGTGGTGGTGGTGCCCCCGGACCCGGCGCAGCCGGGGCTGGTCTATCCGGCCAACGCGGGCTTCCTCAGTGATGTGGACGCGGCGCGGCCCCACGGCGACAAGACCTTCTACCTCTCCAACCTGCTTCCCACCCGGGCCGGCGAGAAGGAACACTACCGGCGCGTGCTGGAAGCCGAAGGCTTCCGCCTGGCGGAGTTCGACGAACGCCATCGCTTCGAGGGCGAGGCGGACTTCTTCCCCGTCGGCAACGCCTACATCTTCACCTGCGGCGCCCTCGAGCGCCAGCGCTTCGTGCCCACCCTCGCCTTCCCGCCCTGGCGCCGCGTCTACGGGTTCCGCAGCGACGCGCGCCTGGAGCCGCAGCTGGCCGCCATCGTGGAACCGAAGCCCGTGCACCGCTTCGAACTGGTCCTCGAAGCGCACTACCACGGCGACACCGCGCTGTGCGCCTTCGGCCCGAAGCGTGAGCACCTGCTGGCCTACGTAGAGGCCCTGGCGCCGGGCGACCGTGCGCGCCTGGTGCAGCGCTTCACCGACGACACCGTCATCCCGCTGGAAGAAGCGGACGCCCGGCGCTACGCCGCCAACGCCTACACCCTGACCACGGGCGGCAAGTCCTTCCTGGTCATGCCGGGCGGAGTCTCGGAGCGCCTGCTGGATCAGGTTCGCGAACGGGGCGTCACCCCGGTCGTCGTGGACGTCTCCGAGTTCCTCAAGAAGGGCGGCGGCTCGGTCAAGTGCATGATCGGCGACCTGGGGCCTGTGGGGTCCGAAGACCTGGCGGGAGCTGGCGCGGCGTAGGGGCTGTCGGGATCGACGCTGCCACAGACTCGGACGCGGTCGGGTCGAGGGGCCGCGAGGACTTCGACGCCGGCTGGGGTCTTGCCCCGTCTCTCTTCATCCCGCCCCGCGCGGCTCGAGGCCGAGGCGGAGCCCCGAGGCCTCGAAGACCCGGCGTATGAGCCGCCGGAGCGCACGCGGGTGTTCCCAGGCCAGCTCGGCGAGGGGCTCGCGGTCCGGGTCGTTTGCGTAGCGCAGCATCCGCGCAACCGCGTAGGCGCAGGGAAGCATCTCGTAGTAGGCGAGCACGCGCGGCTCCACGGGTCGCGCGCGCGCGTAGGCGCGCTCGAAGGTGCGCAGCAGTCGCATCTGTGCGGCGTGGACCAGCCGGCCCGGAATCCGCGCCACCGGGAGCTGGCTGATGTGAAGCTGGGCGCGGATGACGCCGAGGTCGAGGGCCGGATCGGCGATGCGTGCGCCCGTCCAGTCGATCACGCCCGAGAGCCGACCCGGCTCGAAGAGCAGGTTGAAGGCATGGAAGTCGCCGTGACAGATCGACGGCCGCTCGGGTTCGGGCGGGCGGTGCACACGCAGCCAGCGCACCAGGGCGGCGAGGCCCTCGTGCTTCAGCGCGTCCGCGTCGGCTTCCAAATCCTGGAGCCGCGTCTCCAGGTGAATCTTCGCGCGCGCTACGCCCGCCGCATCGAGGCCGGCCAGGAGCGGCTCGGGGTCGAGGGCGTGGAGCTGGAGGAGAGTCTGCGCCTGGAGGCGGGGGAGCAGCGTCACCAGGCGCGGCACGGCCAGCAGCAGCGCCAGCGGTCCCGCGTCCTGGCGCGCAAAGAGGCCGGCGGGTCCGGCCGTGCCCGGCAAGCGTTCCATCACCAGGAAGGCGCGGCCCAGCTCGCCGTCGCCGTCCGCGTCGCCAGACGCCAGCGCGCGCGGTGCGGGGAAGCCCTGACCGGCCACGGCGTTCTGCACCGCGGCCTCGCAGCACAGGTCCAGCGGGTGGTCGTCGCGCGCCAGGCGCAGGACCAGCGGCGCGCCCCACCCTTCCGGCGCATTGGCCAGGCGGAAGCCGAAGATCCAGGTATCGGTGCCTCCCAGGATGGGCGCCGGCGGCTCGGCA
>CAMYOO010000137.1 GCA_947260035.1 uncultured delta proteobacterium
TCCCGCGCTCCACTTCCAGGAGCTCCGGCAGGAAGTCCTGGATGCTCGCGCCCCGCACCCGCTCCGGGGGCAGACCCACCAGGCGGGCGAAAGCGTCGTTGGCGGCGATCACGCGATCGTCGGCCGAAAGCAGCGCGGCCCCCTCGTGCAGGCTCGCCAGGATGTGTTGCGCCAACAGGCCCGGCGCCAGCACGAAGTAGTCGTGCCGGGTGACGCCCCAGGCGACGAATCCACAGAAGACGATGACGCTGATGCTGCCCAACCGGGGAAAGCCCAGCCCGAGGTGGGGAAACACGACGTCGGTGACCAGGGCGGCTACCAGGGTGATTCCCATACCGAGGAATACCTGGCGCCCCTGGCGGCGCTCGAACTCGGTCTCGGCCGCGGGCAGCGCGTTGCGCCAGCGTACGATCCCGGCCACCGCAAAGAAGACCGTGGGCGCCACGACCCATGGAAAGATCGGACCGAACGAGTACACCCAGCCCCAGCTCGTGCGAGAGACGGAGGTCAGCGCATCCGGGCTGACGAGATAGGCAACCTGCCCCACGGCCGCCGCGACGTAGGCCAGGGGCAGCAGCCGCCGCAGCCAGGAGCGGGTGTCGTCCTGCGCCTCGAGCACCAGGTGCAGAACCAGGGCTCCCATGGGAATCCACCCGAAGCCCGAGATGCGGATGGTGCGCTCGACCCAGCCCGGGTCGTCCAGGTTGTTCCAGATGGCCTCGCACAGCGCCCAGTGCGCGCCACACGCCAGCATCGCAGCCGTGAGCTGATTGACCCGCTCGCCGAACCCTCGAGCCAGCACGGCGGCGGCGGCCGCCGCCGCCACGAGGCAGGTGAGGAGCGGAAGGATCGTGAAAGGCTCCATCACGCCGCTCCGTCGGATCCGGCGGGAGCGGTGTGCGCCGGCAACGAGACGCTGAAGACCGTGCCGCCGCCGCTGCGCGGCTCCAAGCCCAGCCTTCCTCCGTGTCCCTCGATGATCTCGCGCGAGATGGCCAGGCCCAACCCGGTTCCCTCGCCCACCGGCTTGGTGGTGAAGAAGGGATCGAAGATGCGCTCGACCACGTCGGCGGCGATCCCGGGGCCGTCGTCTTCGACGCTCACGACCACCCGATCTTCCCGCTGCTGCGAACGGATGCGGATGACACCACCGCAATGGACCGCCTGGGCGGCGTTGGTCAGAAGATTGAGAAAGACCTGGACCATGGCTCGGGGTGCGCAGGCCGCAGCGGGCACGTCCCCGTACACGCGCACCACCGACACACCCTCGGGAATGCGCGGCAGGGAGACCCGCAGGGCCTCCTCGCAGAGCTGCTTCACGTGACCGACATTGCCCTCGGTGTGGCCGGCTCCCGAGAAGCTGCGCACGTCCCGCACGATGGAGGCCACGCGATCCGCGCCGCGCAGCGTGTCGGCCACCGTCTCGCGGGCTTCCTCCGCCTCGCGGACGACTTCTGAACAGGCGGGAAGCGCGGTCGCCCCCTTCACGATTTCGTCCAGATGTGCGGCCAGCACGCCCAGGTTGGTGCGCACGAAGGCGATGGGGTTGTTGATCTCATGGGTGATGGACGCCGCCAGCTCGCCCACGGCGGCCAGGCGGCCGCTGCTCACCAGACGCCCACGAAGCTGGAGGGCGGGACGCAGGTCGCGCACGGCGACGACGAAGCCCACGCGGGCCTCCTCGCCCGCGCTCAGCACGGACGCCGAGAGCGTGACCGGGAATTCCCGGCCCGTGTCGTCCACGAAGCGCGTTTGCACGTCCACGATCGACCCCTCGAGAGCCGGGGCGTCCGGAAGGAAGCGCGCGATGGGAAGCCCGCGCAGGCGCGAGCGACGGCAGCCGGCCAGGCGAGCCAGGTTGGCATTGGCCGAGCGGATCGCGCCCCCGCGGCCGAGCAGAGCCACGCCGTCGGGAAACGCATCCACCAGCTCATGCGCGAGCCCGCGCGGCGAGACCACGTGCCCCTGGCGGCCGAGTTCCACCGCGACCAGGAGGGCGCCGATGCTCATGGCCGCGCTGCCGAGGCGCGGGAATACGAAGCCCAGCGACGGCAGCACCACCTCGTTCGCCACCAGTACGGCGACCAGCAGCCCGAGCCCCAAGGGCCCCCACGCAAAGGCGCCGTCCCGCATGTCCGGGGGGCTCCGGCCCTGCGCCCAACGGACCGCGAGCAGGGCGGGGTACGCGGCAACCCACAGCACGACGGCCGCCATGCCGGGTCCCATCATGGGCTCCCAACCCCACGGCACGCGTTGCATGTCCAGAACGAACCAGTCCGTGCCCATGAAGAGAGCCGCCAGAACCCCGGTTCCAGCGTAGGCCCAGGGCAGCCCGCTGCGCAGCCGCGGGGAGACTCGACTGGGCTGCAGGGTGGCATGCAGCTGCAGCGAGAGCGGACCCAACCACAGGAAGCCCAGACAGGCGAGGCGCGCGGCCACGAGGGCCTGCTCAGCCGAACCCGACAAGCTCCACGCCACCTGGCAAAGGGACCAGAAGCCGCACCCCAGGAGCACGGCGGCGAAGAGGCGTCCACTGGGCCGGCCCGGGTCTTTCCCCCAGGCAGCTCCAGCCATGGCGCAGGCCGCCACGGCGGCCGCGAGCGGTACGAAGACGTACGGATGCACCCGGATGAAACCCTCCCACCGCTCTTCGGATGGGCGAGTCAGGGTCCGTAGGCGTTCGCTCGAATGTATGGGAGCAAGCTCGATCCCCGTGGGGACCAGGCTTCGGCCGGTCGGTTTAGATGACAACCCGCCGCAGGCGCAGCGCGTTTGTGATCACCGAGACCGACGAGAGGCTCATGGCGGCGGCGGCCAGCATGGGATGCAGAAGCAGACCCAGGGACGGATAGAGGATCCCGGCCGCGATGGGCACGCCGAGCACGTTGTAGACGAAGGCGAAGAAGAGGTTCTGGCGGATGTTGCCCAGGGTGGCCCGGGACAGCCGGCGCGCCCTGCCGATACCGCGCAGATCGCCGCGGACCAGGGTCACGCCGGCGCTCTCCACCGCCACATCGGCGCCGCTCCCCATCGCGATGCCGACGTCGGCCGCGGCCAGCGCGGGAGCGTCGTTGATGCCGTCCCCGGCCATAGCCACCACGTGGCCCGCGGCGCGCAGCTCGGCGACCACTTCAGCCTTCTGGTCGGGAAGCACCTCGGCACGCACGTCCTCGATCCCCAGCGCGTCGCCCACAGCGCGCGCCGTTGCGCTCGCGTCGCCCGAGAGCAGGACCAGGCGCAGACCCGCGTCCGCCAGGCGCCGGATCGCCTCCGGCGTCGTCGGCTTGATGGGATCGCTGACGGCCAGGACTCCCGCCGCCCGCCCATCCACGGCCGCGAAGAGCGCGGACGCACCCTCGCGACGCAGCACCTCCACGCGCTCGGGCAGGCCGCCCGGTTCGATGCCGCGCTCTCGAAGCAGGGAAAGCGTGCCCAGCAGCACGTCGTGCCCCTCTACCCGCGCCTCGACACCGCGACCGGGCCAGGCGCGGAAATCGCTACAGGCGGGCACCGCCAGCCCACGCTCCCGAGCGCCCTCCACCACCGCGTCGGCCAGAGGATGCTCGCTGGCCCGCTCCACCGCGGCGGCCAGGCTCAGCAGGGCGTCTGCTTCGAAGCCCGACGCCGGCTCGACCGCGGAAAGCGCGGGACGGCCCTCCGTGAGCGTCCCGGTCTTGTCGAGGACCAGCGTATCGACCTGGGCCAGACGCTCCAGGGAGGCCGCGTCGCGAAACAGCACGCCTGCGCCCGCGCCCCGACCCGTGCCGACCATGATCGACATGGGCGTCGCCAGGCCCAGGGCACACGGACACGCCACGATCAGGACCGAGACCGCCACCAGCAGGGCGTGCGCCGCGCGCGGCTCCGGCCCCCACACGAGCCAGACGCAGGCCGCAACGAAAGCCACCGCCACCACCGCGGGCACGAACCAGGCGGCCACCGCATCCGCCACCCGCTGCACCGGCGCTCGCGTGCGCTGCGCCTCGGCCACACGCCGCACGATGCGGGCCAGCAGCGTGTCCGCGCCGACGTGCTCGGCGCGCATCACGAGGCTTCCGTGACGGTTCAAGGTGCCGCCGACGACCTCGTCTCCCGGAGCCTTCTCCACCGGGAGCGGCTCACCGGTGACCAGCGACTCGTCCACGGCTCCGTGCCCTTCGAGCACCAGGCCGTCCACCGGCAGCGCCTCACCCGGCCGCACCCTCAGCCGATCCCCGACGCCCACGGACTCCAGCGGCACGTCGCGCTCGACCCCGTCGTCGTCGATGCGGCGCGCCGTGGACGGCGCCAGGGAGAGCAGCTCGCGGATGGCGGCGCCGGTGCGCGCCCGGGCGCGAAGCTCCAGCACCTGCCCCAGCAGCACCAGGGTCACGATCACCGCGGCGGACTCGAAGTAGACCGGGACGTGACCCATGGCATCGCGGAAGGTCGCCGGAAAGAGGCCCGGGGCCAGCAGCGCCGCGGCGCTCGCCAGCCACGCGGCGCCCGTACCCAGGGCGATCAGCGTGAACATGTTGAGGCGCCGGTTGCGCAGCGACGCCCAGCCTCGCGCGAAGAAAGGCCAGCCTCCCCACAGCACCACGGGAGTGGCCAGCGCCGCCTGCAGCCAGAGCCGCAGCGCCGGAGAGCCGAGCCCGCTGAACAGGCCGCCCATCCCGCCCATGGCCAGGACGAAGAGCGGCAGTGTCAACGCCAGGCTGATCCGGAAGCGACGCCGCATGTCGCGAAGCTCCGCGCTCTCCTCCGGCTCGCCGGCTGTCGGCGGGTCTGCGGGCTCCAGGGCCATCCCGCAGTGGGGGCAGGCGCCGGGCTCCCAGGCCAGCACGTCCGGGCACATGGGACAGAGCCAGGAGCCCGCAGGCGGAGCTTCCGAGCGCGGTGCCGACTCCCCGTGGCAGGCGCTCTCTGCGGCGTGACAGGGCTCGGCTTCCGCGGGACGCGAGGGAGTCTCCGCGTTGCACCCGCCCATGACTAGCGACCCGATACCGCCCCGAAGCGCGCGAACACCTCGAGCAACTCATCCATTTTCTTGCGTCGCTCCCGCGGCTTGCCGCTGGCGAAGGCCTGGGCCACGCAGGTCTCCACGTGTCCGGCCAGGATCTGCTTGCCGGCCTGGTCCAGGGCGGCGCGGGCCGCCGCAATCTGGAGCAGCACGTCCACGCAGTAGCGGTCGTCTTCGACCATGCGCTGGATTCCGGCCACCTGCCCGGCCGCGCGCTTGAGGCGCGCCAGGCTCTTCTTCTTGGTTTCGGCGTCCATCCCGGAAGCCTATACCCTGTAGGGGTATATGGCAAGCCGGCGAGCGCGACCGGCGCAGGCGTCTAGACGCCGTCGCGTTTGCCGTAGGGTCGGTAGCGGAGCCCTTGATCGACGATCCGCTGGAGCAGACGGCGGTACTCGATGCCCGCGGCCTTGGCCGAGAGGGCGAAGTCCTCCTCCCGCTTCACATCCGGCGTCGCGTTGACCTCGATCACGAAGACCTTGCCTTCGGGCGTCAGGCGCAGATCCAGGCGCGCATAGCCCGACAGCCCCAGGGAACGGTAGGTGCGCCGCGCCAGGCGCTGGATGCGTCGCACCACGCTGTCGGACAGATCACGCGCCTTCCCACAGCGAATGCCGACCCGCTTCTGGTAGGCCTTGTCGTACTTGGCGCGCTCGGTCGCGATGGGGACGCTGCCCTCCGGCAGGTTGCGGAACTGCATCTCCCACACGGGGAACGCGCGCAGCCGTTCGTTCCCCAGCAGGCTGATCGTGAGCTCGCGGCCGTCCACGTACTCCTCCGCGATGGCCGGCGTACCCACGTGCTCGTGGATGAAGCGAACGCGCTCCGCCAGCGCGTCCGCGTCACGCACCACCGACGCCTGGGCGATTCCGAAGGAGGCCTCCTCATCCACCGACTTCACGATCAGGGGAAAGGTCAGCTCCGGGGGCGGCCGGACGCGCCGGCCTGGGTCGAAGACCGCGAAGTCCGGCGTCGGGATCCGGTGGTGCCGCAGGATCTTCTTGCAGACCGCCTTGTCCCGGGACAGCAGAACGCCCCGGGGATTGCAGCCGGTGTAGGGAACGCCCAGCAGCTCCAGGTAGCTCACCAGGTGGACCTGGAAGGCGCCCACGTCCTGGAACTCCATCAGCAGGTTGAACACCACGTCGGGCTTCCACTCCTCCACCATCTCGCGGATGGGGAGCAGGTCCCAGGAGACGCCCAGGAAGCGCACCTCGTGGCCGAGCTTGCGCAGGGCCACGTACACGTCGCGCTCGGTCTGGAAGGCCTGACGCTCCTTGTCGTCCACGTCCTTGAGCGGAGTGGGAGGAATCAGGTCTTCGTGGGTAAGTATGGCGACGCGAAGTGGTTTCGACACAGAGCCCCCACGGAGAAAGGGATGGGGGGCACCCCGGGCATTCTACCGAAAGTACTCACGGTGGCGCATCCGCAGAATCCGGGCGGTGTGCAGGGTCAGCAGGACCGCCGCGCCCTCTCCGGTCTCCTGCTCGGTGTGGCAGAGCCGGAGCCCCAGCTCGCGGCAGCGCTGGATCATGCCCTTGAGCACGTCGTCCACCACGAAACGGTGCTGTCCGGTCCACTGCGACACGATCCGGCGCAGCTCGCCGCGCCGCTCGCGCAGGAACGCCGCCGCGGCGACCCGCCGCCGCTGGGCCGGGTCGTCGCTGAAGAGCCGCAGCAGATCGCGATCGAAGATGGAGTAGTCCTCTTCTCCGTAGTGATCCCGCTTGCGCAGGTAGTACTCGCGAAGCGTCATGCGCAGCTTGGAGAGCGCATCGGTGCGCTCCCGCGAGCGAACCGGCTGCGGCTTGCGGCCGATCTCTCCCATCACCCCGTCCACGTATTCCAGCTTGCGAAGCGCCGGGGATGCCCCATAGCGTCGCCGCCAGCGTTTCCCGGGGCGCAGCCACACCGCGAACGTCTCGGCGAAGTCCTCGCTGGGATGGCTCTGGGCGTAGAAGTTGTAGAGGTGCTGCACGTAGTCGCCACTGGCGGGATCGGGCACGTAGGTGGCGCGATAGGGCTGGCTGACCCGCCCGAAGTGCTCCCGCCAGCGCCGCGTGCGGTGCAGGCGATAGGCCGTGTCGATGGCGTGACCGGTCTCGTGACGCAGGAGCTTCATGCACCAGCCCCCGTTGCCGCCCTCCACCTGGAGCATCTGGGAGCGTTCCAGCCGCGCCAGGCGCGGGTGCGCCAGGTAGAAGGGGATCGCAACCCCCGGCACGCCCACGGGGGAGAACCAGTCGGTGGACAGCCAGACGTGGGGCCGGAAGCGCAGACCGGCCCGCTCCAGCTCGGCATGCAGGGCGATCACCCGATCCTCCAGAGGCGAGCCCGCGATCTCGAGACCCAGATCGCACAGGCGCACGTCCAGAAGCTTGTCGGTGCTGAGCGTGTCCCAGGAGAAACGGCGGCGGGGATTGGGCATCGATCCGGGCCGGCGCCTGGCGCCTAACCGCCCTTCTTCTGCAGCTTGGCCCAGGTGTCGCGCAGGGTGACGGTGCGGTTCAGGACCGGGCGCTCGGGCGTGCTGTCGGGATCGAGCGCGAAGTAGCCCAGGCGCTCGAGCTGGAGGGTGGTTTGCGGGTCCAACGCGGCCACGCTCGGCTCCAGCCGGACCGGATCGACCACCTCGATGGAGTGGGGATTCAGGTTGTTGGTAACGTCCCCTCCCTCGGGAACGGCCATGGGGTCCTCGACGGAGAAGAGGGTCTCGTAGAGGCGCGCCTCCGCCGCCACGGCGTGCGGCGCCGACACCCAGTGGAGTGTGCCCTTCACCCGCCGCCCGTCGGGTGCATCCCCGCCCCGGGTCTCCGGGTCGTAGGTACAGCGAACCTCGATCACTTCCCCGTCGGCGTCCTTCACCACCTCGTTGCAGGTCACGAGATAGGCGTAGCGCAGGCGAACCTCGCGGCCGGGCGCCATGCGGAAGAACTTGCGCGGCGGATCCTCGAGAAAGTCGTCGCGCTCGATCCAGAGCTCGCGCGAGAATGGCACACAGCGCGTCCCCGCCCCGGCGTCCTCCGGATTGTTCACGCACTCCATCTCCTCGACGAGGTCCTCGGGATAGTTCTCGATCACCACCTTGAGCGGGCGCAACACGCCCATGCGCCGCTCGGCCGTGCGGTTCAGCTCCTCGCGGATCGAGGCGTCGAGTTTCGCGAGCTGCACGCGGCGATCGCCCACCCGGGTGACGCCCACGTCCGCGCAGAAGTTGCGCAGCGCCGTCGGCGGCACGCCGCGCCGACGCATTCCCGAGAGCGTGGGCATGCGCGGGTCGTCCCAGCCGGACACGTAGCCCTCGTTGACCAGCCGCAGCAGGACCCGCTTCGAGAGCACCGTGTGGGTGATGGCCAGCCGCGCGAACTCGATCTGCTGCGGATGGCAATCGCGCTCCAGGGAGTCGAGGATCCAGTCGTAGAGGGGCCGGTGATCCACGAACTCGATGGAGCAGAGCGAGTGGGTGATGCCCTCGAGCGAGTCCGACAGGCAGTGGGCGAAGTCGTACAGCGGATAGATGCACCAGGCGTCGCCGGTGCGGTGATGGCTCGCCTTGACGATCCGATACAGGACCGGGTCGCGGTTGGGCAGGATCGACGAGGCCATGTCGATCTTGGCTCGCAGCACCCGGGCACCGGGCTCGAACTCACCCGCCTTCATGCGCTCGAAGAGGTCCAGGCTCTCTTCGACGGGGCGATCCCGATAGGGGCTGTCCTCTCCCGGCTCGGTCAGCGTGCCGCGCCGCGCCGCGATTTCCTCTGAGGAAAGATCGCAGACGAAGGCGTGGCCGCGGCGGATCAGCTCAACGGCGCAGGCGTAGAGCTCGGCGAAGTAGTCCGATGCGAAGTAGAGGTGCTCACCCCAATCGAAGCCCAGCCAGCGGATGTCGTGCTGCATGACGTCGACGAAGCGCGCCTCTTCGGTCGCGGGGTTCGTGTCGTCGAAGCGAAGGTGGTAACGGCCGCCGAACTCCTCCGCGATCCCGTAGTTCACGCAGATCGCGAAGGCGTGGCCGATGTG
>CAMYOO010000138.1 GCA_947260035.1 uncultured delta proteobacterium
CGGGACGCCCGGTGTAGTACGCCGCCAGCAGGCGCGGCACATCGACCAGGTCCGCCGGTTCGGCGGGCTGGCCGGCCCGCGGATGATGGGTCGTACTCACGGTCCGCACTCCTTCTTCTCGCCTGCGCCGCTGCAGGGCCCGCAGAGTAGGTCATGCGCTCTGGGGCAGCGATAGGCTGGGGCGGCGCCAGGCATGGGTCGAGCGTGTCGTGCGGGAGGGATCTCAGCGGCGTCCGCCGGCGTCGTCTCTCCAAGACACCCAGATGGGCGACGACCAGGCGCGCTCGGCCACGTCGGCGAGGCACTCGTCGCTGCGCGGGGTACGATCGTCGGCGAAGCACGGTCGGGGCTGCACGCAGCGGCCCTGCTCGTCGCGCTCGCAGCGCAGGTTGGCGCCGTTGACCACCGGGCTGGGCTCCTCCAGGGCGCGCACGTAGTAGAGGGTCTCGCGCTGTGCCGTGCCGAAGTCCGGATCCTCGAACTCGAACGAGCAGCCCGAGGGATCGTCCGGGCACTCGTGGACGAGCCAGGGGTCTTCGATCAGCTCGTCGATCGGCTCGTCCGGCTGTGCCTGGGGCCGGATCCGCACCACCTCGATCCGCGTGATCCGCTTGCGCTCGGCGCTGGGGTTGTGGCACTCGCCCCGGCAGAGCCGCTCCAGGCGCTCGGCCGGAAGTCCGCGCACGCTGTACTCGGGGCAGCCGGCAAGCTGTTCGAAGGCGCCCACCGCCCGCGCGCGGAAGCGCGGAGCTCGCGCCATCGCCACCTCCGAACCCATGGGCCGCTGGCCCACCGGCGCGTTGAGCACGTCGAACCACAGCAGCGTTCGCCCACCGCTGGTCCCGTACACCTCGCGGCGCGCCAGCGACTCCCAGACCGACTGGCGATCGCGGCCGGCGGCGTGCACGGCGACCAGTCCCCCCGTGTAGAGGAACGAGACCGCGCGCTCCAGGTCCCGGGCCTGGAAGCCCGGGCCGAGGTTCTCGGGCGGGACCGAACGCGGTAGCGGCTCGACGTCGCGCTGGCCGAAAGAGACGCTGGGGATGGGCTCCTCGGGACCGCGCACGTCGGTCATCACTCCGTGGCGGGCGAACTCCTTGTAGCCGGTGCCGGCTCGCGCGCTGTGCACGTCGCTGGATCCGATGAAGCCCATGCGCTGCCGGTAGGGAACGCCCGTCTCGTCGAAGTCGCTGCGCGCGAGCATGGACTGGACCGACATGGCGGGGCGGTAGTCGAACGCCGGCAGGAAGCAGTCCGGGCATTGCCCGGCCTCGAGCCATTGCTCCGCCTGGGCCCCGGGAACGGTGAGGGCCGACGAGGCTCCGGCCGCCAGGTAGTTCGAACGCGCCTCGACCGAGCGCGACTCGCACTCCTCTTCGCTCTCGCCCGCCTCCAGGCAGCGTGCGCGAATGATCTCGCCCGCGCGCCAGCACCCGGGCAGGTAGTCCGCGCTGGGCCCGGGGCAAGCGAGCGATCCGTCGGGCGTCGTCTCTGCTTCGCGCCAGGGCCGGTACTCCTCCGAGTTTCCGTGCCCGGAGTAGACTTCGACCAGGTTCTGGCGCGGATCGTCCTGGGCGCGGCTGAGCTGCAGGGCCCAGTCCGCGCCCGGCGGCGCGGTCCAGCCCCAGGCGGTGCCGTGGGGGATCACGAGCGAGGCGTGGTCCCACTCATCGAGCTTGGAGAAGAGCTCCGCGGGCGTCTCCGCTACTTCGATGCAGTCCGTCGGCAGCTCGCGTACCGGTACATCGGTGGGGCAGCGTTCCAGCTCTCCCAGCTCGGTGCGGTAGCGGATCTGGTCCAGCCCACGGCGGCCGGCCATGAGGGGAAGCCCGATGGCTTGAAGCGGCTTCAGGGCGGCGCCGCCCAGGCCGAAGGTCGACGCGATGGGCCGGGCGGGGATGCGCTCGTCCTCCAGATCGCGCAGCACCACGTTCTTGTGGCCGTAGTGCTGCTGCGGATCCGGCGACTTCTGGGTCCACTCCCAGCCCAGGTAGGCGACCAGGTCCGGGTTCGCCGGATCGCCGGCCAGATCGTTGCACTGGCGGATCGACCCCAGCGTCTCCTGCCAGTGATCCGGCGAGAGGCTCTCTGCGTGATCGTTGATGGAGAAGAAGTCGAGCGCGGAGCAGAAGCGCGCGAAGTCGCAGGCATCCGCGGGCGGGTAGGCACCCGAGGCGTTGCCCAGCATGGGCAGGCTGAAGAGGAAGGCATCCGAGGAGAAGGTGGTGTGGACGTGCAGATCGCCGAACAGGATCTGGCGGGAGGCCTCGGCCCCGACCGCGCCCGCTGCCTTGGCTACGTCGGAAACCCTGCGCGCCACGGATTCGGTCGGCCGTGCCTCCCCGGCGATACGGCCGGGCCCCTCGTGACGCCCCAGGTGACCGCGGGCGGCGGCCATGACCAGCAGGGCAGCCACGCCCAGTACCGCGATCACGGCGATGACGATTCTCATGGATGTGGGACCTCCTCGATCCGAGGCCATCCTAGCGCGGGCGCTGCTTGCATCGCGTGTCCGTCCTCGGGAGCATGGAGCGATGAGCCAGGCACTCCTCGATCACGAGCCCCTGGTCCGCATGGCGGCCTTCCTGGCCGTCTTTGCCGCCATGGCGCTGTGGGAGCGCACGGGGCCGCGCCGCCGCCCGCGTTGGGGACGGCGCACCCGTTGGACGGCGAATCTGGGCACCGCCTCCGTCAGCACGCTGCTGGTCCGTCTCGTGTTTCCCGCCGCCGCGGTGGGCGCAGCGGTCTTCGCCTCGGGGAAAGGATGGGGCGTATTTCGGCAGATGGACTGGCCTGCGCCGCTGGTGTTCGTCGCTTGCGTGATCCTGCTCGACCTGGCGGTCTACCTGCAACACCTCTTCTTCCACACGGTCCCCGTCCTCTGGCGCCTGCACCTGGTCCACCACACCGATCAGGACTTCGATATCACCACGGGCCTGCGCTTCCACCCCCTGGAGATCCTGCTCTCCATGCTGTGGAAGGCCGCCGTGGTGCTGCTCTTGGGTGCGCCCGCCGCCGCGGTGCTCGCGTTCGAAGTCCTGCTCAACGCAACCTCCATCTTCAATCACGGGAATGCGCGGGTTCCGCTGCGACTCGACCGGGTGCTGCGCTGGGCGCTGGTGACGCCGGACATGCACCGTGTGCACCACTCCGTAATTCGCGGCGAGACCAACAGCAACTTCGGCTTCAACCTGCCCTGGTGGGATCGCCTGCTGGGCACCTACCGCGCACAGCCCGCGGCGGGGCACGACGACATGACCATCGGCGTGGAGCAGCTTCAGGCCGGGCCGCCGGCCGGCCTGGGCCGCCTGCTGGTCATGCCCTTCTCCGCCGATCCGGGCCGTTACCCGATCCGCCGGCGGGCGGGTTCCTAGCCGGCAGCGGCGCCGACCTCGGCCCGGGCGCAGGCGAAGGGCGCTTCGCCGAGCTGGTGTATCTGGGTGCTCACGCTGTCGAAGCCCGCTGCGAGCAGCAGCTTCTCCACGTCCTCGGGAGAACACAGCGCGTACACCGAGGACGGCAGCGCCGCGCGGGCGGCTGCGTCGTCGGGCCGGCAGCCGAGCAGGAGCCGTCCGCCGGGGCGGAGCACGCGGCGGATCTCGGCCAGGTCCCGCGCGGGATCGGGCCAGAAGTAGAGCACGTGGACCGCCAGCGCGGCGTCGAAGCGGCCGTCCGGGTAGGGGATGCGGTGGCTCTCGGCTTGCTGGATCTCGGCCCGGCCGCGTCCCCTGGCCTTGCGCAGCCGGCGCGAGGCCAGCGAGACCATCACCTCCGAGGGATCGATGCCGGCCATGAACCCGGCCCGTGCCTCGCGCTCGAGCGCGGCCAGGGTGCGGCCGTGCCCGCAGCCGACGTCGAGTACGGACTCGTCGTCGTCGACCTCCAGCTCGTCGAGCGCGAGGCGGTTGACCGGGATCGTCTCGTAGGACATCACGCGTGCCACGATCTGGCCCGGCCAGCCCTGCGGCCGGCTCGATTGGCGCGCGATCCACTCAGCCTTCATCGGCCGGGCTCCCTTCGCGCAACAGCGCGCGCAGCCCGACCCAGTAGGTCACGCAGGCGCCGGCGATCGCGCCGGCGAATCCCAGGGTCAGCTCGTTCACCCCCGCGATGCAGCTCTGCGGAATCATGATCCCGTAGCCCATGACGGCGGTGGGCAGGACGAAGCCCGCCAGCGGCACGAAGTGGCGAAGCGTCAGATGGTCTCCCTGCATTGCATCTCCTCTCTCACGCGGATCCAGTCGGTCGTCCGGCCCAGTAGCCGGATGCCGAGGTAGCCGCGAAGCTTGAGCCGATCGGGACCTTCCATGCGCAGCGTGGCGCGGTAGGTGCGGCCGGCGCCGGGGTCGTAGATCCGGCCGCCCTTCCACTCTTTTCTGCTCGCGTCGGAGGCGCGCAGCCCGTGGAGCAGCTGGAGCCCCAGCACGTCGCGCCCGCGAAGCTCGGGGTCCGGGTTCTTCTCGTCGCGCAGCGGGCAGCCGTTCAGGTCGAAGGGTGAGCGCAGCCAGACGACCTCGCCGCACAGGGCTTCGCCGCAGCGCGCGATCTCCACCTGGGCCGCGCCGCCATCGGCCCACCACAGGCCGGTGGGGTCGCCGGCGCGGGCGGATGCGGGCGCCAGCAGGAGCCCTGCGAGGGCGAGCGTCCAGCAGGTCCGGCGCACGGCTCAGGACCTGCCCAACGCGGGCACCCGCGGCTCGCGTGCACCGGCGACGCGCTCGTTTCGGGGAAGCTGCTTCATACCCGTCAGATAGCGGAAGGGTCCGAACGGCCGAACGGCGAACTGGTAGATCGCCAGGGTCACGGCGACCGTGGCGAAGAGCAGCAGGCTGAACTTGGCGAAGACGCCCAGCGGGAGCTGCACCACGCCATAGCCCAGGAATACGGCTACCGGCTGGTGCAGCAGGTAGACCGGGAAGGCGGACTCGGCCAGATAGTCCAGCCGCGGGCTCGAGCGGGTGACCCGCTGGTGGGCGAAGCCCAGCAGCGCCACCACGAAGCACCAGCCCGCCACGGCCGTTCCCGCCAGCACCGCGGGCGTCCACTGGAACAGGCCGACCACGGCGGCCAGCAGCACTCCCGTTGCGGCCAGTCCGATACCGAGCGCTCGCTTCCACTCTTCGCGCAGCCGATCTTCGAGCCGCGGGTCCACGGCCATGAGGAAGCCGCAGAGCAGGAACGTGGCGTAGAACGCGATGCTGGCCCAGTCGTTGTAGAGGTTGTAGGGCCCGGGGAAGCGTTCTCGCAGCGTGAGCTGGATCAGGGCGAGGGGAAGGATGGGCAGGTAGACCTGGAGCCGTGAGACCCGAGTGAACGGGCTCGGCCGGTTCGCGAGCCGCGCGAGCCCGGGAAGCAGCACCAGCGTCAGCGTGAGGAGGTAGGCCAGGAACCACATGTGCGACCACGTGAAGCGGTCCAGGTTGGTGAAGAAGGTGGGCAGGAACTCGAGGAAGCCCTCGTCGAACGGCGCAGCGACGGGGAGATCCTTGGGAATCACCGAGCGGAAGCTGTCCTGGAGGTCTGCGCTCACGAAGAGTCCGCGGTGATTCAGGTCCAGCCCGGACTGGAGCTCCAGGTACTTGATGCCGGGCGCCAGCAGGATGCAGCCGGCGACCAGCGGAACCGCCAGCTTGTGCCAGCGCTCGCGGAGGAACGACCCGGCTCCGCGGCTCTTCAGCGACGCGGCGGCGGACCAGCCCGCCAGCAGGAAGAAGAGCGGCATGTGCCAGAGGCTGATGAATCCGCACACGATCAAGAACGCGAGGTGCGTCTCGCCGTTGCGCACGTGAAAGAAGGGCGCCGGGTTGAACACCATGCCCACGTGGAACAGGAAGAGCAGGTAGCAGGCGAAGACGCGCAGGGCGTCCAGATCGTGTCGGCGGGGGGATGCGGCCGGACTCATGACTTCTACTCCTTCGCGAGCGCGCTCAGGATGAACGCGACGACGGAATCCTCGGCGATGGCCTCGTCCATGGCCTGGGGGGAGGGATCCCAGTGCCGGTGGACGGTCCAGAACACGACGGTCTCCAGGGTGATGCGCGCGGCGACCCGGACGTCGGCTACCGGGCGCAGCTTCCCGCGCCGGATGCGGTCCTCCAGGTACCGGGTCAGCAGCTCCAGCGCGCCCTCTCGCCCGGTTCCGTACCAGATCGCCGCCAGCTCCGGGTGGTCGTTGGAGCAGCGGTCGAGCAGCTTGATGCCGGTGCGATTCCTGGAGAGGAGCGCGTAGAGCTCGCGTACGATCGCCTCCAGCTCCGCGCGCACGTCGCTCACGCGATGTCGCGCGAGTGCGGCGGTGAGCTCGGGCAGCACGGCCTCCTCGCTCACCCGCTTGCGCACCACCTCCAAGGTGGACTGCGGGGTCGGGGTCGGAACCGGAAGCTCGTCCGGCAAGGCGATGGGCCCGGTCGCGTCCGCGTGACGCATCACCGCGTCGAACAGGGCGTCCTTGCTCTCCACGTACAGGTAGAGCGTGCCCTTGGCGACCCCCATGCGGCTGGCCACGTCGGCCATCTGGGTGCGGCGGTAGCCCTGCTCCAGGAAGACCGCCGTGGCGGCCTCGAGCAGATCCTGGAAACGATCCTTCGGAATGCTGCGTGCCATGGGGGCAGTATAAATGACCGATCTAGTCAGTCAATGACTAATCGGGTCATTTATCGAGATTCTGAGACAGGTGTCGAACTCTCTGCTTTTTCAGCGTTTTTTCAGGTTGTGCTCGCCGGCCTCCGGGCGGACCCCTATGGTCAGGGGCTTTCACGAAGCCTTGGAGGGCTCCATGAACCGCTGGATCGCGATCGGCCTCGTCCTGTTCCTGGGGTCGGGGCCTGGCTGCTCGGAGCAGCCGCAGCCCGCCCCCGAGCCCCCTGCGCAGCAGCCGGTGTCGGCCGAGGCGCCGGTCGTTGAGGCACCGGACGAGGACGATCCGACCCGCGCCACCGGGGAAGAGGCCTACGTCTTCGCCTACCCGATGCTGGAGCACCTCCGCACCGTGGCCGGCCTGCTGTTGGCCGAGGGCACACCCCTGTATGTCGGCGCGTTCAACGTCTTCGGCCACGACACGGCACTGCTGGGGCCGGAGGTTACTGAGATCGTCCGGCCCAACAATGACACGCTCTACTCCAAGGCCGTGCTGGACCTGCGTGCCGAGCCCATGGTGTTGAGCGTTCCCGCCGTGCCGGACGGCCGCTACTACAGCTTCCAGCTCATCGATCTCTTCACCCACAACATCGGCTACGTGGGCACGCGGGCCACTGGCTCCCAGCCGGGCAGCTACTTGATCGCGGGCCCGCACTGGTTTGCCGAGCCTCCGGCCGGCATCGACGGCGTGATCCGCAGCGAGTCCAGCATCGTCGTCGCGCTGGGCCGGACCGAGGTGGCGGGCGCAGCGGACATCCCGGCCGTCGAGGCGCTCCAGGCGGGATACTCCCTGAAGCCGCTCAGCGCCTTCGTCGGCGAGCCGCCGCCCGCCGCTTCGCCGCCCTACGACATCCCGGTCTTCAGCCAGGAGCGGGCGGACTCGCCGGCGTTTCTGGAGTACCTAGCGTTCCTGCTGAACCAGGCGCAGCTGCACTACAGCGAGGTCGAGATGACCGCGCGCTTCCTGTCACTGCGCAACCGCCTGGGCGACCCGGCGACCCGCCAGGCCGTCCAGAAAGGCATCGACTCCGGCCGCGAGAAGATCGCGGCCGCGGCGGACCAGATCGGCGAGCAGCGCAACGGCTGGACCATCATCACGGGGCTCTTCGGCAATCGAGAGGCCATGCAAGGCAAGTATCTGACCCGTGCCGCGGCGGCCCGTTTCGGCCTCTGGGGAAACGACGAAGCCGAGGCCTACTACCCGACGGCCAATTTCGACAGCGAGGGAGAGCGGCTCGACGGCGCGAAGCATCGATACGAGCTTCGTTTCCCGGCCGATCGGATGCCCGACGTGGACGGCTTCTGGTCCCTCACCATGTACGAGCTGCCTTCGCAGCTCATGGTGGCGAACCCGATCGACCGCTACTCCGTCGGCGATCGCAGCGAGGGCCTGGCCTACGCCGTCGACGGCTCCCTCACCCTGTACCTGCAGGCGGACTCGCCCGGCGCGGACAAGGAATCCAACTGGCTGCCGGCGCCGAATGGCCCGTTCTCGATCACGTTGCGCATGTACGTTCCGACGGCCGCGGCGCTGGCGGGCCCCTACGCGCCGCCCCCGATCACCCTGTTGGAGTGAGGAGCCGGGACGGCCGCGATCAGCCGCCCGACAGCGCCTGGAGGATCTGCACCTCGTCGTCGGGGGAGAGGCTTTCCTCCAGACCGACGACGCGTTCGCGGTTGATGAAGATGCGCATGTGCGGACGGATCGCGCCCTGCTCGTCGATCATCCGGTGGCGGATGCCCGGGTAGCGCCGGTCCAGGTCGGCCAGCAGCTCGCTCAGAGTGGCGCCGTCGGCCTCCACCTCCGGAGCCTGGGTGTAGGAGAGCAGCGGCGACGGGATGGAGACCTTCACGAGGCCAGTGCGGCGACCTCCACCGAGAAGACGTGGGGCAGGTTCCGGGCGATGCACGTCCATTCGCCGCCTTCGTCGCTGCTGGCCCAGATCTCGCCGGTGGTGGTTCCGAAGTAGACGCCCACCGGATCGTGTGCGTCCACGGTCATGGCCTGGCGCAGCACGGTGAGCCAAGCCTGTTTCTGGGGCAGGCCCGCGTCGCGTCGCTGCCAGCTGCGGCCGGCGTCGCGGGTCACGAAGACGGCGGGCTTCCCGTCCGGGCTGGTGCGCGGCCAGACGTCCGAGCCGTCCATGGGGAACACCCAGGCGGTGTCCGGGTCGCGCGGATGCAGCTCGATGGGGAAGCCGATGTCGCCCACGTCGCGCGGCATGTGGTCGCCCACGCGGATCCATTCGTCCGAAGGTCGCTCCACGCGATAGATGCCGCAGTGGTTCTGCTGCCAGAGCACGTCCGGCGCCAGCGGGTGCAGCCTCAGGCAGTG
>CAMYOO010000139.1 GCA_947260035.1 uncultured delta proteobacterium
AGCCCAGCGGCTTCATCGTCTTCGGTATCGGGGCGATGGTGGTGGGCGGCGCGGCCGTGACGAGGCGGCGAGCGGCGTAGCCCGACCGCTTCCTGGAGTTCGCCCACGACGCGCCCCGGGTGCGTTCTCATGGTCGGATCGGCGCCTCCAGCCGTTGCTGACTCAGAACCCGGAGAGCCCATCGCACGCCCATGGACCGGGAGGGGTCCGCCCGCCCGGCTGGCTGGCTGGCTGGCTGGCTGGGGCGAGGCGATCTCCGACTTCCGAAGCCGATTGGAAAGAGTTTTCCTCGCAAGGGGAAGATCACTTCCAATCGGGCGCGCTGTTCCACCCTCCACGGTGGGACGAAGCGAGATCTTCTCCTTCAAAATCAGCTGCTTTGCTCAATGTGCCGGGTTTGGCCCGCAGCTTGCAACCAAATCCCGTCGTGCGCGAGCAGACGGCCGAGCGGGCGGGGCGCCCCCAGCCGAGTAGTTGGACATTGCGGGAAGGTGGCTGAAAGATGCGCGAGATGCCGTTCTTGGTTAGCTCACTCCATGGTTTCGGTCGTACGATGGGGGCGTTCGTCCTGCTGCTCGGTGTCGCGGTCGCGACGCCGGCGAAGGCGACGCCGATCGGGCTCGTCCTGGACGACTTCCCGGACATCTTCTCGAGCTTCATCACCGTGGACTACACGGCCTCGACCGATGCGCTCACCGCCGACGGCTTCGCCACGACGATCGACCTGGGCGGCGGCCAGCAGCCCATCACGAGCGGCACGTTCGATCTCGACGCCGAGATCAACGGCCTGGGCGGCCTGGTGAGCGGGGCGATCTCCATCGGCGGCACGGTGGCCGCGCTCGGCTTCAACAGCGGGACGCTGCTCACGGGCACCCTCACGGCCTTCGGATTCCCGGACGGCGGGGGCCAGACCTTCGAGTTCCTGTTCGACGTCACCGGCGGTGACGCCGCGGGCGACTACGGCTCCGTGGGCGGAATCCTGCTCTCCAGCACCGGATTCGGCGGCAGCTTCGGATCCGACTTCGGCAACAACACCGGGGTGTCGGATACGGCGCCGCCGCTTCCCGAGCCGGGGCTGGCGGTCCTCTTGCTCCCCCTGATATTCGGTCTCTTCAGGGCGAGCGGCGCACGCCGGTCGCACTGAATGAGGGCTCCCATGAAGCGCACGCTGCTCGTATCGCTCCTTCTGATCTTCGTGGCAGGGCCGGCCCAGGCCGCCTTGATCGGCCTCACGCTCGAGGAGCCCCTGATCTCCTACGACAGCGGCGGCACGACCAGCTACGATGCGGCGACCGACACCTTCACGGTCGACGCATCGTCGTTCGGCGTCCTGGTCGGCGGCGCTCCCTGGCAGATCGACAACGGCACCTTCGACATCTCGATCTTGGTGGACGACACGGGCTCGCTCGTGGGCGGCGTACCCGGAGACGACCTCTCGATCACGGGCGATGTAGAGATTGTGAGCCTCGGCCTCGACCTCTCAGGCGTTCTGCTGACCGGCGAGATCCTCGACTTCGGATTCGAGGACCAGCAGGGTGTGTCCGACTCCTTCGACTTCCTGTTCGCGGCGACGGGTGGCGCGTTCGTGGCAGAGGGGCTCATCTCCACTGGTCTGGTGGGAGTCGAGCTGACCAGCGAGAACTCGTCCTTCGGCGGGAGCTTCGCCGTGAACTTCGGCGGCGAGGCGAAGGGCACCGCGGGCGCAGTCATCCCCGAGCCCAGCGGCTTCATCGTCTTCGGTATCGGGGCGATGGTGGTGGGCGGCGCGGCCGTGACGAGGCGGCGAGCGGCGTAGCCCGACCGCTTCCTGGAGTGCCCTGGAGCACGTTCCTGGCGCAGCACTCGCGCCGGATGGGCTCCGGCCCGCCAGGGAGCTTTTTTCTCCCAGAACGCCGTCTGGGCGGATCCGTCGCCGTCGAGAGGGAGGCGGGAGGCTCTCCGGCGAGCACGACGGCGGGACAGCGGGACGAGCGGGGCTCGATTCCCGATCGCTGGAGCTCGTCGGGCCACGAGGGGAACCGAGCGACCCCAGTGCCCGCCGGTGCCCGGTAGCCCCTGCCCTGGAGGGGCTGGTCGAGGGTCTGGCGACGGCCACGCCCCGTGAGCTGGATGCCCGCCTGCGCCGCGCCGCGGCCCTGGAGCGCAGCCTCCTGGCGCGTCTTGGACCGGGGCTGCTGGAGCTGGCGGCCACGCGGGCATATCGGGATGTGGGCTGCCGCAGCTTCGACCAGTACGCGCGCGAGCGCCTGGGCATGGCGCCTCGCAAGGCGCGCACCCTGCTGCGGGTGGAGCGCGCCTGTCAGGCCTCGGCGGCGCTGGGCCAGGCCTGGCGCGCCGGCGGGCTCACCCTGGCCCAGGCCCACACCCTGGCGACGCTCTTCGCCTTGGACCACTCGCTTCCATGGCAGGCAGCCTGGGTTGCGCGCGCCGGTCGGGTGACCCTGCGCCGGCTCTGCGACGACGTGGACGCGGTGATCGCCTCCGGGAACCCGGACCCGGCCGCGCTGCCGGTCGTGCCCTCGGGTCTGCAAGCTGGTGCGCCGCACAAGGGCTCTGCAGACACCCCGCCGCGGCTGGAAGAGCGCCATCGGCTCAGCCTGTGGGCGCCCGAGGACACGGCGCGCCTGTTCCGCGCCGCCCACGCCACGGTGCAGCGCCGCCTGGGGCGCCTCGAGGGGCGCCCCGCCACGCCCGGCGAGGCCCTGGAGGTGATGCTCTGCCACGTGAACGAGACCTGGCGGCTGCGCTGCGGCGGCCAGCCCCGCGAGCACCGGATCATGGAGCGCGACGGCTGGCGCTGCACGGTCCCGGGCTGCACCTCGTACCGCAACCTGCACGCCCACCACGTGGTGTTCCGCTCGGCCGGCGGCGCCGACTCCGACGACAATCTCACCACCCTGTGCGCCGCCCACCACCAGCGCGGCGTCCACGGCGGCGGTCCCCTGCGCATCACCGGCCGCGCTCCCGTCGAGCTGCGCTTCGAGCTGGCGCTCGAAACCTTCGCCTCCGGCGACGTCCGCGTCGTTGAGCGCGCCGTGGCCTGAGCCCACGGGATCGTGAATCGCCGCGCTACAGCGCGATCCGGGCGACCGGGCGGGCGAAGAGGGCGTTCACTTCTTCGACCAGCGCGTCGCTGGCTTCGAAGCAGGCCATGGGCGTCGGCGACGTGGACGGGCACGCCGACTTGCTTTGGGACCACGGCCAGCAGGCACTCCACGGGTGGGTGATGGCCGGAGACCGGGTTCGCGAATAGGCGTTCCTGACGGAGATCGAGAAAGGCTGGGGGGTCGCGGGCATCGAAGACTTCGACGCCGACCGGATCGAGGACGTCCTGCTCCGGCACAGGAAGGCTCTGCAGGCTCGGATCGTCTACATCGGCGTGGCTCCCTGAGGACGGTGGGGCGCACGGGGCGACAACTCGGGCGCGGCTCCTAGCCGGGCATGCGCTCGAAGACAGGCACCGTCGTCGCGCAGCAGGTAGGGCACGCGTCCCGAAGGGTTGATGGCGTAGTAAGGGCTGTCGGTTACGCGGGTCTGCGCGATGAGCACCTCGACGCCGCGCCCTACGTCTTCACCGACGCCGTGTTCGAGCCGCAGATCGAGGAGCGCTTCCAGCTCGCCCGGGCGGCGCTGGAACGCGCCAAGGAGCCCGTTCCGGACGCCTGATCCGCTGGCTCGCCGGGGGTGCTGACCTATACTCCGCGCCGATGCCGGGCCGGGTGATCAAGGTAAAGCGGGAAGAGAACCTGGGGATTCTCCAGCGGCTCTACATTCCCATGATCGTCAAGGGTCTGGCGGTCACCACGGGCCACTTCTTCCGCAACATGAAGGGCTTCATCACCCGGAACCGCACCACCTTCGTGGTGCAGTACCCCGAGGAGCGCGTCGACTACGCCGACGCCTTCCGCGGGATGCCCGTTCTGGTGCAGCTGGAGAACGGCGATCCCAAGTGCGTGGCCTGTGGCCTGTGCGAGTTCGCCTGTCCCACGGACTGCATCGGCATCGTCCCGGGCGAGCTCCCGGATCGCGGCATCGAGCGCTATCCCGAGATCTTCGACATCGACATGTCCCGCTGCATGTTCTGCGGCCTGTGCGAGGAAGCCTGTCCGGAGGAGGCCATCGTGATGAGCCGGGAGACGGAGATCTCCACCTACCAGCGCGGCTCGCTGATCCACCACAAGGAGCAGCTGTTGGTTCCCGAGAACCTGCTCAAGCGGCGGCTCGACTTCCTGCGCGCCGAGTACGACCGCCAGCACCAGACGCCTGCGGTCGACCGCCAGCACCAGACGCCCGCGGTCGACCGCCAGCACCAGACGCCCGCAGACGACCGCCCGCACCAGGCTTCCGAGGGCTCGGACTGATGGAGGACTTCGGCTCCGTTCCCCTGCGGCGTCTGCTGGAGCGCAACGCCGAGGTCGTGGAGGCCACGCACGCCGATCACGGCGATGCTACGGCGCAGATCCGCCGCGACGCCGTCGTAGACGTGATGCGCTTCCTGCGCGACGACGCCGAGTGCCGCTTCGAGATGCTGGCCGACCTGTGCGCGGTGGATCTCCTCACCCTGGGCGAGGAGCCGCGCTTCGAAGTCGTCTATCACCTCTATTCGCTGGACAAGAATCACCGTCTGCGGATCAAGGCGCGGTTGCCCGAGGACGATTGCGAGATCGACACCCTGGTGGAGGTGTGGCCCACGGCCAACTGGCTGGAGCGTGAGGTCTGGGACCTCTACGGAATCCGTTTCCGCGGCCATCCCGACCCGCGCCGGCTGCTGCTCTACGAGGAGTTCGAAGGGCACCCGCTGCGCAAGGACTACGACAAGGAGCGGCGCCAGCCGCTCGTGGGACCCGAGAACTAGATCATGGCCGAAGCCCCCCGCTGGCTCACCGAGCGCGAGAAGGAGACCGCCGAAGACGACTTCGAGCGCGATCTCCACACCGAACACCAGCTCCTGAACATGGGCCCGTCCCACCCGGCCACCCACGGCACGGTCAAGTTCATGATCGAGCTGGACGGGGAGACGGTGATCGACCTGGACGTGCAGGTGGGTTACCTGCACCGCGGCTTCGAGAAGGAGTGCGAGAGCGGGTCCTGGTATCAGTGCCTGCCCTACACGGATCGCCTGAACTACAACTCCGCGATCCTGGCCAACCTGGGCTTCTGCCTGGGCGTCGAGAAGCTGCTCGACTTGGAGACGCCCGAGCGTTGCCAGTGGCAGCGGGTGCTGGCGGCCGAGCTCTCCCGGCTGGGAGACCACCTGACCCGCTGCGGCGCCGCCTGCCTCGAGCTGGCCGCCATGACGCCCTTCCTCTACGGCATCGAGGCCCGCGAGCTGACCTGGGACCTTCAGGAAGCCCTGTGCGGGGCTCGGGTGACCAGCAACTACGTCCGCATCGGCGGCGTCAAGCACGACCTGCCCGCGGGCTTCGACGCCCAGTGCCGCGACTCCATCGGGAAGATCCGGGCGCTGCTCGCGGACTTCCACGAAGTCATCACCGGAAACCGCATCTTCATCGACCGCATGCGCGGCACCGGCATGATTTCCAAGGAGGACCTGATCTCCTACAGCGTCACCGGGCCGCTGCTGCGCGCCGCCGGCGTACCCCACGACCTGCGCAAGGCCCAGCCCTACCTGGTCTACGACGAGCTCGACTTCGACATCCCCATCGGCGACGTGGGCGACAACTACGACCGCTACCTGGTGTGCGTCGAGGAGATGCACCAGAGCCTGCGCATCGTGGAGCAGTGCCTGGAGCGGCTGGCGAAGCTGGGCCCGGGTCCCGTCAACGTGCTGGACCCGCGGGTTCGCTGGCCGGCCAAGGGGCGCGTCTTCAACCAGATGGAAGAGCTGATCCAGCAGTTCAAGGCCGTGACCGAGGGGCCCATGGTCCCCGCCGGCGAGGCCTACGCCGCCGTCGAGTCGGCCAACGGCGAGCTGGGCTTCTACCTGGTCTCCGACGGCTCCGCCCAGCCGGTGAAGGTGCGCTGCCGGCCGCCCAGCCTCATCAACCTGGCGCCGCTTCCGATCATGGTGAAGGGCGGCATGCTGGCCGACATCATCCCGACCTTCGACTTCGTCAACATGATCGGTGGCGAGTGCGACCGATGAGCGAGGCGAAGCCCGACCGCGGCTCGGTCTGGAAGCGCCTGGGCGCGCCCACCGACCAGCAGGGCAGCGTCAACGATCCGCGCACCCAGGAAGAGCACGGGCTCAAGTGGAACGAGAAGTGGATCTACCGCCAGGCGCACGGCGACGCGATCGAGCGCGTGGTGCTCTGGAACCGCTACGACTTCCTGGGCGCCTTCCGGGTGCTTCCCGACGGCTCGCTTGAGCCGGAGCCGCTCCCCGAGTCCTGAGGTCGTGCCTGGCCCTCCCAGGCTGACGCCCTTCGGCCTGGTGCTGCACCGCGACGGCCGTTGGACCCACGAGGGCGCCCCCATCCTCAACCGCAAGCTGCGCGCCGCCTTCGATCGCGGAGTGCGCTACCTGCCCGACGAGGGCGTGTACGTCGTCCAGCTGGGGCGCTTCCGCGGCCAGATCGAGCTGGAGGAAACGGGCTTGTTCGTCACGGGCTTCGATGCGGGTGACGGTCGCGTGTGGCTCTCGGACCGCTCCGAGGAGTCGCTGGAGGTGGCGAGCCTGCGCCCGTCGCCCCAGGACGGTGCGCTGCTCTGCACGGTGAAGCGGGGGCTGGTTCCCGATGGGCTGCCGGCGCGCTTCTTCCAGGCCGCCCAGGCGGAGCTGCTTGCGGCCGTCGAGGACACGCCCGCCGGGCCGGCTCTCGTGTTGGGGGGAAGCCCGCATCCGCTTCCGGCCTGCCTGGCGGGCTGAGCGGGACGGACTTCCGCGCTGGCGCAAGCCCGCGTGACGCTCGGCGCAGCGGCGGCAGTCCGGGTCGCCCGGGGTCACGCGCATGCCGCGCGGCTCCTGGCCCTGGCCTACCGGGGGGCGGGCGTGCGCACCCGGTAGACGCTGTAGGTCTCACGGCGCACGATGGCGTTGCGGAAGCGCGCCAGCTCCTCGGCGCCTCGAGGCGCGTTCGCCCGCCACCCGGTGAGCACCACGATCGCCTCGCCGCCTGCTTCCGCGGCCAGGCGACGAGCCGCCGCGAAGGCATCGTCCGCTGTGGCTTCGCGCGCGCCTGCTCGGTGGTAGTGGAACGTGCCCGGCTGCTCCCAGTCGGGGTACCAGATCGGCCGCCCCAGGTAGTAGGTCACCGGCGTCACGAAGACGTGGGCGTGGCCGACGATGGGGACGTCGGGCGGCACGTGCTCGCGAAGCCAGCGACCGGCGTCCCGGCTTGCGGAGAACGGCTGAGCCCAGTCCGTGGCGAAGGCCTGCAGGCCGGCCGCCGCGTGGAGGACGAGCGCGGCCGTGAGCAAGCCCACCCGCAAGCGCCGTCGTCGTGCGCCGCGTGGGTCCACGTCGGCGATCCAGATCGCCCCCACGAGGGCCAGGAACAACACGCCCAGGTGCCGTCCGCCCAGCAGGTCCTTGGTGTAGCTGAAGCCCAGGGTGGGGACGCTGGCGGCGATCCAAAGCGCCAGTGCCGGGGGCTGGGGCGTGAGCAGTAGCGCCGTCCCCCCCAGGCCCGCCAGCGCCAGGCCGGCTGACGCCCCGCGCTCCTGGTCCAAGCGGTGGCGCTCGCGGAATTTGACCCGGGCGGGAAGCGCCGGCGCCAGTACCCGCGTGGCGGCGTGGAGGGTGTCGCGCGCCTGCGCGGCGTCCCAGCGGGTGCGCCAGTCGGCGCGCCAGGTCGCCGTGGGGCTCGGCTTCATGTGGACGCCCGCCACGGCGACCCCCAGCAGCAGCAGCGCCAGCGCCGCGCGCAGCCTGACCGGGGCCGGGCGGGCACCGGGACGCCGCCAGGTCACCGCGGCGGCTGCCGCCATCCCCACGGCCGCGAACACGCCGTACACGGTCGTGTTGCAGAGCAGGGCCAGCAGCGCTGCGCTCCGCAGCGGCCGCCGACGGGCCGTCGGCCACGCGGCGCAGGCCGCGAACCAGAGCGCCATGCCCAGGCCGTAGGGTCGGACGATCACGCCGTACTCGAGCAGCGGGAAGAGGCCCAGGGGGAGCAGCGCGCGCGCGTGGCGTGGAAACGGTGCGAAGCGCGCCTGGATCCAGACGGCAGCCGTCGCGATCGCCCACTGGAGCGCCTGGGCCGCGGCGAAGCTTTCGGTTACGCGTGCCAGCAGCCACTGCAGCGTGTGCCAGAGGCGTCCGTGGCCGCCGTGATCGACGATCTGCTGGAAGGCCGTCCAGTCCGGTGCGTCTCGTGCGATCAGCCACAGGTTGAGCTCGTCCGTCCACGGCTCGTGACGCATCGCCAGCAGCGCCAGGAGCACGCCGTAGGCCGCCGTCACGCCCAGCGCGAAGCGCGCCTCGTCGCGGCGCGGTGCGGCGCTCACCGGTCGCTGGCGGACGGGGAGAGGGCGTCGGGCGCGAGGCTCGTCTTCGGGTAGCGCGCGGTCGGAGGCCGGAAGGGCAGGGAGAGCAGCGCGGCTCCGAGTGCCCAGGCCAGGACTCCCCCCAAGGCCACGAGCCGGGCCGGGGTTCCCGGTCGCCAGCCCAGGCCCTTGCCGACTCCGGCAACGAGCAGCCAGCCCCCGAGTGCGGCCGCGGCGGCCGCCGCCGGTTGCTGAACCGCGAGGGTCGTGGCGTTCGCCAGGAAAGCGGCGCCCAGCAGCGGTGTGGCCAGGAGCAGGGCGCTGCGCCACAGGAAGATGCCGCGGGCCGGACTGCTCATGCGGCGGGCCTGCGGCAGGAAGCGGATCACCTCGCGCAGATAGCCGGCCGCCTTGCGGCGCTTGTGGGCGAGGAGCTCCCCCAGGCCCTGGGGTGCGCGCAGCTCCACCACGCGGCGGTCCAGCCACGCGACCCGCGCGCCGGCGGTGACGGCCGCAAAGGAGACGTGGCAGTCGTCGTTGGCGACGTCGGCCGGAAGCCGCTCCAGCAGGCTGCGGCGAAACGCGTAGCAGGGGCCCAGCACGTGAGAGGCCGAGCCCCGGCGGGCCTCGGCGGCGCGCAGGCGGTTGCACAGGCGCCAGTGGAGCCGCTCCAGCGGATGCGCGCCGGCCGGGTTCGCCGCCACACCCACCACCGCAACGCCGGGATCCGCCTCGCCGGTCGCCACCAGTGCTGCGGGCACGTCTGGATCGAAGCGCGCGTCGGCGTCGCTGATCAGGATCCACGGGCTTGGTGTCATCGCCAGCACCGCATTGAGCTGGGCGGTCTTGTCGGCCACGTCCAGCGCGACGAGCCGGAAGCGCGTGTCGTCGCCGATGGCGTCGCGGGCGCGCTCGCGGGTCCGGTCGCCGGAGTCCCCGTCCACGATCCAGATGCGAAGCCGACCCGGGTAGGCGATGCGGCGCAGGTCCTCGATCTTGCCCTCCACGAGCGCCGCCTCGTCGTGGGTGGGGACGATCACGTCCAGGTGGGGCAGAGGCTCGCCCGGCCGCCGCGGCGCGGGGGGATTCGCCTCCCAGCACGTCCGCCGCAGGAACAGGGCGTAGCCGCTCGCCAGGCCCAGCGCGGCCAGGCTCAGCGCGACGAGGGCGAAGGCCGCCATGAGGCTCCTCGTGCGCCGGGCCGCACGCTTTCCCAGACCGCCCCCGGGTGAAGGCTGAAGAAGCGCTTGCGTTCGACCAGGTACGTGGTCCAGCAGTCGCCGCAGTGATGCTGCTGTGCGCGCCGCAGCGCCTCGTCCACGCCATCGCGCACCAGGTTCGCCGGCCGGAAGGCGCGGTCGCCGTGCTGCTGGCACGGCCACACGTCGCCGTTGGCCTCCACGTGCACGTAGAAGCGGCCGGCCATGCAGCGCGAGGGCCCCTGCGAGGCGCGCGTGAGCTGCGTCGGGTCGGACCACGTTGCACCCGCGGCGTAGGCGCCCGCCGAAAAGAGCAGGGGACGCCCCGCCCGCTTCCACGCCGCCAGCCGCGCCAGCAGCGCGCGCACCGTCTCGGGCTCCAGACCCAGGTCGCTGCTGTCCTCGTCGGAGTAGTGCAGGCCGAACGCCACGGGCTGGGCGTGGAAGCCGACGCCGCGCGCCTCGCAGAAGGCGAGCATGGGCTCCACCAGCTCGAGCGTCTGGCGGCTCACCACCATCACGACGAAGGTCGGGATTCCGCGTTCGACGGCCAGCTCCAGGGCGCGCACTGCGCGCGCATGGGTGCCGGCCCCGCGCAGGTCGTCGTGGATCTTCGGGTCCGGCCCGTCGATGGAAATCACGCATTCGTCCAATGCGTCGAGCAGGGACGGATCTTCGGCGATGCGCTGCCCGTTGGTGACGACGGCGGCGACGATGCTGGCGCGCCGGGCTGCGGCGCAGAGTTCGGGCAGATCGCGGCGCAGGGTGGGCTCACCGCCCTGGAACTTGATGCGCAGGCAGCCCAGCTCGCCCAGGCGGGTGATGACCGAGGTCCAGGTCGCCGTGTCCAGCGGTCGCGTACGGATCTCCGGGCAGCGGCAGTAGACGCAGCGCAGGTCGCAGGCGTTCTGCACCAGCGCCTGCACCTCGAAGGGATGCAGGGAGCGGAAGCGATGGGCGAGAAAGCGGGCGGCGAGTC
>CAMYOO010000140.1 GCA_947260035.1 uncultured delta proteobacterium
GCGCGATGGCCACGATCACCAGCCACTCGGGGCCGAGCCAGCCGCTCTTCGCGCCGACGGCGCCGACGATGAGCCCGAACTCGCTGTAGTTGGCCAGGCTGAGCGAGGCGAACAGCGACGTGCGCGCCCGGGTGTGGAAGCGGGTCAGCAGCAGGAAGAAGAGCGCCGCCTTGAGGGGCATCACCGCCACCAGCGCCAGCGCGATCGCGAAGCCTTCCCAGTCGGGGAAGCCGTTCAGCCCGATGGTCAGGAAGAAGAGCATCAGGAAGAGGTCCTTGAAGCCCATCAGGGTGCGGGCCAGCTCCTCGGCCTTCGGGTGCTGGCCCACCACGACGCCGACGATCAGGGGCGCGAGGTCGGGCTTCAGGCCCATCCAGGCGAAGACGTCCGCCGAGGCGATGGCCAGCAGCACGCCGAGCAGCACGAAGAGCTCCGCGTGCCCGGCCTTGGACATGATCCACAGGATCGCCCGGCGGTAGAGCGGGAACCCGAGCAGCAGCAGGGCCCAGGCGTTGGGGAGCTTGCCGGCGGAGATGGTGATGAAGAGGACGGCGAAGACGTCCTGGATGATCAGGATGCCGATGGCGGTGCGGCCGAAGAAGGAGCCGGACTGGCCGTTCTCCTCCAGCACCTTCACGGCGAAGACCGTGCTCGAGAAGCTCAGGGCGAAGCCCACCAGGAGCGCCGTCTCGAGCTCCAGCTCCGCGAAGATCGAGATGCCCAGGGCGCCGAGGCCCCAGAAGGCCGCGCCGAACAGCGCGACCACGATCCCCAGGTGCAGGGACGCCACGCCCCAGATCTCCGGCGCCAAGAGGCCCTTGGGGCGCAGCTTCAGGCCGATGGTGAACAGCAGCAGGTAGACGCCCAGGTCGCCCAGGTAGGGCAGCGCGGGCCCGCCGTCCTGGCCCACGGCGTGCAGCACGAACCCGCCGACCAGGTAGCCCACCAGCGGCGGCAGCCCGATGCGGCGCGCCGCGAAGCCCAGCACGAAGGCGACGAGGACGGCGACGGTGATCATGCGGGTGCGGCTCCGCCGCGGCGGACGAGCCGGACCGCCTGCGGTGCTGCCAGTTTGATGGCCCGTAGGGAGTTGTCAATTCGGGCCTCTGCTCTCCTTGGCTGCTTGCCGGGGGCGGCCAGCCTCCTAACTTCGAACTCCGCAGCCATGTCGACGAGCAAGCCCCACGACCTGATCCTCTTCGGCGCCACCGGGGTGACCGGTCGCCAGATGTGCATGCACCTGCTCGCCCATGCGCCGCGCTCGCTGCGCTGGGCCATCGCCGGCCGCAGCGCGGCCAGGCTCGAGGCGCTCCTGGGCGAGCTCGCGCCTCCGGGCGACGCGCCGTCGATCGTGATCGCCGACAGCGAGGACGCGGCCTCCACGCGGGACATGGTTCGCAGTACGCGAGTGCTGCTCCACGCAGCCGGACCCTACGCGGTCCACGGTGAGGCGTGCTTCCGTGCCTGCATCGAGCACGCCACGGACTATCTCGACATCGGTGGCGAGACGTACTTCTTGCAGCGCATGATCCGGACGCATCACGCCGCGGCGGAGCGCCGCGGCGTGAAGCTCGTCCCCGTGGCGGGCTACGAGGCGCTGCCCTTCGACCTGGCGACGTTGCTGGCGGTTCGCGCCCTGCGCCAACGCTTCGACGCGCCCTGCGCCGAGGTCAAGGCGGTGGTCACCTTCCAGAGTCACGGTCCGCTCTCGGCCAACGCCGGTCTCAGCGGCGGCAGCGTAGGCACGATCAAGAACGTCCTCGCGTTCGACGACGTCGGGGCCCTCAATGACCCCGCGTGTCTCCTGCCCGCGGATGTCCCGGCGGACGCCATCCGCCGGCGCAACGCCATTGACTACCGTCCGCACTTCGATCCGGATGTGGACGCCGTCACGGGGCCGCTCTTCCCCGCGCCTTTCCTGAACGTCCCGGTGGTGGTCCGCAGCGCCCATCTCTATGAGGGGGCCGGAGAGCCCTACGGGCCGGCGTTCCGCTACCGCGAGGCGACGAGCCTGCGTTCCGTCACCGAGTGGCGCGGGCTCCAGTGGCTGGGCGCATCGGCGCTCGGTGCCAACTACTTCGGCCTCTCGGCCCTGCTGCGCTTCGGGCCCCGGCCGGCCCGACGCGCGGTCAACCGCGTCCTCGACCTCGTCGCACCCGCGCCCGGACAGGGGCCGAGCGACGCGTCGATGGAATCGATCGACTACCGCATCGACCTTTTCGCGCGCTCGGAGAAGGAGGACCAGGTGCGCGGCAGCGTCACCGGCAAGGGACACCCCGGCTACCGGTCCACCGCCACCATGGCCGCGGAGTCGGCGCTCGCCCTGGCGCTGGATCGCGACCGGCTCACGCCGTTCAGCGGAATCCTGACTCCCGCCGCCGGCCTCGGTCTGGGAGTGCGCGACCGGCTCAAGACGGCGGGCATCGAGTTGAGCATCGACTAGCCATTGGGATGCTGGCGCAGATTCGCAACCAGATGGTCTCCGCGACGCGGTCGTTGTTCTCCCACGGCCCGCGGCCTCTCGAGCACACGCTGGACCATTCGGGGGACCCGGGGCTGCTCGGGCCGGACTCGGTGTCGTGGCGTGTCATCGGGGATGTGGCGGCCTTCGTCGGCGGGATCCGCGCGCTCCTCATCCAGACCGCGCATCCCGAGGTGGTAGCCGGGGGCGCATAGGAGCAACAACGGGAGTTTCACGTCCGATAGCATGCAATGTGACAACTCCCGCGGGGAGCTTGGGGCTACCTTGCTGCGCTGACCCAACCCCAATGGCGGGGATTCCAACCGGGTGGCCGCGCTGGTTGGAGCGTCGCGCTTATGCGTCGATCGCGGGACGCACCAGTGGCGCTGTGGGACGTGTGGTGATCGCGGGTGAGGTCGCACTCGGGTGCTGCCCGCTATTTCTCGAGGATCGGGAGATCGTCGAAGCCGAGGTCGCCGGTGATGGGCTCGGGCTCGGCGGGAGCCAGGGGTGGAGCGCGGGCCGGAAGGCCGAGGCAGCCCAAGATGGCGCGGATGGCTTCTTCGCTCTCGATGGCGGCGAGAAGGCGCATGCGGCATCCACAGCGAGGGCAGGCAAAGGCATCCACGGCGAACACGCGCTGGAGCAGTTCTCCCCATGAGAGCCTTCGTGGACGGCGGGCGCCTGGAGCGGGCGACGAAGCCACGGGTGGGGTCGCTTCGGTGTTCGGCTGGGCGTTCCCGACGGCGCCGCGGTAGCCCTCCGGGCCGGGCGGGTTCGAGATTTCCGCTGAGCCAATCATTTCGTGGCTCTCGTGGAGAGGATCGCCACCGGGTCTTCGCACACGCGGTGTCGCGGCCCCCGCCCACTCCTCTGCTTCTGCTTTCCCGGCGCCGGTGCTCTCCGACACGGCCGGGGCTGGGCCGACGGGGACGACCTGATCGCGCCAGCTCGCGCAGGGGGCGAGAATGCCGTGGTAGCGCACGAGATGGAAGCGCGGCGGCGGAATGGAGAGGGCGAGCCGCTCGAGGAGCGCGACCGGATCGAGCACGATCTGTTGGGTGCCGTCTCGCCAACGCCGCTTGAGGCGGTAGCAGAGGTGACCGTCGCCCTGCCTCGTGAGCCGCTCGGTAGCAAGAGGCGGGCGGGCAACGTACCTGCACAGGCGCTCGAGACGCCGGCGGTCTTGGGCGGGGACGGCCACGGCGGCGTGGAGGCTGAAGCCGGCTTCGCTCGCGCAGCATGGCTCGGTCCGGGCGTCACGCGCGCCGGGTGCATGGGCTCGTGCTCGCCAAGCTCAGCCGCATCCGCCGGCCCATCTGCGAAGCCGACCGGCACGTAGACTTTACTTTCGCATTTTCTTCGTCTACCGTCGGAAGCGTCACCCCACCGGTCCCGCGTGGAGACAGCCTTGGCCCAGCCGATCTTTCAGGCCCCGGTTGCGGCCTACTCGGATGCGCCGCTGGCGGCCCTGGCCGCGGCCGACGCGCGGCTGCGGCGGGCGCTGGCGCGCATCGCCGGCTTCGTCGTCGCGCGCCGCGCGTGGGAGCCGCTGGGCTACGTGCGTGTGGGCGACTACGCGCGCGAGCGTGCCGGGATGTCGGGGCGCGAGCTTCTCGACCTGGCCGCCGTGGACGCGCGCCTCGCGGAGCTTCCGCGCATCGAGGCCGCGTTCGTGGCGGGCGCGATCACCTGGACCAAGGCGCGGCTGCTGTGTCGCGTGGCCACGCCCGATGACGAAGGCGAGTGGCTCGCCGCCGCCGCGCGCATGAGCGCGGCCCGGCTGGCGCGAGAGGTGCGGGCCATCGACGTCCGGGGCCTGGACATCCCGGCGACCGACGAGTCCGGCTCGGTCGAAGAGCCCCGCGAGCGCATCCGCATCCGCTGTTCGCGCTGGACGCTGGCGAGCTGGGGCGACGTCTGGCGGCTGGCCAGGCGCATGCACGGCGCCAACGTCTCCGAGGCCGAGGTGGCCGAGGCCGTGGCTGCGGAGGTGGTCTCGGCGCTTCCGTTGGAGGTGGATCCGGAGTCGCTGCCGGTGGTGGCAGAGGTTCGCCGCGCCCGCCGCGAGGCCGCTGCCGACGACGTGTCGGTCCTGCCGCCGCCCGGCGGCGCCGATCCGGGCGCAGTGCGGGCTCCGTTCCTGGATGCCCTGGTCGAGGGGTTGGCTACCGCCA
This sequence comes from uncultured delta proteobacterium, assembly GCA_947260035.1. Taxonomy (GTDB): domain Bacteria; phylum Myxococcota_A; class UBA9160; order UBA9160; family JAFDET01; genus JAFDET01. The sequence continues at coordinate 4,639 of CAMYOO010000140.1, forward strand.
CGCCCCGCGAGCTCGATGCCCGCCTGCGCCGTGCGGCGGCTCTGGAGCGCTCGTTTCTCGCCCGCCTCGCGCCGCCGCTGCTGGAGCTGGCCGCCACGCGGGCCTACCGCGACGTGGGCTGCCGCAGCTTCGACCAGTACGCGCGCGAGCGCCTGGGCATGGCGCCCCGCAAGGCCCGCACCCTGCTGCGCGTGGAGCGCGCCTGCCAGGCGTCGGTGCCCCTGCGCACGGCCTGGCGCGCTGGCGCGCTCACGCTGGCCCAGGCCCAGACGCTGGCCTCGCTTTTCACGATGGATCACTCCATGCCGTGGCAGGAGGCGTGGATCGCACGCGCGGGCCAGGTGACCCTGCGGCGGCTCTGCGACGACGTGGACGCCGCGATCGAGTCCGGGCACCTGGATCCGGCCGCGCTGCCGGCGTTGCCTGCGGGTCTGCAAGGCGGTGCGCCACACAAGGACTCCGAAAAGACCCCCCAGCGCTCTGACGAGCGTGATCAACTCAGCCTCTGGGCGCCCGAGGACGTGGCGCGCCTCTTCCGCGCCGCCCACGCCACCGTTCAACGCCGCATTGGGCGCGCTGAGGGGCGGCCCTGCACTCCTGGAGAGGCCCTGGAGGTCATGCTCCGCCACGTGGGCGAGACCTGGCGGCTGCGCTGCGGGGGGCAGCCGCGCGAGCACCTGATCATGCAGCGCGACGGCTGGCGCTGCACCGTCCCGGGCTGCACCTCGTACCGCAACCTTCACGCCCACCACGTCATCTTCCGCTCGGCGGGCGGCTCCGACGCAGAGGAAAACCTGACCACCCTCTGCGCCGCCCACCACCAACGCGGTGTCCACGGCGGCGGCCCCCTGCGCATCACCGGCCGCGCCCCCGCCGAGCTGCACTTCGAGCTGCCGCTGGAGTCGTTCGCCTCGGGCGACGTGCGGCTGGGGCGCGGCCAAGGGTAAGCGCTCTTCGTCTTCGTCGCTTCCGCCGAGCTGGAGAGTTCGGCAACGTCTCGGCGGGGCTGCGCGCTACCCACCCCCCACCGCTGCCAGGACTTCGATCTCGTCGTTCTCGGAGACCTCGTCTTCGAGGCCCGCGATCGGTTCGCCGTTCAGGAAGATCTTCAGGAAGCCGTGGGGGGCGCCGTCGGATCCCAGGACGTGGGATTTGAAGCCGGGGTGGCGCTCTTCGACCGCATCGATGCAGGCGCCGACGCTGCCGCCGGCGACCTCGATGCTGGCCTCTCCCTGCGTGGGCCCGCGCAGCGGCGGCGAAATGTTGACCTTGGGCACTGCACGAGCTTAGCGGGTGGGCGGCGTGGGTACGTAGGGCTCGGAGACGGCGATCTTGACCAGGCGTCCGGCCGCCAGCGGCGCCAGGGGGTCCAGTCCGTTGACGGCGGCGGTGCGGGCCACGGACCAGGCGTTGCCGGTACGTGCGCCCAGAACGCTGAGACGCTCCCCCGGGTCCGCGCTGGCCAGGCGCAGGCGGCCGACCTGGAAGCTGCGCTCGTCGGGCTCCAGATCCCGGAAGCTGCGCACCACGTCGACGATCTCGCGTGCATGGTAGTCGTAGCGCTGCACCGGCGCGGCTCCCGTGATCCGGTAGATCACGCCCTGGTGCGCGACGAAGCTGAAGTCACCGACGAAGTTTCCGCGGCCGGCCTTCACCCCCGCCAGCGCGCGCACCGCCGGAAGCCCATTGACCTGGAAACGCTGGAAGTCCGACAGCGTCATGTCCTTCTTGCGCGCGAAGGCGACGGCCGCCGCCTCGGGATCCTCCCCACGTGCCTGCAAGCGCACCGCCACCACGGCATCGCCGCTGGGCGCCGAGGCGGCGACCACATCGCGGCCGTTGTGCGTGCGCCACTCCAGGGGGAAACGCACCGCGAAGCCCAGGTCCGGGTGCAGGAAGAGCTCCTTGTGGAATACGCCCTCGGCCGGATCCGGTCCCACGCGCATGCCCTCGATCTGCTCGAGGAAGCCCAGGCGACCGGCGACGATGGGGTCCGAGGCGCCGCGGGCCAGATGCTCTGCACGACTGCGCGCGGAGGAGACGCGCTCGGGCGTGGTTGGATGCGAGTCGAACCAGCTCGGGCCGCGTTGTTCGGCTCCCTCTGCTGCCACCTCCACGGCCACCACCTGCTCCATGCGCTCCAGGGCGTCGGCCAGGGCGCCCGGATCCCAGCCGGCCTCGGCGACGAGCTTCTGGCCCAGCCGGTCGGCCTCGCGCTCCTGGTCGCGGCCGTACCCGGCCAGGACCAGGCCGCCCGCGAACTGGGGGATCCCGCCCACCACCCGGGCGAGCTGCTGGCCACCCACCAGGCCGCCGGCCAGGCTGCCGAGGGCCGACAGGATGCCCACCGGCATTGCGGCGGTCTGACGCTGCACGGCGTGGCGGGCCGCCACGTGGATCACCTCGTGCGCCAGCACGCCGGCCAGCTCGTCCTCGGTCTCGAAGAGCTCGACGATGCCCCGCGATACGAAGATGTAGCCGCCGGGCAGGGCGAACGCGTTTGGCTCGCCCATCTCGACGACGGCGAAGTGGTACTCCACGTCCTGGCGCGGCGAGAGCGCGGCGATGCGGGCGCCCACCGCGGAGACGTACTCCGCGATCTTCGGATCATGCACCACACCGACGGTTTCCTCGACTTCGCGCGCGGCTTGCGTGCCGATCTCCACCTCGCGGTCCTTGGTGGTCAGGACCAACTCCGGGGTCTTGCTGACCGGATTCAGGGCGCAAGACGCCAGCAGCGGCAGCAGGACGACGACGATGCAGCGGGCGCGTGTCACGCCGCCTATGATCGCCGACTGTGCAGCGTCTCGCCGATCCCCGGATCCCGATTCTCGCGTTGGCCCTGTGCCTCGGCGCCGTGCCGGCCGACGCCCAGATCGCGGGACATGGCCTGCCGGCGGCCAGCCGTCCGCTGGACGCGCGCTTGGCGGAGGCGGACGTGGTGGCGCTCGGCACCATCGAGCGGGTCGAGCTGGGCCGCGTCCAGGTGGTCGATGCCGTGGCACTGCGCGGAGCGCCTGGCGAGCGCTTCGCCATCAAGCGCGCGCCGTCCCGCGCGCCGGACCTGAGCGCCGGAGACCGGACCCTGCTGCTGCTGCGCGGCGCGCGCACGCCCTACGTCTGGGTGGACGAGCCCAAGGAAGTCATGATCCTGGCGGATCCCGCGGGCGAGGCGCGCTGGCGCGACGCGCTGGCCGAGCTGCTGGCGGCCCCGGATGACGTGGCCGTGCGCGACGTCTACCTGGAGTGGATCGACGGCACCGACCAGGAGCTTCGCGACGCAGCGGCCCGCGCCCTGGCCGACCACCGGCGCGAGCCTCCGCTGCCCATCGGACGCGACGTAGCCCTGGCGCGGGCGCGCATCGCCCTGGACCCACGACGTCCGGTATCGGTGCGACGCGCCTCGGCAAGCATCGCCGTCACCGACTCCGACGGCATGCGCGCCCTGCTGGCGGGAACCGGCGCCCCGCGCGTAGATCCGGGCGTGGTGCAGCTGGCGCTGACCATGGGCGCGCTCCAGCGCGTGGACGGGATCGAGGGCTCCGTACTGGCCGCGTTGCGCTCGGAGGATCGTGGCGTCCGCAAGGCAGCGCTGCCGGCGGCAGCCACGGTGGCGAACACACCCGCCGTGCACACGGAGCTGGAGCAGATCGCGGCAAGCTCGGATGACGAGCTTGCGAAGGCTGCCCGGCGCGCCCTGGGTGGCGCGGACCGCTGAAAGATCGCCGAGGCGGCGGGGACTCCCCGATCCTCCGTCGAGGCTCTTTGTCTGCGGAGTGGTGACATCAACCACTTGAATCGTATGTCACCGACGAAAACCGCCCACTTCCGACGCCGACGGACCGGTCAAGGATGAGAGCTGGCGCTCTCCCGACAACGACGGTGGAGATCTCGGCTTCGCCAGGCTCCGCGCACGGATGGAAGCTCCCGGGTTCGGGAAGCGCTCCCGCGCCGGCCCCTGGTCAGGGTCGCATCCCCTTTTTCGAGACGCGATCCCTGTCATGGACGCTCGCTCCCACCAACGCCTTGGGTCGCCCGTCTGTCGTCGACGCCTAGTTTCGGCCGATGGGAACGAGACCTCGGTCTCCTCGCATCGCGACTCAGGACGACTTCTCCACTGTATGCCGACCGTCGACGGAATCAAGCGGAATCGTCTTCGCCGGACAGCTTTTGCAGCACCTCGAGGTAATAGGCCCGCGCCGCCT
>CAMYOO010000141.1 GCA_947260035.1 uncultured delta proteobacterium
GCGATCCAGGCGGCGTAGTGCACGAAGCGCATGGCGCGCAGCGGCTCGGCCAGACACAGCCAACGCTCGTCGAAGTCGCGGAACTGCCGGTAGGCGTCGATCATGACGCGACGCTGACGCCGGCCCTCGGCGTCGCGACCGGGCGCCAGCATCCACACGTCCTGAACGGCCGGGCCGATCACGAAGTCGTCGAAGTCGAGGAAGAAGAAGCCCTCGCGCCCGTCGAGCAGGTTCCCCACGTGGCAGTCGCCGTGGATGCGGTGCACGGGCACGCCGGGAGCCCGCTCGTCGAACAGCGCGGCCACGCGTTCGGTCGCGGCGACGTAGCGCCGGGCGCACGACGGCGGCAGATGTGCCGCCAGGATCTCCAGCGGCTCGCGGATGAAGCTGACGGCGTCGAGCCGACGCCGTGCCGGCGCGTCGCGCAGGGCGCCCACGTTGTGGATCCGCGCCAGCAGCCGGCCCAGGACTTGGAGCTGGATATCCGTTAGCTCGTCGGGCGCACGCCCGCCGGTGCGGGGCCAGACGGCGTACCAGATCTCTTCGACCTGGTGCAGGGTCTCCCCGTCGGCGAAGGTCAGGGGCGCGCAGACGGGGATTTCCGCCTCGCGCAGGTCGTCCAGGAACGCGTGCTCCTCCTGGATCGCCTCCCGGCTCCAGCGCTCGGGCCGGTAGAACTTGGCCACCACGTGGGAGTCGTCCTCCAGGCGCACGTCGTAGACCCGGTTCTCCAGGCTGTTGAGCGCCGAGCAGTGTCCCGTAGGGCGGAAGCCGCCGGCCTCGACGGCAGCCAGCACCTGGTCGGGCGTCAGGCGGAAGAAGAACTCGCTCACCGCGCCACGATAGCGGCTCGTTTGCCCCGCGGAAGCCCGTTCGTTAGGTTTCTCGCATACTTGCGTGCCTGCTTCGAGGGGCACGCGCAGAGGGCCCGCACGATGTCCAGCAACGATCGCGACCGGCCGTGGGTCTTCCGGACCTACTCCGGACACTCCTCGGCCGAGGCCAGCAACACCCTCTACCGGACCAACCTGGCCAAGGGCCAGACCGGCCTGTCGGTGGCGTTCGATCTGCCCACCCAGACCGGTTACGACGCGGACCACCCCCTGGCCCGCGGCGAGGTGGGCAAGGTCGGCGTGCCCGTGGGCCACGTGGAGGACATGGAGGCCCTTTTCCGCGAGATCCCGCTGGAGAAGATGAACACCTCCATGACCATCAACGCCACGGCCGCCTGGCTGCTGGCCTTGTACGTCGCCACCGCGGAGCGCCAGGGAGGCGATCCCCGGAACCTGCAGGGCACCACCCAGAACGACATCGTCAAGGAGTACCTGTCGCGCGGGACCTACGTGTTCCCGCCGGAGCCGTCCCTGAAGCTGATCAGCGACATGGTGGCCTACAGCGTGGATGCGATCCCCAAGTGGAATCCCATCAACGTCTGCTCGTATCACCTGCAGGAGGCCGGTGCCACGCCCGCCCAGGAGATCGCCTACAGCATGGCCACCGCGCTGTCGGTGCTGGACGCCGTGCGCGCCCGGGACGACGTGCCCGACGAGGCGATCCCGCGCGTGGTGGGCCGCATCTCGTTCTTCCTGAACGCCGGGATCCGCTTCGTCGACGAGGTCTGCAAGGGCCGCGCGATGGCGGAGATCTGGGACCGGCTGACCGCGGAACGTTACGGCGTCGAGGATCCCAAGCTGCGTCGCTTCCGCTACGGCGTGCAGGTGAACAGCCTGGGCCTGACCGAGGCCCAGCCCGAGAACAATGTGATCCGCATCGTGCTCGAGGCGTTGGGCGTCACGCTCTCCAAGAAGGCGCGTTGCCGCGCGCTCCAGCTTCCGGCCTGGAACGAGGCGCTCGGGCTGCCGCGCCCCTGGGATCAGCAGTGGTCGCTGCGCATCCAGCAGATCCTCGCCTACGAGACCGATCTGCTGGAGCACGCCGACCTCTTCGACGGGTCCCACGTGGTGGAGGCGCGCACCCGCGAGCTGATGGAAGAGGCGCTGGCCGAGCTGCAGGCGGTTCTCGACATGGGCGGCGCCGTGGCCGCCGTGGAGAACGCCTACATGAAGCAGCGCCTGGTCGAGTCGCACACGGCGCGGCTGCGGGCCATCGAGGCCGGTGACATCCAGGTGATCGGCGTGAACTGCTACACCGAGTCGGAGCCATCCCCGCTCCTCGAAGGACCCCAGTCCATCCTCAAGGTGGACGAGTCCGCCGAGCGCGAGCAGATCGAACGCCTCGAGAGCTTCCGCCGCCGGCGCAACAGCGCCGACGCGGAGGCGGCGCTGGCGAACCTGCGCGATGCGCTGAAGAACGGCGCCAACGTCATGCCGCCCTCGATCGCCGCGGCCCACGCCGGCGTCACCACCGGCGAGTGGGCGGACGTGCTGCGCGAGGTGTTCGGCGAGTACCGCGCACCCACCGGCGTGGCCGAGCGGCCGGCCACGGCGCCCCGGACCAACGACACCGGAGAGCGCGTGAAGGCGCTGTCCCAACGACTCGGCCGTCCCCTCAAGATCCTGGTGGGCAAGCCCGGTCTCGACGGGCACAGCAACGGCGCCGAACAGATCGCCGTGAAGGCGCGGGACGTGGGCATGGAGGTCGTGTACGAGGGCATCCGGCTGACGCCCTCGGAGATCGCCCAGTCTGCACGCGACGAAGGCGTGCACGTGATCGGGCTCTCGATCCTGTCGGGCTCCCACAGCGTGCTGGTGCTGGACGTGCTGGCGGAGCTGAAGCAGCGCGGCCTGGGCGATCTGCCCGTGGTCGTGGGCGGCATCATCCCCGAGGACGACGCCGACGCCCTGCGCGAGGCCGGCGTGCGCCGCGTCTACACGCCCAAGGACTTCGACATGGACCGGATCATGGGCGAGATCGTGGACGTGGTCTCGGAGTCGGCCGCTGCCGCCTGAGCTCGCCGGCCGGCTCCTGGCCCGCGAGCGGGACGCCGTCTCCGACGCACTCAACCTGGTGGACGACGCGCGGCCGGAGCGCCGCGCCGCCGCCTTGGAGCTGCTGGAAGCCCTGGAGCGGGGCCTGCCCTTCCCCGGCCCGCCGCGCGTGGGGCTCACGGGCGCGCCCGGCGCGGGCAAATCCACGCTGCTGGACGCCCTGGTGCGTACGCTGCGCGAACGCGGCGAGAGCGTGGGCGTGGTGGCCGTGGACCCGTCGAGCCGGCGCTCGGGCGGCGCGCTGCTGGGCGACCGCATCCGGCTGCGCTCCCGGGCCTCCGACGAGGGTGTGTTCTTCCGCTCCATGGCGGCGCGGGAGCGGCTGGGCGGCCTGGCCGAAGCCACGCGCGCCTCGCTGCTGGTGCTCTGCGCCGTCTTCGACCGCGTGTTCGTGGAGACCGTGGGCGTCGGACAGTCCGAGAGCGACGTCTCCTCCCTGGCGGACACCACCGTCTTCGTCGCGCAGCCCGGCGCCGGTGACATGCTCCAGTTCATGAAGGCAGGCGTCCTGGAGCTGCCGGACGTGTTCGCCGTGAACAAGTCGGACCTGGGCGCGGTGGCGGCGCGCACGGCGTCCGAGCTCTCGGCAGGGCTCGGACTCTCGCGCTCGGGCGAAGACGCATGGACGCCGCCGGTGCTCCAGGTCTCGGCTCGCGAAGCCCAGGGCATCGATGGGCTGCTGGACGCGCTGGACGGCCACCGACGGCATCTGGTGGCCGGCGCCCTGGCCGAGCGACGCGCTGCCGGCGCCCGCGACTGGGCCGTGGAAGCCTTGAGCCTGCGCTACGGGAGCTTCGGCCTGGGGGCCATCGGCGGGCGCTCCGCGCTGGCCGAGCGTCTGGCCGCCGATCCCCTGCCCTCCGCCTTCGCCGCCGTGCGCAGCCTGGGCACCGAGATCGAGGAGGCGCTGCGCAAGGCCTGATGGCCCGCTCCGCGATCCGACCCGACGCCGTGCTGCGATTGGCACGGCGCACCCTGTCCTGCCCCACGGCGCCCTACCGCGAGGGCGAGGTGATCGCCTGGCTGCGCGAGTTCAGCGCAGCGCGTCCGCACCTGCGCCTGAGCGAGGATGCCGACGGCAACGTCGCGATCCGGCGACGGGGCGTGCGGGCGAGCCGTGCGCCCCTGGTGCTGGCCGCTCACATGGACCACCCGGGCTTCCGTGCGCGTCGCTGCAGCGCGCATCGCGACGGCGGCTTCCGCGTCGAGGCCGACTTCCTGGGCGGCGTTCCGCTCTCCAGCTTCGCGGGAGCGCGCGCCCGCTTCTTCCACGACGGTGAAGAGCTTCCTGCGCGGGTGGAGCGCGCCACGCTGGAGCGACGCAGCGGCCGCAAGCGCGTGGTGTTGCGCGCGCGCCGCCCGCTGCCCGCGGGCGCCTACGGGATGTGGGACCTGCCCGCCTTCCGCTACTCGCCCCACCGCGACCTGATCGAGAGCCGCGCCGTGGACGACCTGGCCGGACTGGCCGCGATCCTGGCGCTCCTGGACGCCGTGGACCGCATCGACCCGCGCCGTCGGGTGGACGTGCGCGGTCTCTTCACCCGCGCCGAGGAGGTGGGCTTCGTCGGCGCCCTGTCGGTGGCAGCCGGCCGGCGGCTGCCGCGCGCGGCGCGCATCGTGGCCATCGAAGCCAGCATGGCGCTGCCCGACGCGCCCCAGGGCGGCGGCCCGATCGTGCGCGTGGGCGATCGCACCAGCTTGTTTGACGACCGGCTCACCCGCTGGATCTCGGGGGTGGGCGCCGTCCTGGCGGGCCCCAAGGGCGGCCGCTTCACCTGGCAGCGCAAGCTCATGGACGGAGGCACCTGCGAGTCCACCGCCTACCAGCTCTTCGGCTACCGCTGTGCCGGCATGTGCCTGCCCCTGGGCAACTACCACAACGTGGGCCGCGGCGGCCGCATTGCGCCCGAGTCCATCCGCCGCTCGGACCTGGTCGGACTGGTGCGCTTCTTCGAGGGTCTGGTGCGCGACGACCGCACGCCGGCGCCCGTCGCCGATCCCCTGCGCAAGCGTCTGGACACGCTGCTGGCGCGGAGCCGCCGCGATCTGGCCCGGGATCCCTTCGCATGACCCGGCCGGGTCTGCGATCCTGTGCGCCGTGAAGTTTCTGCGCGGGATCGGCCTGGCCTTGCTGCTGTCGCTGCTCTTCGGCCTGGCGGTGGGCACCCTGCTGCGCCTGCGCGCGGAGCGGCCGGTGCGTTACATCGGGCTCGCGCCTTCAGGGCCGTCAGCGCCCAGCGCCTTCCCACTCCACGTCGCCGCAGCCGGCCCGGGCATTCTCCAACCGCGCGAGCACGAAGAGCAGGTCGGATAGCCGGTTCAGGTAGCGCAGGGCGACTTCGTCCAGCTTGTCCAGCCGATCCAGCGCAACCACCCTGCGCTCGGCCCGCCGGCACACGGTGCGAGCCACGTGGAAGGCGGCGGCGGCCGGAGCTCCGCCCGGAAGCACGAAGCGTTGCAGCGGCTCGATCTCGCCCTCGAAGGCGTCGATGCGCTCCTCCAGGTGCGCCACGTGGTCGTCGCTCAGCACGGGAATCGCGCCCTTCTCCCTGCGCCGCTTGTCGGGCGTCGCCAGGTAGGCGCCCAGGGCAAATAGCTCGCCCTGGATGCAAACACCCAGGGCGGCCACGTCGTCCTGGACCCCGGCCGCCAGCGCGACGCCGACGCACGCGTTGAGCTCATCGACCTCGCCGTAGGCCTCTACCCGAACGTCGTCCTTGCTCACGCGCCGGCCGCCGAACAGGTCCGTCTGGCCCGAATCCCCGCGACGCGTGTAGACCTTCACGGCGCCTCGTTCCGGAGCTCCCGATCGACGATCGCCTCCAGCTCCGGGTCCACGGCCGTCGGGGCGCGGGTGGTTGCGCCCGAGCTCCCGGAAGGCGTGCGACGCCGCCCCAGCAGGGCCACTACCAGGACCGCGCCCGCCAGCATGGCGCCGGCCGGAATCAGGTATGCGGTGAGGCCCCAGCCCTGGGCGCGCGGCGCCGAACGCACCACCTCGCCGTACAGGCGCTCGAGCTGAGCCTCCACGTCCTCGCGCGTGCGCCCCAGCTGCTCCTGCTCGCGGACCCAGGCGCGCAGCTCGGCGGCCTGGGGGCTGGGGCAGTCGGTCAGGGTGCGCCCCGGGCAGTAGGGGCTCATCATGTCGCTGTTGAGCCGCTGGGCCCACTCCTCGACCGCCGCCACCGGGCCGGCCAGGAACAGCACCACCAGCAACACGACGGGCAACACGCGGAGCAGGCGCTTCACGCTCAGATATCCCAATCCGACCAGTCCGGGTCGCCCGCGTGCGACTTGTCCCGCACCGTCTGCCGCGGCGACTCGATCAGCACCACCGACTCGGGCGGCACCGAGTGCGTGAGCCAGACGTTGCCGCCGATCACGCTGCCGCGACCGATCACCGTCTCCCCGCCCAGGATGGTGGTGCCTGCGTAGATGGTGACGTCGTCCTCGATGGTGGGATGGCGCTTGCTGCCGCGCAGCTTCTGCCCGCGCCGCGGCGAGAGCGCACCCAGGGTGACGCCCTGGTAGATCTGCACCCGGTCTCCGATCAGCGTGGTCTCGCCGATCACCACGCCGGTGCCGTGGTCGATGAAGAAGCGGCGGCCGATCGTGGCGCCGGGATGGATATCGATCCCGGTCCGCCCGTGGGCGTACTCGGCCATGACCCGGGCCAGCAGCGGCGCGCCGAGCCGGAAGATCTCGTGGGCCAGGCGGTGCACCGTGACCGCCTGGATCGACGGATAGGCCACGACGATCTCGGCAAAGCTCTTGGAGGCCGGGTCGCCCTCGTGGGCCGCTTCCACGTCCTCCGCCAGGCGGGCGCGCACGTCGGGCAGGCACTCCACGAAGCGGGCCACCAGCCATTCGGGATCCACGTCCCGGGTGCCGGGCGTGGAGTGCAGGATCTCCAGCAGCCGGGTGGCCATGGCGGGAATCTGGGCGCGCAGGGCGGAGGGCTGCCGCTGGCGCAAGACCAGCTGCCGGGTGCGGTCGGTCCAGGCCACCACCGCGTCCCAGTCCGGGCAGCCCTCGCTGCAGGCCTTGGAGAGAGCGTCGTCGCCGCTGCGGGCCAGGGCCGCAAGGGTCGGCTCCAGCACTTCATCCACGGATTCCGGCCGATCGGACATGGAGGACTCCTCCCGGGGGGCGCGCGGGAAGCGATGCTCGAGCTTAGCGCGGCTCAGCAGGCTTCCGGTATACTCGCTCACGGCGCGTCCTCCCCGTGCGTCGTCCCCGACAGAGTCGCCCGATCGAACCCCGCGGGTGATGCGAAGTGCTACCGCGCCCGTGGCCTGTGCACAGCGCGTCCGCAGGAGCCGCATTGCCGCCGGTCTACAGCCACTCCCGACTCGCCTGCTTCGAAGACTGCCCGAAGCGCTTCCACTATCGCTACATCCTGAAGGTCCCAGCGGAGACCCAGTCCATCGAAGGCTTCGTGGGCAAGCAGGTCCACGAGGTCCTGGAGCGGCTGCACCGCTTCGTACAGCAGGGGCTGGTGCCCTCCCTGGACAAGGTGCTGCTCCGCTTCCGGGCCATGTGGGAGGAGAGCTACGACCCGGACCAGGTGCGCATCGTGCGCGAAGGCCACAGCGTCGAGCACTACGTCGATTTCGGCGAGCGCTGCCTGCGCCAGTTCTACCGCCTGCACTACCCGTTCGACGCCGACGAGACCCTGGGCCTGGAGGAGCGCATCCAGTACCGGGACCCGGAGCACGGCTGGCGGGTGCAGGGATTCGTGGACCGGATCGTGCGCGCTCGCGACGGCAGCATCGAGATCCAGGACTACAAGACCTCCCGGCGCATCCCCTCCCAGAAGCGCCTGGACGCGGACCGGCAGCTGGCCCTGTACCAGATCGCCCTGCGCGAGAAGCACCCGGACACGCCGATACGGCTGGTCTGGCACTACCTGACCTTCGGGGCCACCCGGGTCTCCACCCGCACGCCCGACCAGCTGGACGCGCTGCGCGCCGAGATCGCCGACCTGATCCAGCGCATCGAGTCCGAGGAGCGCTTCGAGGCGCGCCCCAGCGCCCTGTGCGACTGGTGCGAGTACCGGGACGCGTGTCCGGCGGCACGGGGCAAGCCCAAGGCCGCCGTCGAGCCTGCCGCTGCCCAGCCGGCCATCGCGCGCGCCGCCGCTCGCAGCCCCGCCCCGAAGCCGGCCCCGGCCGCTCCTGCCGAGCCCAGCGCTCCCTCCCAGATGGATCTCCTCTAGGCCGAAAGATCCGGCGCCATGCGGCCGATGCAGGCTGCATGGACGAAACACCCGCGCATCCGAGGAACTCCCGCATCGCCTGCCGCTGCCTGGGCCTGACCGATTTCCGGCTCCAGGAACGGGTCCGCAGCGAGCGCCTGGAGACCGTGGCCCAGGTGAGCGAGGCCTGCGGGGCAGGCGCGGAGTGCGAGACCTGCCACCCGGAGATCGAGGAGATCCTGGCCGTGTGCCAGGGCGAGCGCGTGGACGCCGAGCTTCGCAGCCAGAACCGCCGCACCTGCGCGGCGGAGACGCGTGCCCGGGTGGTCGAGTGGCTGGAGAAGGTGGCCGTGCCCTGCCTGGCCGAGCTGGACGCATCCCTGGACGGCTTCCGCATCGACGGCCTCGCCGTGCGCCTGCGCCTGGGCGGCCGCGCCGACGCCGGAGTGCTGCGCCTGCTGGCGGACGCCATGCGCGCCGACGTGTGCGCGGATCTCGAGGTGGAGCCCCTGCGCTGAGATCGGCTAGCCTCGGCGGCCATGAGCCTCCGCATCGATCGCATCCCCACCCTCGGCGACAACTACACCTACCTCCTGGTCTGCGAAGCCAGCGGCGAAGCCGCCGTGGTGGACGCGCCCGAGGCGGAGCCGGTGATCCGGCAGGTGGACGCCTGCGGCGCCCGGGTCACCAAGGTCTCCGACGCGGAGCGCATTCCCGGCTTCACGGACGGCCTCGAGGAGGGCGACACGATCCGCGTGGGCCAGGAGGAGGCGCGCATCCTCTTCATCCCGGCCCACACCAGCGGCCACATCGCCTACGTATTCGACGCCGCCGAGGCGGTGTTCTGCGGCGACACGCTGTTCGCCGGCGGCTGCGGCCGGCTCTTCGAGGGCGACGCGCGCATGATGTTCGAAGCCATGCGGAAGCTGGGCGCGCTGCCCGACGCCACCCGCGTGTTCTGCGGCCACGAGTACACGGAGAGCAACCTGATCTTCGCCGCCCACGTCGAGCCGGACAACGCGGCGGTCGCGACCAAGCTCGAGCAGGTGCGCAAGATCCGCGCCGGCGCCGCCGCCGACTGGCACGACGCCACCCCCGCCGAGATGACGATTCCCACCACCATCGGGGAAGAGCGCGCCATCAACCCGTTCTTGCGCGCCGCGGACGCCGATCAGCTGGGTGAGCGGCGGGCGGCCAAGGACTCCTTCTAGCTCCATGCCCCCGGCTCCGATTCCCGAGCCGCCTGCGACGGCGGCCACCTCG